>CAXIBD010000063.1:0-18258 GCA_964022135.1 uncultured Sphingomonadales bacterium | reverse complement strand
GCCTATGCCAAGCTGGGCATTGATGCGCTGGCGATGGAATTCATGCCGCGGATCACCCGCGCGCAGTCGATGGATATCCTGTCCTCGCAATCCAACCTCTCGGGCTACAAGGCGGTGCTGCTGGCGGCGAACGAATATGGCCGTGCCTTTCCGATGATGATGACCGCGGCGGGCACGGTTTCGGCCGCGCGCTGTTTCGTCATGGGGGTCGGCGTCGCCGGCCTGCAGGCCATTGCCACCGCCCGGCGTCTCGGTGCGCAGGTCAGCGCCACCGATGTGCGCAGCGCCACCAAGGAACAGATCAAGTCGCTCGGTGCCAAGCCGATTTTCGTCGAATCGGTCGAGGGTATCGAGGGTGAAGGCTCGGGCGGCTATGCCACCGAGATGAGCGAGGAATATCAGAAGGCGCAGGCGGAACTGGTCTCCAGCCATATCGCCAAGCAGGACATCGTCATCACCACCGCCCTGATCCCGGGGCGCGCCGCGCCGCGGCTGATCTCGGACGCGCAGATCGCGACCATGCGCAACGGCAGCGTGATCGTCGATCTGGCCGCCGAACAGGGCGGCAATGTCGAGGGCGCGGTCGCCGGCCAGGTGGTCGAGAAACATGGTGTCAAGATTATCGGCGCGCGCAATATTCCGGCGATGATGGCGGCGGACACTTCCGCGCTGTTTTCCCGCAATCTCTATAATTTCCTCAGCGCCTACTGGGATGAAGAGGCCAAGCGTCCGGTGCTTCCGGATGATGATGAAGTGACGATCGGCATACGGCTGACCAAGGATGGCAAGGTTGTGAATGAGCGCCTTCTGGCGAACTAGGGGGTAGCAATGGACTTTATTTCAATTCTTTCGATCTTCGTGATGGCCTGTTTCGTCGGCTATTATGTCGTCTGGTCGGTGACCCCGGCCCTGCACACGCCGCTGATGGCGGTGACCAATGCGATCTCCTCGGTGATCATCGTCGGCGCGCTGATCGCGGCGGCGGCAGGGGCGCAGGCGGATGGCGGGCAGACCGCCAAATGGCTGGGTCTGGTCGGCGTGGTGCTGGCGAGCGTGAATATCTTTGGCGGCTTTGCCGTGACCGAGCGGATGCTCGCGATGTACAAGAAAAAGGAGCGCAAATAATGGGTGCTTCCTTTGAGCGCGCCGCGGGTGCGCGATCTTTCCGCGCCGTCGTGTCCGGACGTGGGTTCCGGAGATGGGCCCCTGCCTTCGCAGGAGCATTGCTATTGCCGGTTACGCCGGCGCTGGCCTCTTCCGGGGAACCGGTGAATCCGTGGGTTGCCGCCGCCTATCTTGTGGCGGGCGTGCTGTTCATTCTCGCGCTGCGCGGCCTGTCTTCGCCGGAATCGAGCCGTCGCGGCAACCGGTTCGGCATGGTCGGCATGCTGATCGCCGTGGTTACCACCCTGGTCACCCACAGCATCGCCAGCCTGCCCGAAATCGGCGTCGCCATCCTGATCGGCGGCGGTATCGGCTTTATCACCGCCCGCAAGATCGCGATGACCGACATGCCGCAGCTGGTCGCCGGCTTTCACAGCCTGGTCGGGATGGCCGCGGTGCTGGTCGGTATCGCTGCCTATCTCAATCCGGGCGCCTTCGGCATTCTCGATGCGACCGGCGAAATATTGACGGTCAGCCGCGTCGAACTGGGGCTCGGCGTTGCCATCGGTGCGATTACCTTCTCCGGCTCGGTGATCGCTTTCCTGAAGCTCAACGGCAATATGTCGGGCGCACCGATCATGCTGCCCCTGCGGCATGTCATCAATCTCGGCGTGCTCGCCGGGATCATCGGCCTGACCGCCTATTTCGCAATTGCCCCGACCGTCGGCACGGGCGCGATCTTCTGGACCATCGTTGGTCTCAGTTTCCTGATCGGTTTCCTGCTGATCATCCCGATCGGCGGTGCGGACATGCCGGTGGTGGTGTCGATGCTCAACAGCTATTCCGGCTGGGCGGCAGCAGCGATGGGCTTTACCCTTGGCAACACGGCGATGATCATCACCGGCGCGCTGGTCGGCTCGTCGGGTGCGATCCTGTCCTATATCATGTGCCGGGCGATGAATCGCAGCTTCATCAGCGTCATTGCCGGCGGCTTTGGCGCCGAGAGCGGGCCGAGCGACGGGGCTGCCAAGATCGACCGGCCGTGGAAGCGCGGGTCGGCCGAGGACGCCGCCTATATGATGAAGCAGGCGGAAAATGTGATCATCATTCCGGGCTATGGCATGGCGGTGGCCCAGGCCCAGCATGCCGTCCGCGAGATGGCCGATTTGCTGAAGGAAGAAGGCGTCAACGTCAAATATGCGATCCACCCCGTTGCGGGCCGGATGCCGGGTCATATGAACGTGCTTCTGGCCGAGGCCAACGTGCCCTATGACGAGGTGTTCGAGCTGGAGGATATCAACAGCGAATTCGCCCAGGCCGATGTTGCCTTCATCATCGGTGCCAATGACGTGGTCAATCCGGCGGCGAAGACCGACAAGGGATCGCCGATCTACGGCATGCCGGTGTTCGATGTCGAAAAGGCGAAGACGATATTTTTCGTCAAGCGGTCGATGGGCGGTGTCGGCTATGCCGGCGTCGACAACGAGGTCTTTTATATGGACCAGACGATGATGCTGCTTTCCGATGCGAAGAAAATGTGCGAGGAAATTGTCAAGGCGCTGTAGACGCTGACCTCAGTATATTTCAGGGATTGTAACAATAATGCGGAAAATTGGCCTGATTGGCGGGATGAGCTGGGTATCGACTGCCAGCTACTATACGCGGATCAACAGCATCGTGCAAAAGCGTCTGGGCGGCTTTTCGAGTGCCCATATGCTGATCGAAAGCGTCAATTTCAGCGATTATGCCCGGCTGCAATCGGACGATGACTGGGATGCGGCAGCGGGCCTGATGACCCGGGCAGCCAAGCGGCTGGAGAATAGCGGCGCGACCGCGATATTGATCTGTTCGAACGCGATGCATAAAATCTATGATCAGGTGCAACCGGAAGTGGGCGTGCCGATCCTCCACATTGCCGATTGCGTGGGCGACAAGATGGTCGCCGATGGCATAAAGACGGCGACCTTGATTGGTTCGCGCAACGTGATGACCGAGGGATTTTATCGCAAGCGTCTGGTCGGCAAGGGCATCAGCCTTACGCCACCGGATGAAGAGCGGGTCGATGAGATCGACCGGATCATTTACGAGGAGCTGATGTTCAATCAGTCCAAGCGCGAGTCCGAACGGACGATGAAGACCTATATCACCAATATTGCCAAGGGCGATGTCGAGGCGGTGGTGCTCGGCTCTACCGAACTGGACCTGATCATCGATACCAAGGCCAACATCCTGCCGATCTACGACAGCACCGAGATTCATGCCGATGCAGCGATCGAATGGATATTGGCGGACGGCTGAGGCCGCATTCTACTGACATCCATGTCAATGCCCTTGGCAGCGGCGATATTTTGCGGCATTATCTTTGCTTCTTGGAGGAGAGAGATATGATCCGCAGTCTAATGGTTGCCACCGCGCTGTGCCTGAGCGCCCCCACACTCGCCAAAACCGTCACCGTCGAACCCGGCGCCGATGCCCAGGAAAGGCTGCAGGAAGCGCTGATCCTGGCCGAGCCGGGCGATGTCGTGCAGCTGGGTGCGGGTCGCTTTGATCTGGTCGACGGCCTGTCGCTCGATGTCGACAATGTCACCCTTCGCGGCGCGGGGATGGACCAGACGGTGCTCAATTTTGCCGGCCAGCTGGGTGCGGGCGAGGGCCTGCTTGTCACGTCGGACCATGTCGTGCTGCGCGATTTCGCGATCGAGGACAGCAAGGGCGACGGCATCAAGTCGAAGGGTGCCGACGATATCGTCTATTACAAGATCCGCGTGGAATGGACGCGCGGGCCGCATGCCGAGAACGGCGCCTATGCGATCTATCCGGTCGAGAGCAAGAATGTGCTGGTCGACAGCTGCACCGCGATCGGATCGTCCGATGCCGGCATCTATGTCGGGCAGTCGGAGAATATCATCGTCCGCAATAACGTCGCCAAGTTCAACGTCGCCGGGATCGAGATCGAGAACAGCGTCGGCGCGGATGTCTACAACAATATCGCGGTCAACAATACCGGCGGCGTCCTGGTGTTCGACCTGCCCAACCTGCCGAAACAGGGCGGCCGCAACGTGCGGGTGTTCGACAATCTCGTGATCGACAACAATACGCCCAATTTCGCGCCCGAGGGCAATATCGTCGCCGGCGTGCCGACCGGGATGGGCGTGATGGTAATGGCGCATTATGATGTCGAGGTGTTCGGAAACCGGTTCGCCGAAAATGGCACCGGCAATATCCTGATCGTCTCCTATACCAAGGAGCAGAATGACCCGAACTACAACCCGAAGCCGATCGGGGTACGGGTGTTCGAGAATGAGCATGGCCGCGCCGGCTACAAGCCGGCCTTTCCCGGCGGCGACGAACTGAAAGCGGCGTTCGGCGGCGCGATCCCACCGATCATCGAGGATGGCACAGGCGAGAAGATCCTGATCGGCGACGATGTGGCGGTGCTGTCGATGGGGCTGACCAAGCCGGGCCAGCCGCTCAGCGACGCCAAGCCGGCGCTGGTGGCAGGCGCGAGCGAGCCGTTTGACGGCCGCCAGCTGAAACCGATCACGCTGCCGCAGGCGATGGAGGATGCGATCCGGTAATGCGGCTGCTGCTCTCCGTCTGCGCTGTGCTGGGGCTGGCCTTTTCGGCCGGTGCCCGCGCGCCGGAACAGGTGGCCGATGCGGTGATCCTGTCCGACGGCCTGCCGCGGCTGCTGTCGGACTATCATTTCTTCCGCGATGCATCGGGCTGGCAGCCCAATGACAGGGTAACGCCCTATCAGCTGAACACGCCGCTCTTCTCCGACTATGCCGACAAGCATCGCTTCATCTACATGCCCGAGGGCAAGCAGGCGAAGGCCAATGGCGACGGGCTGCTCGACCTGCCGGTGGGGTCGGCGCTGATCAAGAGCTTCGGCTACGAACTGGACGGCAAGCCGCGGCTGCTCGAGACCAGGGTGCTGCTGCACCGGGCCGACGGCTGGCTGGCGCTGCCCTATGTCTGGAACGAGGATCAGACCGAGGCGGTGCTGAAAGTGGCAGGCGCGCGAATTCCGGTGAGTTTTACCGACCCGTCGGGCAAGCAGCGGTCGATCGATTACGGCGTGCCGAACAAGAACCAGTGCAAGGAATGCCATGCCCTGTCCGGCGAAGTCACGCCGATCGGACCAAAGGCACGCAATCTGACCGATGGCGGGCAGCTGGAGAAATTTGCCAGGCTGGGGCTGATTGATGCGGTTCCGGCGGTCGACTATCGGGTGCCGGTCTGGGGCGAGACCGGCGCGCCGCTCAACGACCGGGCGCGCGGCTATCTCGACGTCAATTGCGCCCATTGTCATAATATAAACGGCTCGGCGAGCAACTCCGGCCTGTTCCTGACCTACGAGGAGCGCATGCCGGTGCGCTTCGGGGTCAACAAGCGGCCGGTCGCGGCGGGACGGGGCAGCGGCAGCCATGCGTTCGATATCGCACCCGGCGACCCCGACGGCAGTATCATGATCTACCGGCTGGAGAGCCTGGAGCCCGGGATCAGCATGCCGGAAGTGGGGCGGACCATAGTGCATGATGAGGGCGTGGCACTGCTGCGCGAGTGGATCGCGGAGATGGATAAGAAGGATTGATGCCCGGCGGACAGGTGCCTATTTCGCGCGGGTCCAGTCCTGGCCCTGGCAGATGAACAGGATACAGCCCTTCATCTTCAGCTTGTTCGCCGATTCGAGGCTGACTTCCGAGCGGTAGGTCTTGCCGCTTTTCGGATCATAGACCTTGCCGCGCCAGATATCGCCGTCGGGCGTGAAGCCGGTCAGGATGGCCATGCCGAGAACCGTGCGGTCGCGCTTCTTCTTGTCGGGATTGTGGATATCCTTCTGTCCCGGCCCGTTGGGCGGCGTCACCAGAAATTTCTGGATGCGGCCGCAAACGGTCTTGCCGCATTTCGCAATCCTGACGATGGCATCCCGGTCCTGGGTGACCCAGTCGCCGAGGATCGAATTGGCGGCCAGCGCCGGGCTGGCAAAGGCCATGGCGGCGGGGAACAGGGCGAGGGCCAGTTTCACCGGGCCGGATAGGGATAGGGTCATGCGCTCGTCCTTGTCTTGCGTGGTTCAGGCCTGCGGCAATAGATCGCGCGCGCTTGCGCCAGTCTGAACGCGCCGGAACAATTTTCCTTGTTCCGCCCAGAATATGAGGGCCAGCGCCGCGATGCCGCAGACCAGGAAGCCGGTGGCGAGGGGCAGGACCGTGCCGTCAAACTGCAATCCGATCGCCGCGCCGATCATCGCGGAAATGCCGGAGCGGGCAAAATTCTGGAAGGAGGAGGCGACGCCGGCGGTCCGGCCGAACGGCTGCATCGCGATCGAGCTGAAATTGGCACCGGTGAAACCGACCATGCCCATGGACGGCACCAAGACGGCGGTGAAGGTCCAGATGTTGATCCATCCCGCTTCGGCGAGGCCGAAGTGGACCAGCGACACCAGGATGAAGAAGATCAGCGCGACTTGCGACACCCGCCGGGCGCCGAAGCGCATGACGATCCGGGAATTGGTGAAACTGGCAAGCGACATGGCCCCGGCATTGAGGGCGAAAATATAGACAAAGATGTCTGCCGCCCCGAAAATGTCGAAGAATATCTGCTGGGCAGAGGCGATATAGGCGAAGAGCGGGGCCATCATCAGCCCGCTGGCGATGACATGGCCGAAGCTGTTGCGGTTGAAGATCACGCCATACCAGGCGGCGGTGACGGATTTGAACTGGATCGGCGTCTTGTTGTCAGGATGCAGCGTCTCGGGAAGCCGCGTGATGACCCACAGGAAGGAGGCCAGACCGGCGGCGGAGAGCACCAGAAAGATCGCCTTCCACGGCGCCACGTGGAGCACCAGCTGGCCGAGCAGCGGCGCGGTGATCGGCACGATCATGAAGATCATCATGATCGTCGACATCGCGCGGGCCATGGCGTCGCCGTCATAGCGGTCGCGGATGATGCTGTTGGCCAGTACACCCATGGCCGCGGCCGAGAGCCCCTGGATGAAACGCGCGATCAGCAGCAGTTCATAGTCCCAGGCCAGGGCGCAGAGAATGCCGAACCCGGTGTAGATGCCGATGGTCACCAGCAGCACCGGCCTGCGTCCGAAACGGTCGGCCAGCGAGCCGTAGAGGATCGAACCGATCGCCATGCCGTATATATAGGAGGTTATGGTCCATTGCCGGTCGTTGACTGACGGAAGGGCAAAAGCATCGGAGATCAGCCCGAGCGCGGGCAGCATGATGTCGATCGCGAGCGCGTTGAGCGACATCAGACTGGCCATCATGATGACGAGTTCAACACGGCCTATCGGGAAGGGGAGAGCTTTGCTTTGCACCGGCGGGCTATGGCAAGAAGCTGCGGTTCTGGCTATAGGTTAAATAGCGAGCGGGAGGCCATAAGCGGGTGCGGACCCTCGCCTTCTCCGGCGAAAGCGGAATGCTGTACCAAGCGGGAAAAGCGATCGCAAATCGCCGAGGCCGGCATGTAGCCGCTCCCCAAGCGGGGCAACAGGCGCTAGACTGGCGCCATGTCCGACTCCGCCCCCGATCTGCTGCAGCGAAAGATCATCCATATCGACATGGATGCCTTTTTTGCGAGCGTCGAGCAGCGGGATTTTCCCGAACTGCGCGGCAAGCCGGTGGCGGTGGGTGGATCGTCCAAGCGCGGGGTGGTCGCCGCCGCCTCCTATGAAGCGCGGAAGTTCGGGGTGCGATCGGCCATGCCTTCGGTCACAGCGAAACGCCGCTGTCCGGACCTGATCTTCGTCAAGCACCGGTTCGAGGTCTATCGCGAGGTGTCGCAGCAGATCCGGGCAATTTTCCGGATGCACAGCGACCTGGTCGAGCCGCTGTCGCTGGACGAGGCCTATATCGACGTCACCCAGGACAAGATGGGGATCGGCAATGCCACAAGGATCGCCGAGATGATCCGCGCCGAGATCAGGAAGCAGACCGGGCTCACCGCCAGCGCCGGGGTCAGCTACAACAAGTTTATCGCCAAGATCGCCTCCGACCAGAACAAGCCCGACGGGATCTGCGTCATCAAGCCGCACCAGGGCGCGGATTTCGTCGCGCAGCTGCCGGTGCGGCGCTTCTTCGGCGTCGGACCGAAGACGGCCGAGCGGATGGCGAAGCTGGATATTCACACCGGGGCCGATCTGCGCGCGCAGTCGCAGGAATTCCTGCGCCAGCATTTCGGCAAGTCGGCGGGCTATCTGTTCCGCGCCTCGCGCGGGGTCGATCACCGCGAGGTCCGGTCCAACCGGATCCGCAAGTCGGTCGGCGGCGAGCGGACCTATGGCGACGATCTGGTCAGCGACAGCGATCTGCAGGATGCGTTCGAGAATATCATCGACATCGTCTGGAACAGCATCGAGAAATGCGAGGCGCGCGGGCGAACGGTGACGCTGAAAGCCAAATATGCCGATTTCCGGCAGGTGACGCGGTCGAAATCGATCGATCATTATGTCGCCAACAAGCAGGAATTTTCGGTCCTCAGCCGGGAGCTGCTGGCGCTGATCATGCCGGTGGAAAATGGCATCCGCCTGCTCGGGCTGACCCTTTCCTCGCTGGAAGGCGCAGAGGCGACCGGACAGGATGACGGCGATCCGGAAAGCGGTCAGGCCCAGCCGGCGTTTGATTTCTAGTCCCAAACGAGAGGAGCGAGCTGCGCATCCTGTGCGCAGCTCGCTCCTGATATTTGTATTCTTGCCTTCAGAGCTCCGCATCGCGTGCGGAGCACAGCGGGACTAGAACTTGAAGCCGGCTTCCACGCCCCAGATACGCGGCTCGTTGACGAAGCCGGTCAGGTTGTTGAAGTCGATCGCGCCCACGGCCGATTCATCATTGGTGATGTTGCGGACAAATCCGGCGACGTCGAAGCTGTCGGTCTGGTAGCCGACGCGCAGGCCGCCTTCGAGCTGACGGCGATCCTGGAATTCGACCGATTCATAGAGGAAGAAGTTGATCTTCGAACGATAGGACCAGTCGGTGAACGCATAGATCTCGCCATCGCCGACCGGAATGCCATAGCGGGCCGTGGCATTGGCGATCCAGCGCGGGCTCTGCGGCAGGCTGTTGCCGTTGATGTTGACGATCGCCGCCGAGAAAGGCACCGCCGGAGTCACGATCGGATCGAGCGGCGTGCACAACGACACGTTCGGGAAGGTATCGACCCGGGTGGCGCCGCAAGCCGCCGTGGTCAGGCCGGGGTCGCGGATTTCGGTATGGTTGTAGCTGAGGCTGGTGGTGAGCAGCAGTTGCGGCACCGGCTTGAGCTGGGCGTCCACCTCGAAGCCATAGCCGCGCACGCTGTCGGCGTTGATCAGCCGGTTGGCGTTGATGCCGCCGCCGACCGCGGTCAGCTGGGCATTGTCGAGATCATAATAGAAGCCGTTGAGGTTGAACCGGCCGCGACCATCGAGGAAGGTCGTTTTTACGCCCGCTTCGTAGGACAGGATGGTTTCCGACTGGCCGACGGTAACGCCGTCTTCCAGCGGCGTAGGGGTTGCCGGCGGAAACAGGATGCGTCCCTGGATGCTCGGCGCGCGATAGCCCTTGGCGACGCGGGCATAGAGATTGACGTCGTCGGTTGCCTTGTAGGAGATGCTGGCATCCCAGGTGATATTGTCATCCGAAACCGAGCGGGTGACCGTGCCCAGAGGGTTCTGCAGGAAGGCCGGGAACTGGCTGTCCTGCGTGCGGGCGACGAAATAGTCGCGCTCGTCCTTGTTGTAGCGGATGCCGCCGGTCACGCTGAGCTGGTCGGTCAGCGCATAGGTCAGCGAGCCGAACACACCGAAGGCCTCGCTGTCCTGACGCTGGCTGACGAGGATGTTGATGCCGCCGGGTGCGTTGAGCGGATCGCCGAGCGTCGAATAATTCTCGCTGACGATGCGCAGGCGCTCGTCAAAATAGAAGACGCCGGCCTGATAGCTGAGCGGGCCGTTGCCATTGCTTTCCACCCGGATTTCCTGGGTGAACTGGCTCAGCGAGGGAACGCTGTCGCGGGTTTCGGCGGTGAACGGAATGTCGCCCGGGCCATAGAGCGCCGGCGGCAGGAAGTTGGCGCCGAAGCCGCCGTCGACATCGCCGACCGAAGTGGCGTCGCCGGTCCAGAAGCTGGTTACCGAAACGATCGAGACCGGACCGAAATCGTGGCTGAAGCGACCGGAGAGATTGTAGGTCTTGACCTTCTGTTCGTTCTGGCCATCGACCGCGACCTGATCGCGGCGGAAGTCGGCGTTGAGCCCTTCCTGGCCGCGGGTGAAGACATTGGCACGGAATACGCGCGCGGTGCCGTCGAGATTGCGATACTGGCCGGTCAGCAGCAGTTCGGTGTCCTCGGTGAAGTTCATCAGCAGCTGCAGGCGCGCGGCGAATTCGTCATAGCCTTCGAAGGCATCGGTCTGCGGGGCGCTCGGGTTGACATTGTCGACCCAGTTGTCCTGCCGCTGGTACAGGCCGGACGCGCGGACGGAGATGCCTTCGCCGAGCGGCACGTTGAGCGCCGCCTGGGCGTTTACCGCATTGAACCGGCCATAGCTGACCCGGCCAAAGCCGCTCAGGTCATCCTTCGGCTTGACCGAGTCGAACTTGACGATGCCGGCGGGCGTGTTGCGGCCGAACAGGGTGCCCTGCGGCCCGCGCAGCACTTCGACGCGCTCGAGGTCGAAAATCGGGAAGCCCTTGAGGATCGGGTTTTCCAGCACCACGTCATCATAGACCAGGCTGACCGGCTGCGAGGCGTTGAAGTCGAAATCGGTGTTGCCGAGGCCGCGGATGTAGAAGCGCGGGAAGGTCCGGCCGAACGAGGATTCGACCACAAGGCTGGGCACACGGGCGGAAAGGGCACGGACATCCTGACCGCCGGCGCCGAGCGCGGCAAGCTTGTCATCGCTGATCGTCGATACCGAGAGCGGCACGTCCTGCAGATTTTCTTCCCGGCGCTGGGCGGTGACGACGATAACGTCGAGCCCCTGACCGTCATCCACGGCGGTTTCGTCCTGGGCATAGGCCGGTTGGACGATGCCGCCGGCGAGCAGTGCCGCGGCGAGGGTGGAACGAGAAATAATCTGCTTGGAACAGAGGCGCATGACGATGATCTCCAGCTATGGATCTGAAATGGGAGTCGGAAGTTCCCCTCTTCCTTGTTCGATTTCCCTGAACGACGGGATTGAGCGTGGTCAAGTCAACATTGTTGCGAACGGCTGCAGGCCGGTCGAATCACCGTCAACTGTTGCAATTTTGTTACGAACGAAACCACAGGCCGTATGACGGTTTCGTCAAAAGCTCATTTCGTCATAGATGTGGCTGACATCGCCGTTCCATTCGCCGTGGTAGCGGTCAAGCAGCTGGGCTGCCGGGGATTTGCCCTTGGCGACCACTTCGCGGAGCGGATCGAGAAAACCGCTTTCATTGTCGCCGCTGGTGTTGAGCCGGTTGCGGGCGGTGAGACCGGCGGAGGATATGTCGAGGATTTCCTTCGCCAGATCGTTGAGCTTGCCGCCGCGCGGCAGCGGAGTGTCGAGGCCGTGCTCGGGTACGCCGTTGCGTAGCGCCTCGCGCTCTTCCATCGTCCAGTGTTTGACCCGGTCCCAGGCGGCATCGAGCGCGGTCTGGTCGTAGAGCAGGCCGACCCAGAAGGCGGGCAGCGCGCAGATCCGGTTCCACGGGCCACCGTCGGCGCCGCGCATCTCGAGAAAGCTTTTCAGGCGCACCTCGGGGAAGGCGGTCGAGAGATGGTCGGTCCAGTCGGACAGGGTCGGTTTCTCGCCCGGCAGCACCGACAGATTGCCCTTGAGGAAATCACGGAAGCTGAGGCCGGCGGCGTCGATATATTTGCCGTCGCGGAAGACGAAATACATCGGCACGTCGAGCATATATTCGGCATAGCGTTCGTAGCCAAATCCCTCCTCGAACACGAACGGCAGCATGCCGGTGCGGTGCGGATCGGTGTCGGACCAGATATGGCTGCGGAAGCTCTGGTAGCCGTTGGGCTTGCCCTCGGTGAAGGGCGAATTGGCGAACAGCGCGGTGGCGAGCGGCTGCAGCGCCAGGCCGACGCGGAACTTCTTCACCATGTCGGCTTCGCTGGCATAGTCGAGGTTGACCTGGATGGTGCAGGTGCGCAGCATCATGTCGAGGCCGAGGCTGCCGACGCGCGGCATATGGTCGAGCATGATCCTGTAGCGGCCCTTGGGCATGATCGGCAGTTCGGCGCGGGTTTTGTCGGGCCACATGCCCATGCCGAGAAAGCCGGTGCCGGTCTTCTCGCCAATCGCCTTGACCTGGTTCAGATGGCGGCCGGTTTCGTTGCAGGTTTCGTGGAGATTTTCGAGCGGTGCGCCCGACAGTTCGAGCTGGCCGGCCGGTTCGAGGCTGATCGCGCCGTCGGGGCCGGACATGGCGATGACCTTGCCGCCCTCTTCCACCGGCTGCCAGCCGAATTCGCGCATGGCGAGCAGCAGGTCGCGGATGCCGCCCGGCTCGTCATAGCTCGGGGCGTGATGGTCGGTGGTCGAATAGACGAATTTCTCGTGCTCGGTGCCGATGCGCCAGCGATCCTTCGGCTTTTCGCCGCCGGCCATCGGCTCGATCAATTGGGCGATATTTTCGATCACAGGATCGTCGCTGCTGGAGGCCTGTCTGGTGCTCATGATTCGCCCTTAGAAAATGACTCGCGGCTGGGCCACTGAAAAAAATCTGTTTCGCTGAAAGCTTTTGTTGCTTGTCATAGCAGCCAGCGGACGGCGGCAAAACCGCCGACGAAGAGAATGCCGACGGCGGTCGTCGCCAGGGCAAAATTATTGTCGATCCACGATTTCATCGGCGGGCCGAAAAAGCGGAGCAGGGCGGCGACCAGGAAGAAGCGCGCCGAGCGGGCGATGATGGCCGCGCCGATCAATATCGGGAGCGGCATGGCGGTGCTGCCGGCGGCAATGGTGATGATCTTGAACGGCAGCGGCGTGAAGCCGGCGAGCAGCACGACGATCCAGCCCTGTTCATTGAAGCTTTGGGCAAAGAGGTCGAACTGTTCCGTGATCCCGTAGAATTCCAGGATGGGCAGGCCCACGGTCTTGAAGAAAAAATAGCCGATGGCATAGCCGAACAGCGCGCCCAGGACCGAGGCGATGGTACAGACAAGGGCGTACCACCAGGACCGCTCGGGCTTTGCCAGACACATCGGCGCCAGCATCACGTCGGGCGGGATCGGAAAGAAACTGGACTCGGCAAAGCTGATCCCGGCGAGCCACTTGCTGGCCTGTGGATGTCCGGCCTTGTCGAGCATCCATTCATAGAGACGTTTGAGCATTTTTATTTTACCTCGGGCGCCGGGCGCAGGCATCCGCCTGCTTGGCTTTCCTCGCACAAGCTCGGGCGCGCGGGCGCGCCTGCCTCACCTCGCTCGGTATCATTTCCTGCAATCCAAAAAAGGCGTGCAACCCAAGCATCTGTGCGCCGGCTTGCGCCCATTGGTGACGAATTTCACCATCTAGTGGCCCGGTGCGCCGGTGATGTCTTCCAGCAATTCCTTTGGCGTCTCGCGGCCGTGGTCGGTGCCGGCGGCGCGCTGGCCCTTCGCCAGGGCGAAGACCACACCCGACAGGGCCAGCAGGGCGACGATGTTCGGCAGGGTCATGACCGCATTGGAAATGTCGCCGAGCCGCCAGATCAGTTCGAGCGGCGCAAAGGAGCCGACAAAGATCACCAGGCACCACAATATCCGCCAGGCGAAATGCAGCCGGTTTTCCCCGGTCAGGTTCGAGCCGGGGGTCAGGTCATAGAGATAGGTGATCGCGCGTTCGCCATAATAGCTCCAGGTGAGCAATGTGGTGAAGACGAACAGGATCAGCGCGACCGATGCGATCAGCGTACCGACCGGGATGCCGAAGATCGGGAAGGGGAAGGCGGCGGCGAAGGCGCCCGAGGTCATGGCAAAGCCGTTGAGATCGGACTGCCACGCATGTTTCACCGCCTCTGCGGTCCCGTCGGCCAGCGTATGGGTGAAATTGCCCTCGACGGTGAGCATGACCAGCGCGGTCATCGTGCAGATCACCACCGTGTCGATGAACGTGCCCATCATCGCGAAGCGGCCCTGCGCGGCAGGGTCGTTGGTCTGGGCGACGGCGTGGGCGATCGGGGTCGAACCCTGCCCCGCCTCGTTGGAGAACAGTCCGCGGGCAACGCCGGCGCGGATCGCGATGATGATCGCTGCACCGAGGAAGCCGCCGCTGGCCGATTGCGCGTTGAAGGCGCCGCCGAAGATGCGGCCGAAGGTTTCCGGCAGGTCGGGGATATTGATGACGAGAGCGATGAAGGCCATCAGCAGATAGGCACCGGCCATCCAGGGAACAATGGTTTCAGCGACCCGGCCGATCGACTTGATGCCGCCGATGATGACGATGAAGACTGCAATGGCTGCGACGGCGCCGCCGATCCATTCCTCGACACCGAACAGCTCGTTGGCGCTGTCGCCAAGGCTGTTCGCCTGGATGCCGTTGCCGGTAACCAGCGCGGAAAACAGGGTGCCGAGGCAGAATAATATCGCGAGCCAGGTCCATTTCGGGCCGAGGCCGATGGTGATATAGCTCATCGGGCCACCGCGATAGGTGCCGTCAGCGGCCTGCTCGCGGAAGCGCACGGCGAGCGAGCCCTCGGCAAAGGCCAGCGCCATGCCGAACAGGGCGGTGACCCACATCCAGAATATTGCGCCTGGGCCGCCGAGGGTAATGGCGGTGGCGACGCCGGCGAGATTGCCGGTGCCGACCTGGCCGGACAGGGCCGTCGACAGTGCGGCGAAGGGAGAAATTTCACCGGCCCCGGGGGCTGATGACTTCTTGAACAGATTGGCGAGAGCGGGAAACAGGCGAAGCAGCGGATAGCCGCGCAGGCCGAGCATGAAATAGACGCCGGCCCCGAGCAGGATCACCACCATCGGCGGTATCGGCAGAATTTCTACCCCTTCCCATGTTCCGCCCCAGATGAAATCCGAAACATTGGTAACGGGCGCGATCGCCGCTTCAAAAGCTGAAACCGGTGCTGCACTCACAAAAATTCTCCCCGATGGCGCGTGGTCGCGCAATTTTCAATTGGCGGCAGGATTAGCAGGCGAGGGCTTTTTGGCAAATGCTTTTGCCAAATGGCGGCGAGCCCTTATGCTGGGCGGCAATCGGACAATCGGATGGAGTGGGAACAATGCAAAGCCTTTGGGTGAAGAAAGACGACTTGGCGCGAACGCGGTGGCATGACAGCGATACGCCGGAGCTGGCCGCGGGCGAAATTCTTCTGGCGGTCGATAAATATGCGCTGACCGCGAACAATATTACCTATGCGGTGGTCGGTGACGGTTTCGGTTACTGGAACTTCTTTCCTACTGGCGACGATCAGTGGGGCATTGTTCCGGTCTGGGGATTTGCCCGGGTGGTGGCCTCTGAAAATGCGGATATCGCCGTGGGCGAGCGGGTCTATGGCTATTTGCCGATGGCGAGCCATTTGCGGGTCACGCCGGTGAATGTGCAGGACGGCGGGTTCGTCGACGGTGCCGCGCACCGGCAGGGGCTGGCCATCATCTACAATCAATATCACCGGCTCGGGACTGGGGAAGGTGCGCACGAAGCGGAGCGGGCGATCTTCCAGCCCTTGTTCACGACCAGTTTCCTGATCGAGCATTTCATGCGCGCGAACGACTGGTTCGGGGCGGAGGCGCTGGTGATGACCAGCGCGTCCTCCAAAACCGCGCTCGGGCTGGCTATGGTTGCGAAAAATCTGAGCCCGGCGATCCGTCGCATCGGGCTGACATCGGCTGGCAACAAGGCTTTTGTCGAAGAGACCGGTCTTTATGACGAGGTGCTGGACTATGATGATCTGGCGTCGGCTGATGCCGGCCGGCCGACAGTTTCGGTCGATTTTGCCGGTAACGGATCCTTGCTCGGGGCGATTCACGCGCACTGGGGCGACAGTTTGAAGTTCAGCTCGCTGGTTGGCGCGACCCACGTCGAGGAACGCGGTGGTGTCGACAATCTGCAAGGGCCGAAGCCCGAACTCTTCTTCGCGCCGACGGCGGCGGAGGCGCTGATGAAGGAAATCGGACCGGCAGCCTTTCGGGCGCGGGTCGACGAGCAGTTTGCTGCCTTTGTCGAAGGTGCAAGTGCCTATCTGGGCATCGAGGACATCACCGGAGCGGATGCGCTGCAATCCGCCTATCTTGCGATGCTGGCCAATGAGGTTGCGCCCAGCCGCGGCCTGATGTGCCACATGGAACAGGCCGGGGGTTGATTGTGCCGGCCGGAGGCCGGATAAGTATTTCTGACGGGTCGCACCATTGGAGAGTATTGCGTGCCGGAACCAACGGAAAAGCCTGATCTGAGCCGGCACGCCCTGTTCGAGGGCGTGGCGCCGGAAGCGCTGGAGGCGCTGCAGTCGGCCGCCGCGATGCGGCAGATCGCTGGCGGCGAGGCACTGGTGCGCCAGGGCGAGGATGCCGATGCGCTCTATTTTGTCGAATCCGGGCGATTCCGGGTGGTGATCAACGGCGCGCGGATTGTTGCCCATATCGAAGCCGGAGAAGCGGTCGGCGAGCTCGCCTTTTTCGCAGGCGGCAAGCGGACCGCCGATGTGATCGCCACCCGCGACTCGCATGTGCTGGAAGTCTCGCGGCGGGCCTTTGACGAGATTGCCCTGCGCCATCCGGAACTGAACGCGGCGATGCTGAAGCTGGTCTCGGCGAGACTGGCAGTGGCGACGGCACGCACAGCATCCGTTACCGCAAAGAACCCGCGCGTCATTGCACTGTTGCCGGCAGGCACCAGCCAGATGCCGGACGGTTTCCTGGCGCGGCTGGCGGAGGCCTTTGAGGCGGTGGTCCAGCCCACGACGCCGGTGGTCCCGCTCGACCGGGCGACCAGCGAGGCCGCCGACGCGCATGAATATCAGGCGTGGCTCGCCGAACAGGAAGCCAAGGGCGCCTATGTCCTGATCGATGGCAGCGGATCGGAGGACTGGGGGCAGATGGTCTGCCGCAACGCGGATGCGCTGGTAATGGTGGGGCGGCCCGGCAAGATGGACCCCGCGCCCAATGCCATGGAAGAGGCCGCGATGAGCTGGATCGCGGAACCGCAAAGAACCTTGCTGCTGCTCCGCACCAATTCGGACAAACCGATCAGCCGCAGCGGGGAATGGATCGATCCGCGCGGGCCGAAGCTGCACCATCATGTCGCGCTTGACGACGAGGCCGACTTTACCAAGGTCGCCCGCTTCCTGACCGGTCGGGCGGTCGGCGTGGTGCTGGCAGGCGGCGGGGCCCTCGGCTGCGCCCATCTCGGCGTGATCAAGGCGCTGCGGCAGGCGGATATTCCGATCGACTTCATCGGCGGGGCCAGCGCCGGCGCGGCGATGGGCGGCGCGATTGCGCGCGGCCTGTCGGTCGAGGAGGTGCTCGACCAGATGGAAGCGATGTTCATCCATGCCAAGGCGATGCGGCGGTTCACCCTGCCGCTCTACTCTCTGCTGGACCCGACCGTTTTCGACAGCGAGCTGAGAAGTCGCTATGGCACCCGCGATATCGCCGACCAGCCGATCAATTTTTTCGGCGTCTCGACCAACCTGTCGACCAACGGCCTGCATGTTCACCGGCGCGGCCCCTTGTGGGAATGCGTCCGGGCGTCTGGCTCCTTGCCGACGATCCTGCCGCCGTTCATCGACGGCGACGGCAATATCCTGGTCGATGGCGGCGTGCTCGACAATGTCCCGGTCAAGGTGATGCACGGGATCAAGGCGGGACCGAATATGGTGGTGTCGCTGGGCGATCCGAACGAGGTCTGGCGCACCGATGTGCAATATGGCGATATTCGCGGGCGGTGGTCGCTGTTGCGGGACGTGATCCTGCGGCGCAAGCGCAAGGCGGAATTTCCCTCGATCGTCGAGATCATGTCGCGGTCGATGGTGGTGGCAAGCCGGATGGCGTCGAAGGAAATGCTGGGCGAGCAGGACATATTGGTGAACCCGCCGATCATTCACAATATGCAGATCCTGGACTGGCATCTGGGCCGGGAACTGGCCGATATGGCCGCTGCCTATATCAGCGAGGAGGTACTGCCGAGCAGTGGATTCCGGGAGCAATTTACCAAATAGGTAAAAAAAGATTGACATCGTCACG
>CAXIBD010000062.1:0-18590 GCA_964022135.1 uncultured Sphingomonadales bacterium | reverse complement strand
GCGGCGGCCTGAAGATCGCTGCGGTCAAGGCACCTGGCTTTGGCGATCGTCGCAAAGCGATGCTCGAAGATATCGCGATCCTGACCAAGGGCGAAATGATCTCCGAAGATCTCGGCATCAAGCTGGAAAGCGTTACGCTGAACATGCTCGGTGAAGCCAAGAATGTCACGATCGACAAGGACAACACCACGATCGTCGACGGCGCCGGCAAGAAGAACGACATCAAGGCGCGCGTGGAAGCGATCCGTAACCAGATCGAAAACACGACCTCCGACTATGACAAGGAAAAGCTGCAGGAACGTCTGGCGAAACTCGCTGGCGGTGTTGCCGTGATCAAGGTCGGCGGCGCATCCGAAGTCGAAGTGAAAGAGAAGAAGGACCGTGTTGACGACGCGCTGCACGCAACCCGTGCGGCTGTCGAAGAAGGCATTGTCCCAGGCGGCGGTGCTGCGCTTCTCTATGCTACCTCGGCGCTCAAGGGTCTCGAAGGCATCAACGACGACCAGACCCGCGGTATCGACATCGTACGTCGGGCGCTGCAGGCTCCGGTCCGTCAGATCGCTGAAAATGCGGGCTTTGACGGCGCGGTTGTGGCCGGCAAGATGCTCGACCAGAAGAGCAAGGAATTCGGTTTCAACGCAGCAACCGATGTCTATGAAGACCTGGTCAAGGCTGGCGTGATCGACCCGACCAAGGTTGTTCGTGCAGCATTGCAGGACGCTTCCTCGGTTGCCGGACTGCTGATCACCACCGAAGCGGCCGTGGCGGAACTGCCATCGGACGACAAGGGCGGCGGCGGCGGCATGCCGGACATGGGCGGCATGGGCGGCATGGGCGGCATGGGCTTCTAGACCCGACCGTCCGGCGCAAGTCGACACACAATCAGAAGGGCTGGAAGGAGACTTCCGGCCCTTTTTTGTTGATATTCCCATCGCGCGCATGGTATCGACTACAACTGTAGACTAAGGGAGCGCGCCTGTCATGAAATCCATCTTCGCCTTTTCGGTGACCGCAAGTGTGTTTCTGGCAACCGCTGCCCATGCCACTCCCCCGCTCCCGCCGCCATCGTCGGTTGCACCTGTCTCCTTCGACCAGATTATCGACCAGGCGGTAGCGGACGGATTTGCGGGCCAGGTGGTGGTCGCCAAGGGTTCCTCGATGCTTTATCAAAGAGCCGCCGGCCATTCCGATGCCGCCGGGACCGTGCCGGTGCGGAGCGATACATTGTTCCACGTCGCCTCGATCACCAAATATCTGACCGCGATCCTGACCCTCAAGGCAGCGGAAGAAGGGCGGATCGATCTCGATCAGGATATTGGGCGTTTCTTTCCGGACAGCGGTCTGGCGGATCGCGGGACAACGATCGGGCAGTTGCTCAGCCATCGCTCCGGCATGGGTTCCAGCTATGCTGCGGAAACCGAGCAATCCGCCGAAGCGGCAGCCCGTGCGATTGCTGCGCAGCCGGTCGACGCCGACAAGATCCGAAAATTCCGATATTCCAATGACGGTTATGACCTGCTGGCGATCATTCTGGAGCAGGTTTATGGCAAGCCGTATGAAGCCCTTCTGCGGGAAAAGATCGCCGGGCCGGGTGGGCTCTCGCATATGCTCGGCTGGAGCGAGCCGGACAAATCAGATGCCGCGGTTGTCAGCCAGCCGCTGTCCGCCATTGACGAAAAGCTCTCCCGGCGAAATTACGGCATGATCGGTTCTGCAGGCCTGATGACGACCGCTGCCGATCTGGTGGCGTTACAACAGGCGCTGGTTGCGGGAAGTATCCTCGGCCCGGAATCGCTCGCGCAGCTGTGGAAAGCGAGGGACAGGATTTCGATCGGGGAAACGACCTTTGGCGGATTTTTGGGACAGTCCGCGGCGATGGGTCCGATATTCAATGTCCGGGGCTTTGAGGACTGGGGCGACAATGCGATCCTGAATCACTATCGGGACCAGGACCTCTATGTTGCCGTGGTGACCAGCAAGGGCCCGGCGGAGGACAGCGGCAAGAAACCGTTTCGCGACACGATTTCGCAAGCCATCGAGGCGGTGCTGCCGCGATTGCGATAACACTTACACCGGGTTTTTCCGCTTTTATCTTATCGACATGTCCGGAGGCCTCGGGCTATGCCTTCGATGATATATATGATGATATGAGGAACGGCGCGCATGAAAAAAATTTCTTCCCCGGTTATTTCCGCGGTGCTTCTGGCACTGGCACCTGTTGCCATCGGCCCGGCGATTGCGGCGCCCGCCGTATCCGCTGAATCCGCGCAGAGCGAAACCGACCGGATCAACCAGTGGTTCGATGAAAAATATGAGGAACAGCTCAAGTTCAGCCCGCTCGAGCAGACCGCTATCGGGCGCAAGACCGACTATGGCCTGATCGACGATTTCAGCGACGCCGGCGCGGACCGGGAACTGGCCTGGCTGCGCGGTGCGGTGGCAGAGATGAAGAGCCGCTTTGACTATGCGAAACTGTCGCCAGAGGCGAAGACATCCTATGACATCTGGCTGTACAATCTGAAGCAGGCCGAAGCGGGTGTGCCGTTCCGGAGCCACCGTTATGTGCTGCACCAGCATAATGGCTTGCAGTCCTTTTTCCCGACCTTTCTGATCAACACGCACAAGGTCGCGACCGAAGCGGACATGGTCGGCTTCATCCAGCGCCTGTCCGGCGTCGGCACTGCCCTCGACCAGCTGCTCGTGCGTGCGCAGGCCAATGCCGCTGCGGGAACCCGCGCGCCCCGCTTCGCCTATGAAGGAGTGATTGACCAGTCGACCAAGATCATCAGCGGCGCGCCTTTTGATGAGGGCGAACCCTCGGCGATCTGGACCGCGACCGAAGAGAAATTGCAGGGGCTGGTGGACAGCGGCGTGATCGACGATGCCCGCGCTTCCGTCTTGCGCGAACAGGCGAGAACGGCGCTGACCTCTGCCTTCGCGCCTGCCTATCAGCGGATCATTGCCTGGTACGAGGCCGATCTCCCCAATACGGACGCCACTGCCAAAGGGGTTGGGGCGCTGGCCGACGGGCAGGCTTTCTACAATTATCGCCTGGCCAACCAGACCACGACCGAACTGACCGCCGATGAAATCCACAATCTCGGCCTGTCGGAAGTGGCGCGCCTGCGCGGCGACATGGAAGCGGTCAAGGACCAGGTCGGATTTGACGGCGACCTCAAGGCCTTCTTCAAGTTCATCCGCGAGGATGACCGTTTCTATTTCTCCGACGACGATGCGGGTGCGGATCAGTATATCGCTGCGGCCAAGGAGCATATAGGGGAAATCAAAAAGCGGCTGCCGGCCTATTTCGGCATCCTGCCCAAAGCCGATCTCGAGGTACGCCGGGTCGAATCCTTTCGCGAGCGCGATGGCGCGGCCCAGCATTACCGCAGCGGCACCCCCGACGGGTCGCGGCCCGGCATCTATTACGCCCATCTGTCCGATATGCGGGCGATGCCGATCCCCACGCTGGAGGTGATCGCCTATCATGAAGGCCTTCCCGGCCATCATATGCAGATTTCCATCGCCCAGGAACTGACCGGCATCCCGACCTTCCGGACGCAGGCGGGCTATACCGCCTATAGCGAGGGCTGGGGACTCTATTCCGAAACGCTGGCCAAGGAAATGGGCGGCTATCAGAATCCCTATTCCGAATTCGGACGGCTCACCAGCGAGATCTGGCGGGCGATCCGGCTGGTGGTCGACACCGGCCTGCACAGCAAGGGCTGGACCGAGGAACAGGCAGTGGCCTATTTTCTCGCCAACAGCTCGATTCCGGAAGCCGCCGTCCGTTCCGAAGTGCGCCGCTATCTGGTCAATCCTGGCCAGGCAACCAGCTACAAGATCGGGATGATCAAGATTCTCGAACTGCGCGCCCGCGCCAGGGAGCAGCTCGGAGACAAATTCGATATTCGCGCTTTCCATGATGTCGTTTTGGGCGGTGGCGCGTTGCCGCTGGGCATATTGGAACAACGGGTGGATCAGTGGATTGCGACCATGAAAGCGGCTTGACGGTTGTCGCCCCGATCGCGCACCGACCTGTTCGAAGGGGCGCATGGCAATAGCGTCCCGTTTCGTGGATTGAGGCTTCATGTCCGATTCCGCCAAGCTAACTACCGGCTCGATAAGCGGTCACCTGGTCTCGCAAACGGCGCCGATGCTGTTCGGGATCGCCGCGATCATGTCGATCGGCATTGTCGACGCCTATTTTATCGGGCAACTCGGATCGAACGAGCTCGCCGCAGTCAGTTTCATCTTCCCGATCACGATCGCACTGTCCTCGCTCGGCGTGGGCGTGATTGCCGGGATCAGCTCGGTGGTGTCGCGAGCGCTGGGATCGGATGATCCGGGACGGGCGCAGCAGCTCGGCAATCTCGGGATGGTCATGGCGGTCGGGTTCGGTCTGATTGTCGCGGCCTCGCTCTATCTGCTGAAGGACCCGCTGTTTCGGCTGATGCAGGCGGATGACGTTCTGCTGCCGCTGATCGATGCCTATATGACGCCTTATGCGCTGGGCTTTCCGCTGCTGCTGACCAACATGGGGGGCAACGGCGTCTTGCGCGGCCAGGGCGCGGCGAAGCGCGCGTCCGCCATATTGCTGGCCTTTGCCGGGGCCAACTGGGTTCTCGACCCGATCCTGATCACCGGGATCGGTTCGTTCGCAGGGTTCGGGGTGGCCGGAGCGGCTTATGCGACGATCGCCGGATGGGCGATCGGTACCGTGCTGGCGATTGTCTTTGTCCAGTCGAGCGAGATCAAAATCAATCCGGCCTGCCTGACGGCGGCCGACTGGGGCAGCGGTGTGTGGTCGCTGATAAAGGTGGGTGGGCCGGCGGCCCTGTCCAATGCGATCAATCCGATCGGCCTGTCGATCCTGACCGCCTTTCTTGCCCGCTATGGCCAGGACGAGGTCGCCGGGTTCGGCGCAGCGGGACGGTTGCAAAGCTTCGCGGTGGTGCCGATGCTGGGGCTGTCCAGTTCGATCGGCGCGATTGTCGGGCAGAATTGGGGTGCGGACCAGGCCGGGCGCGCCCGCAAGGCGGTGTTCCAGTCGATCGCCTTCTGCCTCGTCTACGGATTGATGGTCGCGGCCGCTCTGGTCCTTGCCCGTCACTGGCTCGGCGGATTGTTCAGCGACGATGCCGCTGTCCTCGACGCGTTGAGCCGCTATCTGCTGATCGCTGCCTGGGGATTCGCCGGATACGGTGTGCTGGTGGTGGTCAACGGCGCGTTCAATGCGATTGACCGGGCGCCGGTGGCCCTGGGCCAGTCGGCCGCGCGGGTTTTCCTGGTCATGGTGCCCTTTGCCTGGCTGGCTGGCGCGGTTCTTGGTGCCGACGCCATATATGCCGGGGAACTCACTGCCAATATCATCGGTGGACTGGGAGCGGCGGCGCTCGCCTGGTATGTGATGCGCCGATAATCCGGCTTTTCGACCATGATCGCCAGGAGCGGAGGGCAGGCCGATAATGGTGGATTGTCGGACGCTGCGCGCATAGAACAAGGGCGAGAGGATATTCCATGGTCGCCAGCACGTTCGAGCTGTTCAAGATTGGCGTCGGCCCGTCGAGTTCCCACACGATGGGGCCGATGCTGGCTGCGGCGATATTTGTCCGGCGGCTGGCCGATGCCGGCCGACTGAATGACGTGACGCGCGTGGAGACCTTGCTCTTTGGCTCGCTCGCGCTGACCGGCAAGGGCCACGCCACCGACCGGGCGATTTTGCTGGGCCTGTCAGGGCAGCGACCGGAACATATCGAACCGGATGAAGCGGATGTGCTGGTGGAGCAGATCCGCTCGCTTTCGGAAATCCGTCTGGACGGTGCCCGCGTGATTCCGTTCCACGAAGACACGGACCTGATTTTCGACCAGAAGAAAAGGCTCGATTTTCACAGCAACGCCATGCGCTTCACGGCCTACCGGGAGGACGAGCCGATCGAGAGCCGCGTCTATTATTCGGTCGGCGGCGGTGCGGTGCTGGACGAGGACCAGATCGGCAGCAACAATCCGGAAAGCGGCCTGTGGGATGTGCCCTATCGCTATTGCTCGGGCGCGGACCTGCTCCGGACCGCGGCGGACCAACAGCTGTCGATCGCCGAGATCATGCGCGCCAACGAGCGCACCAACCTCGACGACGAGGCGATCAGCGCCGGAATCCGCGCCATTGCCGATGCCATGTCCGCCTGTATCGATCGCGGGATCAAGCAGGACGGCATTCTGCCGGGCGGCCTGCGGGTCAAGCGGCGGGCGCCGCTGATCCACGCGCGGCTGATGGAGCGGCAGGAGCGGGCGCTGTCCGATCCGCTGACCATCCTCGACTGGGTCAATCTGTGGGCGCTCGCGGTCAACGAGGAAAATGCCGCCGGCGGCAAGGTGGTGACCGCGCCGACCAATGGTGCTGCCGGGATCGTGCCTTCGGTGCTGCGCTTCTATGAACGGTTTGCGCCCAAGGCGGATAAAGCTGGCGTCGAGACCTTTCTGCTGACGGCGGCGGCGATCGGTTCGCTGTTCAAGGAGAATGCGTCGATCTCCGGGGCCGAAGTCGGCTGCCAGGGCGAGGTCGGTGTCGCCTGCTCGATGGCCGCCGCCGGCCTGACCGCGGCCTGGGGCGGCACGCCGCTGCAGGTGGAGAATGCGGCCGAGATCGGCATGGAGCATAATCTCGGGCTGACCTGCGATCCGGTCGGCGGGCTGGTGCAGGTACCGTGCATCGAGCGCAACGCGGTCGGCGCGGTCAAGGCGATCGAGGCGGCACGGCTGGCGATTCTCGGCGACGGCACGCACCGGGTCAGCCTCGACGAGGTGATCGAGACGATGCGCAAGACCGGGCTGGACATGAGCGAGCGCTACAAGGAAACATCGCAGGGGGGCCTGGCGGTCAATCTGGTCGAATGCTGATCTGAACGGGAGGAATGGTTGATGAAGAGGCTGGGCATAGGGATATTGATACTGGTGGTGCTGGTGGTTGGAGCAGGCCTGCTGTTTCGGGATCAGATCGGCGAACGGATGTTTGCCCGTGCGGTGGAAACGGGTGTCGGCCGCGACGTGATCGGCGGCCTGCCCGACGGGATCAATGTCGTGCTGTGCGGGTCCGGCTCGCCGCTGCCCGACCCGAGCCGCGCCGGCCCCTGTTCGGCGGTCGTCATCGACGGCAAGATGTTCATTGTTGATATTGGCGGCGGTGCGGTGCGCAATCTGGGCCAGATGGGCCTCAACCCCGGCGCCACGGAAGCGCTGCTGCTGACCCATTTCCACAGCGACCATATCGACGGCATGGGCGAACTGATGCTGCAGCGCTGGGCCGGCGGCGGGCGCGATGCGCCGATGCCGGTGATCGCGCCGGACGGGGTCACCGCGATCGTCGACGGGCTGAACGCGGTCTATGCGGCCGATGCGACCTATCGCATCGCCCATCACGGCGAAGCGACCATCTTGCCCGGCGGGTTCGGTGCCGAGGCGCAACCCTTTTCGATTCCCGCCGGACAGGACCAGATGCTGGTCTATGACCGGGACGGGATCAGGATCACCGCCTTTCCCGTCAACCACAAGCCGATTGAGCCTGCGGTCGGCTATCGCTTCGACTACAAGGGCCGCTCGGTGGTGTTCAGCGGCGATACGATCAAGTTGCCGTCCATTGCCAAGGCCTGCAGCGGCTGCGACCTGCTGGTGCATGAATCGCTGAATGCCGCGATGGTGCGCAGGATGGAAAAGGAATTTGAAAAGGCCGGGCGCAAGCGGCTGGCCAAGATCATGGCGGATATCCAGAATTACCACACGACCCCGGTCGAGGCAGCCGAGACGGCGAGGGACGGCAAGGCGAAGATGCTGGTGCTGTCGCATATCGTGCCGGCGTTGCCGCTCGCCTATCTGGACAGCTATTATCTCAAGGGGGTGGATGCCGCCTTTGACGGGCCGGTGGTGCTCGGCCAGGACGGGATGCTGTTCAGCCTGCCCGCCAATAAGGATAGTATCGAACGGGGGGATCTTCTCTAGATTGCGCGAGAGCCAAGGAGAGAATCGCTGTGACCACCAACCGTTTCTGGCAATTGAACAGTCGCCCCGAGGGCAGCGATGTGTCGGGCGCGCTGTCGCTGGAAAGCGAGCCGATGCCGGCGCTCGCCGAGGGCGAGGTGCTGGTCAGGGCCGCCTATCTGTCGATGGATGCGGGCACGCGGATGTGGATGACCGAGCGCGAGGACAGCTACCAGCCGCCGCTCGAGCTGGGCACCAAGATGGTCGGGCTGGTGCTGGGCCATGTCGCCGCGTCCCGCCATGCCGGCTTTGCCGAGGGCGATCTGGTGCGCGGCTTCGGGCAATGGGCGGAGCATAGCGTGATGCAGCCGGAGCTGTCCGGGCTGGTGAAGGTCGACGACAGTATCGATGATATCAGGCAGCATTTCGGTGTGCTCGGCTTCAACGGCTGGACAGCGCTCTGGGGCATCAAGGAGACGGCGGGCGTCAAGGCGGGCGACAATGTGCTGGTCTCGGCCGCTGCCGGATCGACCGGCGTACTGGCCTGTCAGGTTGCCAGGATCCTGGGCGCCAACGTCTATGGCCTGGCGGGTGGGCCGGAGAAATGCCGCTGGCTCGAGGAGCAGCTCGCCATCACCAAGGCGATTGATTACAAGAAGGACGATATCGCCGCCGAGCTGGCCCAGGTCGAGGGCGGGATCAACGCCTATTTCGACAATGTCGGCGGGCCGATTCTCGATGCGGTGCTGCCCAATATGGCGCTTTACGGCCGGATCGCGCTGTGCGGCCTGCTCGCGCAATATGAGGGCGACGGGCGCGGGCGCGGGCCGGAGCAGTTCGACCAGATCCTGATGAAACGGCTGCGCATCGAGGGCTTTTTCTCGCCGGATTTTGCCGATCAGGGCGAAAGACTGACGGCCGAGTTGAAGGTCTGGCTCGACCAGGGCCTGATCGACACGCCGTTCGATGTCACCGAGGGCATCGAGAATGTGCTGACCGCCTATGAGAAGCTGTTCACCGGCGGCAATATCGGCAAGGTGCTGGTGAAAATCTAGGCCCTGGCCTGCCGGAAGCGCAGCCCCCAGAGCGACAGCCCCATGATGGTCAGCGCATAGCTGATCGCCATGACCGAAATGCCGGTCCATCCGGCATATTCATAGGTCGCGGTGCCGAGCCAGCTCGACAGGCCGCCGCCGATGAACATGATGACGATATAGATGGTCATCAGACGGGTCCGGATTTCCGGCGCACGGCTGAACAGGATCGTCCGGCTGCAGATATCGACCGATGCGCCGCCGATGGTGTTGAAGATGATCGCGATCACCAGCAGCCAGAGATTGTGGCCGGCAAAGGGAAGCAGGGAGACACCGACCAGCTGGGCCATGCAGAAATAGATGCGCGCGCGCTCGGCGCCGATCCGGTCGGCGAACCGGCCGGCAAAGGGCGAGCCGAAGACGTTGACGATGGCGATGATGGCGAGATAGCCGACCGTGTCGACGCCATAGCCGATGCGCGGCAGATGCAGGCCGATCGCCAGCCAGAGCGCCAGAAAAAGCCCGAAGGACAGCGCCTGGATCAGGCCGCCCAGCGGCACCTCCGGCATGGATTTCATGATCGGCCAGAGCGAGCGGAGCAGCTCGCCGTAGCGCGGAGGCTCGACACCGGACGGTTTCTCGTCGCGCTTGCGCTCCATGATCAGGGGCAGCAGGATCACCAGCAAGGCCATGCTCGCAACCCCGACCCAATAGGCCGAGCGCCAGCCGAAATAGTGACCGAGCAGGCCACCGCCGACCCGGCTGCCCAATATCCCCAGGGTCACGCCGGCGGTCATGATTCCCGTCACATGGCCGATGCGGCCGGGCGCGACGCGCTGCGTGACATAGGCGGGCAGAAGATAGGGCGCGATGGTGAAAAAGCCGAGCAGGGAAGAGGCCGCGACGAACAAAAGGAAACTGCCGGACAGCGCCATCGCCAGCATGGCAAAAAACTGACCGATGACAAAGATCGTCACCAGCTTGCGGTTGTTGATCCGGTCTCCCAGCGGCAGCAGAAACAATATGCCCAGCGCCAGGGCGATCTGGTTGAGCGCCGGCGCGAGCCCGATCGCGGCGCCGCTGACGCCGAATTCTTCCGCGACCGGCGTGATCAGCGGATGGATATAATAGCCGTTGGCAACCACCGCCGCCGACGAGAGGGCGAAGAGGAACAGCCGCAGTTCGCTGATCCGGGCGGGGGCCTGGCGTTCAAGGGGTTCGGGGCTGCTCATTCCGCTGTGCGCTTACGCGATAACCGCCCGGCACAAAACAAAATTCCCGGACTATGACCTATCAATTATGTCTGCCATATCGGCGGCAGCCTGATCGTAAACCCGGTCACGCATCAGCGCGACCAGCTTCGGGTCGGCGATATCGGGATGTCCGCTTTTGAACGGAGGTTGCGGATCATATTCCAGACAGAGCTGGATCGATTCCGCCCGTTCCCGACCGGCGATTTCCGCGACCAGGCTCAGGGCAAAATCGATGCCGGAAGTCACGCCGCCGGCGGTGATGACATTGCCGTCCCGGACAACGCGTGCCTTTTCGTATTGCGCCCCGAATTTCTGGAGCAGACTCGTATAGGCCCAATGGCTGGTTGCCCGTTTCCCTTCCAGCAGTCCTGCGGCGCCGAGGGCCAGCGAGCCCGTGCACAACGACGTGACATATTGGGCCATGGCGGCCTGGTCGCGCAGGAATTGCAGCGTCGCCTTGTCCTGTATGACCTCCCTTGTACCGAAACCGCCGGGGACGCAGAGCAGATCGGCTTGCGGGCAATCGGCGAAGCCGGTCGATGGCAGGATGGCAAAGCCGCTGTCGGTCTGGACCGGCTTCATCTCCCTGGCTGCCGTGTGGACCACCGCGCCGGGAATGCGCGACAGCACCTGTGCGGGCCCGGTGAAGTCGAGCTGGGTAATGCCGTCGAACAAGAGAAAAACAATGTGGAAGGGTTTCGGGTCATCGGTCATCGGGCTGCTCCGCGATTCGAGAAATGCCCAGGCGATCGGCTTCAAAAATCCGTTCGCTCCCCGATGGGTCTCCATCCTGATCTCGCCAGTCACGAACCGGCTTCGTCTACCATTTTCGATATATCCAGGCAATCCGATTCGGCTGCGCCTGCCGGCCAGCCTCTATTAATCGGTTCCCTGCTATGTGGTCAGCATGGCTTACGGAAATTATCGCAGCGGGCAGGATCGTGCCCAATCGCTGGCGGCGGTGATCGCCATCCATGCCGCGGTTGGTTATCTGCTGGTGAGCGGCATGGGCATGGATATTGCCAAGCGCGTCGACACGGGATTCAAGCTGATCGAGATCAGTCCGCCGCAGCCCCCCGAGCCGGCCCCGGACAGGCAACCGGCAAAAGCCGAGGAAGGCGCTGCTTCTCCAGAAAATCTTCGGGCCAGGCCAAGCCAGATTGTGCTGCCGCCGCCGGAGGTCAAGCTTCCGGTCGAAACACCGGTGGTGGTCGCGCCGATCGCCGGACCCGGAAATGACGCGAGCGCAGGGGCTTCGGACCAGGCCGGACCGGGTACCGGCGCGGGTGGACAGGGCGCCGGATCGGGCAGCGGACGCAGCGGCGATGGCACCGGCAGCGGCGGCATTGTCTCGGGTCCGCGCCATCTGTCCGGCGCGATGACCCGCAAGGATATCCCCCGCTCCGTCTGGAACGCCGATACACGGGGCAGGGTCGTGGCCCGCTTCACGGTCGGCGCCGATGGCCGGGCCCGCGATTGCCAGGTACGGCAAACCAGCGGCCATGCGGAACTTGATGCCATCACCTGCCGGCTGATCGAGCAGCGCTTCCGCTTCGAACCGGCGCGGGACGCGAACGGCCGCGCGGTCGCCAGCCCTTATGGCTGGGTGCAGGAATGGTGGCGCGATGGCCGCGGGCCGCAGGTCGTGCGATGATCCCGCCCTACATCCCCATATAGTCGCGCTTGCCGATCGCCACGCCCTGCATGCGCAGCAGATTATAGGCGGTGGTGATATGAAAGAACAGATTGGGAAGGAAGAAGCTGAGCACATAGGTCTGGCCGTCCAGCTCCATGGTCTGCCCGGGGCCAACCGGCATGGTGATTTTCATGGTGGCATTGCCGTCGATCGTCGCATCGTCGGCCGCCGCAACCTTTGCCGCGCATTCCGCGACCCGTTTTATCAGCGCGTCGAAGCTTTCTCCCTCCATCGGCAGGTTCGGCAGCGCGTCAGGCGCGGTACCGGTCATCCGGGCGGCACCGCGGACGGCAAATTCGGTGATCATCTGGACCTGCCATTTCAGGTCGTTCATGTCGGGGAACAGCCGCGCGCCAAGATAGGCTTCGTCGGCGGTACCGGCGGCCTCGGCTGTTGCCTTGGCCCTGGTCAGAACGGTGGTCAGGCCGCGAAAGGCCTGGGCGGTTGAACCTTTAAGGATTTGCGAGAGAGCGATCGTCATATTGGTTACTTTCCAATTTCGGGGATGGGGGTGAATCTAGAATATACCGGCAAGAAGATAGAAGCCCAGCGCGATAAAGCAGCCGAATGTACTGAAGGCACCAATGGCCCGAAAAACCGGGAAAAGCTTGCCGGTGGCAGAGCCGTGCGAACCGGCGACCGTCGACAGGGCGATGGCGTGCAGGATTCGGCCCAGGATGAAGACTATGGCGATGACCCGGACCACATCATCCGGCACGACCGTCATTTCCGCCAGCGCCAGCACGACCAGGAACAGGGCTGCATTTTCGGCAAGATTGCCATGGCGGCGGATCTTGCGCTCCAGCGCCGGATCGTCGCCGGTCCCCAGGGCGACCCTGTTGCGCATGCGGTGCAGGCCGACCAGAATCATCAATATGGCCTGCAGGATTATCAATATGGCGCCGGCAACGGCGGCAATAATCGGTATCGTCACTGGGCTGTCTCCTGGTCTATAATGTCGTCTCTTCGAGGAAATTTGACAGATTGGCAATCCGGCAGGTCGTCCATCGACAGAAATAGCGCCAGGCGGCCGAATATCGGGCAATTTGATACCATATCATTAACCATGGATGGGCACAGCTGTTCAATATGTGTTCACTATTGCAACGCTTGATGAAATCTTCCCTGTCCAGCTTGTCGCCGATCCGGCAGACCGCGATCATCTCGGCGATCGCGGCCCTGTTGTCGGTCACCTTTACCGGCGCGACATATCTGGCAATTTTCGGCATCGACAACCGGTTCTGGCCGGCGCTCAACATGGCGTTTCTGATACCCTGGGCAATTACCATTCCGCTGGGCTTTCACATGTCGAAACAGCGGTTCAAGCTCGTTGGATTGACCAACCGGCTGACGGAAGCACAAAGCAAATTGCGTGATGCGAACAAGGCGCTTGAACGGCGCGCGAATTTCGACGGGATGACCGGCCTGCTGAGCCGCGACAGTTTTTTCAACCAGCTCGAACAGGTGCGGGTGAACGACAAGGCCAATGTGCTGATGATTGTCGACGTTGACCATTTCAAGAATATCAATGATAATTTTGGTCATCCAACCGGGGATCAGGCGCTGGTCTTGCTGGGAAAAGTATTCCGCAAGGCGCTGCGCCCGAATGATCTGGTCGGGCGCATAGGTGGCGAGGAATTTGGCATATTCCTGAGCGATACCAGCATTCCAGAGGGCCAGATCATCGGAGAGATCATTCGCCACGAAATCGAGAATATGATTTTTGAGCCCTATGACAACATGCGCCATGTGATCACGGTCAGCATCGGGGTGACCGATGTCGCGGCGCATCATCAGCGAGCCGCCATGCTGGGGAACGCCGACACCGCCCTGTTCACCGCCAAGCGACGGGGACGCAATCAGGTTGTCCTGTTTGAGCCCGGCATGCGGTCCAAGCCCCGGCCCATCCAGGAAAAAGCGCGCAATTTCCAGCTGGCGATGATGCAATTTCCGCGCATGCAGAATTTGAAATGACGAAGTCCGCTGGCGCTGCTAGTGCTCGCGGCTATGACGGACTCACCAGACAGCAAACCCAATCATCTCTATCTCGTTGACGGCTCGGCCTATATATTCCGTGCCTATCACCGGCTGCCGCCGCTGACCAATGTGCGCGGCGAGCCGGTCGGCGCAGTCTATGGCTATACGACGATGCTGTGGAAGCTGGCCGACGAGCTCAACAAGGCCGACGGTCCGACCCATATGGCGGTGGTGCTGGACAAGGCCGGCACCAGTTTCCGCAACGATCTCTATGAGCATTACAAGGCCAACCGGCCGGAAGCGCCCGAGGATCTGAAGCCGCAATTCCCGATGATCCGCGATGCGACCCGCGCTTTCTCGCTGCCGCTGATCGAGGAAGAGAATGTCGAGGCGGACGACATGATCGCCTCCTATACCAAGGCGGCGCTGGAAGCCGGCTGGACGGTCACCATCGTTTCGTCCGACAAGGATCTGATGCAGCTGATCGAGCCGCACGGCGACAGCCGCGTGGACATGCTCGACACGATGAAAAATGCGCGGATGAACCGGGCGACGGTCGAGGAGAAGTTCGGCGTCGGACCGGAAAAGCTGGGCGATGTGCTCGGCCTGATGGGCGACAGTTCCGACAATATCCCGGGCGTTCCCGGCATCGGTCCGAAAACGGCGTCGAAGCTGATCAACGAATATGGCGATATCGAAAGCGTGCTGCAGGCGGCGCCGGAGATGAAGAAATCCAAGATGCGCGACAATCTGATCGAATATGCCGATCAGGCGCGGCTGTCGCGGATATTGGTGACGCTGCGGGACGACTGCCCGCTGCCCGACACGCTGGACAGTTTCCTGATCCAGGATATCCCCGATGCGCCGCTGCGCGAGTTTCTGTCGCACCACGGGTTCAACAGCCTGCTCCGAAAGCTGGGCGGTGATGGCCATGCGGAGCCGCAGAATCCGGATGTCGCCGATAGCGCTCCGGCCGAGGCGATCGCCAGATTGCCCGATGCCCCTGCGATTGACCGCTCAAAATATGAATGCGTGCAGACGATGGCGGCGCTCGACCAGTGGATTGCCCGGGCGACCGAGCAGGGTGTCTGCGCGGTCGATCTGGAGACCGACAGTCTGGAAAGCGTCACCGCGCGGATTGTCGGCGTCTGCCTGGCCACCGGGCCCAATGCGGCCTGCTATATCCCGCTCGGCCATGCCAGCGGCGACATGTTCGGCGAGACGCCGGAACAGATCGGGCTGGAGGAAGCGCTGGCGAAGCTGAAGCCGCTGCTTGAGGATGATGCGGTGCTCAAGGTCGGGCAGAATCTGAAATATGACATGGGCGTGCTGGCCCAGCATGATATCCGGATCGCGCCGTTTGATGACACTCTGGTGATGAGCTTCAATCTCGACGCCGGCCTCCACGGCCACGGGATGGACGAACTGGCGAAACTGCATCTCGGGCATGAATGCATCAGCTTCAAGTCGCTGACCGGGACCGGCAAGAAGGCGATCGGCTTTGCCGAGGTGCCGCTCGACAAGGCGACCGAATATGGCGCCGAGGATGCCGATGTGACGCTGCGCCTGTGGGAGAAATTGCGGCTGCGGATGGTGCCGGAGCGGGCGACCCGGGTCTACCAGATGGTCGACCGTCCGCTGGTGCCGGTGATCGCCGGGATGGAAGCGTCCGGTGTGCTGGTCGATCGCGAGGAGCTGTCGCGGCTGTCGGCGAAATTTGCGGAGGAAATGGCCAAGCTGGAACTGCAGATCCACGAACTGGCCGGGGAAAGCTTTGCGATCGGCAGTCCCAAGCAGCTGGGAGAAATCCTGTTCGGCAAGCTCGGCCTGAAGGGCGGCAAGAAGGGCAAGTCGGGGCAATATTCGACCGACGTCACGGTGCTCGACCGGCTGGCGGCTGATGGCGAACCGATCGCCCAGAAGATCGTCGACTGGCGGCAGCTGGCGAAGCTGAAATCCACCTATACCGATGCGTTGCAGGAGCAGATCAATGCCAGGACCGGGCGGGTTCACACTTCCTATTCGCTGAGCGGGGCGCAGACCGGGCGGCTGTCCTCGACCGAGCCCAATCTGCAGAATATCCCGATCCGCACCGAGATCGGCCGGCAGATCCGGCAGGCCTTTGTCGCGGCCCCGGGCAATCTGATCCTGGCTGCCGACTATAGCCAGATCGAGCTCCGGCTGGCGGCGCATATCGCCGATGTCGCGACGCTGAAGGAGGCGTTCGCCGCGGGCGAGGACATTCACAACCGCACCGCGCGGGAACTGTTCGGCAGCGAGGACCGCGATGCCCGCGCGCGTGCCAAGACCATCAATTTCGCGATTCTCTACGGCATTTCCCGCTGGGGCCTGGGCAAAAGGCTCGAGGTCGATGCCGATGAGGCGCAGGCGATGATCGACACCTATTTCGAGCGCTTTCCCGGGATCAACCATTATATCTCGACGACGCTGCAGTCGGTGCGCGAGACCGGCTATACCGAGACGTTGTTCGGCCGGAAGACCTGGTTCGAGCGAATCAAGTCGCCCAACCAGGCCGAGCGGCAGGGCAGCGAGCGGGCCGCGATCAACGCGCCGATCCAGGGCACCAGCGCCGATATCATCAAGCGGGCGATGGCCCGCATGGGGCCGGCTCTGGCAGAGGCCGGGCTCGGCGATGTCAGGATGCTGATGCAGGTGCACGACGAACTGGTGTTCGAGGTGCCCGAGGCGGATGTCGATGCGGCGAGTGCGGTGATCCGCAGCGTGATGTCCGGCGCGGCGGAGCCGGCGGTAAAACTATCGGTGCCGCTGGATGTGGATATCGGGACCGGCAAGAACTGGGACGAGGCGCATTGAGCTGATCGCCGAACGATTGGTCAGCCCTTGATCCAGAAGCGGATGAAAAAGCCGACCGCGCCGACCACCAGCACGCCCATCGCCCAATAGGCGAGCATCCAGGCCAGACGTTTGGGAAGCGGCGCGCTATCCGCAGATTTGCCTCCCGGGGAGAGCGGATCGAAGGCCATCAGTGATAGCCGTCCGATCCGACCTTGCCGCGGAACACCCAGTAGGACCAGGCGGTATAGGCGAGAATGATCGGCACCATGATTCCGGCTCCGACCAGCATGAACAGCTGGCTCTCGGGAGGGGCCGCGGCCTCCCAGATAGTCACCCGTCCGGGGATCACGTCGGGCCACATCGAGACCGCGAGACCTACGAGACTCAATCCGAACAGGCCGAGCGCGTAGAAAAAGGGTGCTGCCTCCTGCCGCTTGGAGAGGCTGCGGAAGAACAGGACCGAGACGACCAGCGTCGCGAGCGGGATCTGGGCGGTGGCGAGAACGCCGGGATAGGCGAGCCAGCGGGTGTAATATTCTGCCTCCAGGAATGGGGTGGCGATGCTGACGATGGCGATAGCGAGCAGCAGCAAGATACCCAGCCGACCGGCGTAGCTGTAGCACTGGCGCTGCAGCGGGCCCTCGGTCTTCCAGATCAGCCAGCAGCAACCGAGCAGGGCATAGCCGGCGAGGAGAGCGAAACCGGTCAGCAGGCTGAACGGCGTCAGCCATTCCCACCAGCCGCCGGCATAGGCGCGGCCCTCGACCGTGATTCCCTGCAGCAGGGCGCCGAGCGTGATGCCTTGCGCGAAGGTCGCGATCACCGATCCGGCGGTGAAGGCAAGGTCCCAGCGAGCGCGGTGCGCCGGGTCGCGCCAGCGGAATTCGAAGGCGACGCCGCGCAGCACCAGTCCCAGCAGCATCGCGATCAGCGGCGCGTAAAGAGCTGGCAGGATGATCGCATAGGCGAGCGGGAAGGCGGCCAGCAGGCCGCCGCCACCGAGCACCAGCCAGGTCTCGTTGCCGTCCCAGACCGGCGCGATGCTGTTCATCGCGGTGTCCCGATCGGGCCCGACCTTGAAATTGGGAAACAATATGCCGATGCCGAGATCGAAGCCGTCCATGATCACGTAGACGACCACGGCAAAGGCGATGATCCCGGCCCAGATGACGGTCAGGTCGATGCCGTTCATGGCGCTGTTCCTTCCTCATGATCGCCTTCGAGCACCGCCGCCGCGGGGGTGATGCCGGCCGAGCGGATCGGTGCGTCCGCGGGTGCGGGCTCGTGCGCTTCGGGCGGTTTGCCGGCGAGCTTGAAGATATAGACAATGCCGGCACCAAAGACGACGAAATAGACCAGCACAAAGGCCAGCAGCGAGGCGGCAACCGCGGGTGCATCCAGCGGGGCGGCGCTCGCGCTGGTGCGCAGCAGGCCATAGACGGTGAATGGCTGGCGTCCGACCTCGGTGGTGACCCAGCCGGCGAGCACGGCAATGAAGCCGGACGGCCCCATTACCAGCGCCGCGCGGTGCAGCCAGGGCCAGTCGTAGAGTTTCTTGCGCGTCCGCGCAAACAGGCTCCACAGTCCGAGACCGAGCATGGCGAAGCCGAGTCCGACCATGATCCGGAAAGACCAGAAGACGATTCCGACCGGCGGCTCGTCCCTGTCGGGAATGGTGTCCAGTCCGGCGAGCGGTGCATTCAGGTCATGCTTGAGGATCAGCGACGAGGCCTTGGGTATCTCGATGGCATAGTCGACCCGCTTTTCCTTGCTGTTGGGAATGCCGAACAGGATCAGCGGCGCGCCGTCGGGATGGCTCTGGTAATGGCCTTCCATCGCCAT
>CAXIBD010000061.1:0-18806 GCA_964022135.1 uncultured Sphingomonadales bacterium | reverse complement strand
GGCACGCCGGTAACCAGCAAGGGAGCGGTCACCATGAAGATGATCAGCAGCACCAGCATCACGTCGACAAAGGGAGTGACATTGATCTCGGCCATGGGCGCGCGCCCGCGCCCGCCGCCACGCCTGCCAATCCCGGATCCCATGTTCATGCCCATGCTCAGTTTCCGAACTCCAGTTCGCGGCTGAGCGTGGCATGGAAGCCATCGGCAAAGCGGCCCATGCGGGCTTCCAGCTTGTTTAGCCGGTGCGAGAAGCGGTTATAGGCGATGACCGCCGGAATGGCGGCAAACAGGCCGATTGCGGTGGCAAACAGCGCCTCAGCGATACCGGGCGCGACGACGGCGAGCGAGCTGTTCTGCTCCGCGGCGATAGCCGAAAAGCTTCTCATGATGCCCCAGACCGTGCCGAACAGGCCGACGAAAGGCGCCACGGCGCCGACGGTGGCGAGAAAATTGAGCCGGTCGGCGATCCGGTCCACTTCCTCGGCGATCGTCATGTTCATCGCGGTGGCCAGTCGCTGCCGGGTGCCGTCGCGGTCGACCGGGCCCTTTGCTGTCGAACGACGCCATTCCTTGACTCCGGCAGCGAGGACCTTCGCGCTCGGCAGGCTGGACTTGCCATGTTCGTCGAAGAACCGGTCGATATTGTCGGCCTTCGCGAAGGCCGTCTCGAACCTGTCCGATTTTCTGGAAATCTGGCCGATCGTCATGCCGAAGCTGACAATGATCGTCCAGGTCCAGATGCTGGCCAGCAGCAGGCCGATCATCACCGACTTGACGACGATATCGGCTTCCATGAAGAGCATGAACGGAGAGAAATTGCCGGCTGTTGCTCCGACGGAAAGTTGGTCTAGCAAGTTTTCTGATCCTTCATTTCAAAGCAGTCTGATCCATGACGCTGGCAAATGCCTTTGTCCATGCTTTCGGCTGTCGTCTCGGACGTCCGGCCGGAGTAAGAAAGGCTGCGTGAACGGAGGCTGACGTGAGATGCTCCGCCCCGCGCATGATATGCTGGTCGATAATCACGCTCGCCGCGCGCAGCGTCTCCACGGTGCTGACGACCACCAGATCGTCGTCCAGTCTTGCCGGCGACAGATATTTCATCGTCAGGTCAACCACCGCATAGACGCCTTCGCCGCTCTCATAGGCCGCATGCTGGTCCATATCGAGCTGGCGCAGCATGTCGGAACGGGCCCGTTCCATGTAGCGCAGATAATTGGCGTGATAGACGATACCCGAAAAATCGGTGTCCTCGAAATAGACGCGGCAGGCGAAATAATGCTTGCCGCCGACAAAGCGTCCGTCATGCGGCTTGATGTCCGCGGGAATGAAGGAGGCGATGTCCATCCAGCGACTTTAGGGTGTTCGATTCACCGGCGGAAGGGGGAATGTTCGATCCCTTTTCGACTGAGCGCAATTCTGAGTCCGTTTGCCTGTCAAAAGGGGATCGCCAGGCGCCGGGTGAGGTCAGTCCTGTTCGAACTGTTCCGCACTCGGCCACTGCTCCTCGGACAATGTTTCTCCCGTTTCCAGAATCGACTTCAGATTGCTGAGAACCGCCGGCCAGCCTTCGCGTACGCCGATATCCATCGGCGATCCCGGCTCGAGCTCGCTATGGGTAACGGTCAATTTGGTGTCGGGACCGAGGCTGACCAGTTCGTAGGTCACGCGGGACAGCTTTTCGGGCCGGTCCGCTTCCGAATCAAAGGCCCAGCTCCAGACCATCTTGCGGGGCGGATCCATCTCGATGATGCGACCGCGCGTGTCGATTTTTCCGCTGCCGTCGCTGCGCACATGTTCCCATCGTGACCCTGCTTTCCAGTCGGACTCGTTGTGATGACCCCAATAGGCCTTGGTCAGTTCCCGGTCGATCAGGCCGTTCCAGACCTGCTCGGCGGTCGCCTTGATGAAAATCGTGTAGACAAAATCCGGTGCGCAGGGCTCGCCCGTCGCTGCGCGGGTTTCCATATTTGCGTTTTCACTGGCTGGCACGACGTTTCTCCTCTGGCTTGCTGTTGGTGGAAGGTCTGGAAGCATCTTCGACTTGCTGCTTGAAATCGCTCAGCGCCTCGATGCGGGCATCCTCGAACTTGCCGATCCAGCGATGGACAATATCGCCGAGCGGCACGGGATTGAGATAATGCAGCTTTTCCCGCCCCTGCCAGTGCACGGAAACGAGACTGGCGGATTCGAGAATATGCAGATGCTTGGCCACCGCCTGGCGGGACATGGTCATGCCGCTGTGGAGGTCGGTCAGATTCTGGCCATTCTTGATAAACAGCCGGTCGAGCAGATCGCGGCGGGTTTCATCGGCAAGCGCGGCGAAGACATCGGACATGGCTTTTTATATGCAACTATTTGGTTGCATGTCAAGCTCGCAAAACACTTCCCTGGCCCGAACTTTCACGAACTTTGGGCGGGATTAGCGCGCGCAGGCTGGGCAAAGCAGGCCGCGTATCCGCGCTCTGCTTTGCCTGACCCTAGAGCGGCGGGCAGCTGTTCCAGCCGGGTCCCCTGACAGCACGCCCGGGTCGCGCGTCTGTCATTTTGCCCTCGCTCAGCACCGGCTGGCCATTGACCAGCACATGCTGCACGCCAACGGCAAATTGCTGGGGTTCCGCGTAGGTCGCCTTGTCGGCAATCGTCGCCGGATCAAAGATCACGACATCGGCAAATTGTCCTGCCTTCAGATTGCCGCGATCCTTCAGTCCCAGATGGCTCGCCGGCATGCTGGTCAGCCGCCGCACGGCATCGGCCAGGGTCGCGCGCTGTTCCTCGCGGACATATTTGCCCAGCAGCCGTGCAAAATTGCCATAGGCCCTCGGATGGGTGGACGATTTCAGGAAAACCCCGCGCGGGGCGAGGGCAGCAGCGTCGGAACCGAAGGACATCCAGGGCAGGGCCGTCTGCCGCGCGACATTCTCTTCGTCCATCAGGAAATAGACTACCTGCACGCGGCTGCCGTCCTCGATCACCAGATCGATCGCCGTCTCTGCCGGACTGGTCCCGCGCATGGACGCGACCTCGGACAGGGTCTTGCCGGTCAGCGGCTTCAGCTTGTCATTCTTGAATCCGACCAGCATCATCTTGTCGGGACCGGCATGATAGAATAGATTTTCCCAGCCATCCGGCTTGCCCTGCATTTCGGCGAGTACCCGCTTGCGTGTGGCGGGATCCTGCAGGCGCTTTTTCCATTGCTCATAGCCGCCTTCCTGCACCCAGGTCGGCATCGCTGCGTCGAGCCCGGTCGAACCGGCGGTATAGGTGTACATATTGGCCGTGATGCGCAGACCCTTTTCGCGCGCGGCCTCGACCTTGGCGATAACCGCGTCGAGCTTGTCCCAATTGTCTTTGCCGGCCTGTTTGAGATGATAGATTTCCGCCGGACCCCCGGATTTTTCGGCAATCTCGATGAGCTCGTCAATCGACTGGAGGACATCATCGCTCTCGTTGCGCATATGGCTGATATACATGCCGCCACAGCGCGCCGACTCGGTCGCCAGCGCGATCAGTTCCGGCGTTTCCGCATAGCTGGCCGGGGCGTAGATCAGGGAGCTGCCGACACCCATGGCGCCGTCATCCATCGCCTCGCGGACGAGCGCGCGCATCCGGTCCAGCTGAGCGGCATCCGGATCGACGTCGTCATAGTCGAGTTCGTTGATCCGCACCGTGGTCGCGCCGACGAAGGAGGCCACATTGGGTGCGATGCCGTGTTTCTGGATAAAGTCGAAATACTGGTCGAGACTGCGCCAGGTGATCGGGTAGCGGATATCGCCCTGGCGGCTTTCCTCGGTCTTGGCCATCTTGTCTGTCAGCGGCCCTTCCGACCATCCCTCGCCGAATACCTCCAGCGTGATGCCCTGGCGGATGTCGCTTTCGCCGGCGCCATCGGCGATCAGCGCATCGGGTGCCCAGCTGAGCATGTTGATGAAGCCCGGCGCAACCGCCATGCCGCGCGCATCGATAACGCGTTTTGCGCTGCCGGTGATTTCCGGCGCAACCGCGACAATCCGGTCATTGCGGATAGCGACATCGCCGACATAGGGCGCCGATCCGCTGCCATCGACGATCATGCCGTTGTCGATCAGGATATCAAAGGACTGCGCCTCGGCAACCGGCTCGACACCGGTCTCCGCAACCGTTGTGCAGGACGCGGACAGCAGCAGGGCCGTGGTGAACAGCAGCTTCCGTCCGGGCCGGTGACGGATTCCCGGACTAATCATTGGCTGCCAGCAGCTCCAGCGCCGCAGCGGTCATCGCCTCGGTGCCCAGGGTCACCGATTCTCGCGGCGAAATCTTGAAGAAGGGCGAGTGATGCGAAGGGACCGGCGGACCGCCCGCCTTTGCGCGGTCAAAATCGGCCTGCGGCGTACCGCCAACCTGGAAATAGACGCCGGGCACATCGGTATTGGGTTCGACAAAATAGGCAAAATCCTCAGCGCCCATGCCTTCGCGAGGCTTGTTGTCGAACACGTCCTCGCCGAACTGTTTGGCGAACACCGCCTTCACCCGCTTGGTCAGCGCCGCGTCGTTATAATTGGCCGGAGTCGATTCGTGCGACACCAGCACCTCGGGCAGCTTGTCCTCGGGCAGGCCGTTCATCCGGCCGACATTGGTGGCGATGCGCTTGATCCCCTCGAGCAATTTCGCCCGCGTGTCCTCGTCATCCGAGCGGACCGTCAATTGCATCGTCGCCTTGTCGGAGATGATGTTGTGCTTGAAACCGCTGTGGAACGAGCCGACGGTGATCACCGCGGGCCTGAGCGGGGCGATTTCGCGGCTGACGATCGTTTGCAGCGCCATGATGATCTCCGCGCCCATCACGATCGGGTCCTTGCCCCGGTGCGGCGAGGCGCCGTGCGCGCCGATGCCGTGGACGATGATATCGACGCTGTCGGACGAGCTGCTTTCAATGCCTTCGCCGAGAGCGAGCATTCCGGTGGGTGTGTCGGCAGAGACGTGGAAGGCCATGGCATAATCGGGCTTCGGAAAACGGCTGTAGAGGCCGTCGTCCATCATCAGCTTGGCGCCGCCGATGCGTTCCTCGGCCGGTTGCGCGATCAGCACCAGGGTGCCGGCCCACTGGTCCTTGCGGGCCGCCATCTGGTGCGCGGTGCCGATCAGCGAGGTGATATGCACGTCATGGCCGCAGGCGTGCATGACCGGCTTTTCCTCGCCGTCGATGCTGACCTGCTTCACGGTCGACATATAGTCCAGCCCGCTGTCTTCCACGAGCGGCAGGCCGTCCATGTCCGCACGCAGCAGCAGCGTCGGCCCCTCGCCATTCTTCATCACGCCGACCACACCGGTGCCGCCGACTTTCTCGGTAACCGTGAAACCGGCGTCGCGCCATTTCTGCGCGATGATCCCGGCGGTGCGGGTTTCCTTGTAGGAAAGCTCGGGGTTTTTGTGGAAATCGAGAAACAGCGCTTTCAGTTCCTTGTCATAATCCGCCGCGATGGCAGCAGAAAGGTCGGGTGACGTCGAGCTGTTCTGTGCCAAAACCGGTGCGGTCCAGATCAAGGCGGTAGTCGCGGCCAGAGCCAAAAGATGTTTCATGATATTTCCCCTGTATTTTTTGTGCTTATGCCAAACCGGAATGAAAACGCAAAGCCTGTTGCCTGGCGCCAAATATCCCGACCCTTCTGTCTTCAGCCCTTGACGGGTATCGCCGCAAAATTGGTCTTGCAGACGCAGATCTTGTTCTGGTCGAGGTCGCGGAAATAGGCGCCGTAGAACATGTCGGGCGCACGCCAGCCGGGATCGCCTTCATTGGCCGCGCCCTGTTACAGCGCCCGGGCATGGAATGCATCAACCTCTTCGGTGGAGTCGCATTGCAGCGCGACCATCGTGCCGTTGCCGTGGCAGGCCTCGCCCTCGTCATAGGGCGCCGTGATGCACAGCATCGGCTCGCCCGGTGCCTTGCCATAAAACTGGCCGCCGGCGGGTGTCTTGAACAGGCGCTTGATGCCCGTGCCGGCAAACAGGGAATCGTAAAAGGCAAAGGCCCGGTCTTTGTCGTTGGTGCCAAGCATGGTGTAGGCGATCATCCATTCTCTCCTGATTGTCGTTGGGATCGTGATTCGGTTTCGCGGTGAAACCTATCAGTCGCAGAAATAGATGCAATGACCAGAGGGGTCATCGTCCGGCACCTCGGTGCGGAAAAAGGCGGTGCCGGTCTGCGGCTGCATCTGGAACCACAGGCCGGATTTCAGGGAATAGGCCTCCCCGGAATGACCATATCTCGGAACGCCGGCGGCAAACGGGTCATCCTTGCAGCCGGGGCCGGGAACGGGCCGCGACAAAATATGGACCGCTAGCCCGTAGGAGCAAAAATAGCCGTTCTCGCTGTCGCCATTTTGGCCGTCGAAAGACCATGCCGGGCGGTACATTCTTTCGAGACTGGCCGGAGTCAGAAATTCGCCGTCGTTGCGCAGGAACATCTGGCCGACGCGGGCCAGATCCATCGCCGAAATCCGCAACCCGCCCTGCGGGCTGAAAATCGACCCGGTCTTGCCCAATTGATAGCGGGCCGTATCACAGCTGCCGTCCCGCGCGGGAACGAGGGAACAGGTCTCGCGCAGTCCGCGCAGATCATCGCGCGCAACGCTGCCATCGGGCCGGTAGAGCGTAACCGCAGCCGCGACCTTGGCGTCGCTGCAATGGATCCAGTTGTAGCAGGCATCAAGGCGCAAGGGCCGGAACACTTCATCCTGCATGATCGCGTCAAAGCGCTTGCCGCTGGCCGCTTCCATGATCGCCGCGATCACCGGAAAATTCAGATTGGCATAGGTGAAATAGGCACCGGGAGCGTGACTGCTGTCCCAGGCCTCGGGATTGCGCAACTCCTCTTCCAGCAACGCATCCATCGGCAGGGCATAGTTGATGCCGTCGCGCAGGCCGGACTGGTGCGACAGCAAATGGGTCAGCGTGATCGGCGTGTCGGGAAAGGCCGGATTGCGCAAGGACCAGTCGAGATAGTCATTGACGTCCGCCTCGAGGTCCAGCTCTCCCTTCTCCACCAGCCGCATCACGCCCAGCGCCACGAACAGCTTGGACACGGACGCGACCCGGACCGGGTCATCGGGCATCAGCGCACGGCCGGTGGTGCGGTTGGCATAGCCCTGGATGGCGGTGACCGAGATGTCGTCGACAGTGAAATCAATCCGGATGGCGGCGGCGGGCCCGGGCAGCAGACGCTGGGCGCAGGCCGGAGCCGCAAGCGCGACCATGCACAAAAGCAAAAGGCAGGAGCGATAAGCCCCTGCCTTGATGCCGATGCCTTGCGATCGTGCCGATATCATCCGGCGGGACAATCACCGATCCGTTTGCCGCTGCTTTTTGCGGAGATGTTCATCTTCATGCCCGACGCGCCGCCATTCATTTTCATCGTCATGTCATAGCTGCTGGGTCCATATTGGCCGTCCATCGCCATGGTCATGTTGCCTGGAGCGCCGCCCATGTTGCTGCAGGACATTTCGGATGACACGGCACCGCCGCTCATGTCGAATTTCTTGACCTCGCAATTGGTTTTTTCCTGCGCGGCGAAGAACTGGGCGCCCGGATTATCCGCCTCATCCTTGGTGATGCAGGATTTTGAGGTCGTGACCTTGCCCTTCATGCTGTCCATAACCCCGGCCGACACGCCTTCGGGCAGCCCGTCGACTTTCACATCGACGATTTCGACCGTATTTTCCCATTCGCCGGGCTCGAGCCTGACCGTGTTCATTTCCTCGGCGACTTCATCCGCGGTGATCTTGCCATCGCCGTCATGATCGGCGCCCTTGTCCGAACAACCGCCTATGAGGCTGAGTACAGCCACCGAAACCAGTAATTTTTTCACAAGAAATTTCCCTCAATAGTGATACCCCGCTGATCCTCATAAACCGATGGCCGTGCGTTGTAAATTTTTGATGGCCCGATTCGCCGGAAAACTGCATTGCAGGGATGACATTGGACCCTATTTGTTCCATATGAGCCTGATGACAGAATTGGTAATCAGAAGAGGTCTGGCGGAGCCGGAAACCGGCAGGGATTTCGTCCCGCACAAGCCCAGCCGACCGGAAAAGTCGGAAGGCGGAAAACGATTCAAGCTGGTCAGCGACTTTGAACCCGCCGGCGACCAGCCGGCTGCGATTCAGGAACTGGTCGCGGGGATGCGCGAGGACGAACGGGACCAGGTGCTGCTCGGCGTGACCGGTTCGGGCAAGACCTTCACCATGGCCAAGGTCATCGACGAGCTGCAGCGGCCGGCCCTGATCCTGGCGCCCAACAAGATATTGGCGGCACAGCTGTACGGCGAGTTCAAGAATTTCTTTCCCGAGAACGCCGTCGAATATTTCGTCTCCTATTACGACTATTACCAGCCCGAGGCCTATGTCGCCCGGTCGGATACCTATATCGAGAAGGAAAGCTCGGTGAACGAGGCGATCGACCGGATGCGTCACAGCGCCACCCGGTCGCTGCTCGAGCGCGATGACGTGATCATCGTGGCGTCGGTGTCCTGTCTCTACGGGATCGGCTCGGTCGAGACCTATTCGGCGATGATCTTCGATCTCAAGAAGGAACAGGCGGTCGACCAGCGGGACATCATCCGCAAGCTGGTGGCCTTGCAGTACAAGCGCAATGACCAGGCCTTCGCGCGCGGCAATTTCCGCGTGCGCGGCGACAATCTCGAGATTTTCCCGTCGCACTACGAGGACATGGCCTGGCGGATCAGCTTCTTCGGCGACGAGATCGAGGAGATCGTCGAATTCGATCCGCTGACCGGCAAGAAGGGCGCGACCCTGAACCGGGTGCGGGTGTTTGCCAATTCGCACTATGTGACGCCGGGCCCGACGATGAAACAGGCGATGGAAGCGATCAAGCTGGAGCTGGGCGTGCGGCTGAAGGAACTGGAAGCCGAGGGCAAGCTGATCGAGCACCAGCGGCTGGAGCAGCGGACCCATTTCGATCTCGAGATGATCGCGGCGACCGGCAGCTGCGCCGGCATCGAGAATTATTCGCGCTTCCTGACCGGGCGGCTGCCGGGCGAACCGCCGCCGACGCTATTCGAATATCTGCCGGACAATGCGCTGCTGTTTGTCGATGAAAGCCACCAGACGGTGCCGCAGATCGGTGCCATGTCGAAGGGTGATCACCGCCGCAAGATCACGCTGGCCGAATATGGCTTCCGGCTGCCCAGCTGTATCGACAACCGGCCGCTCCGGTTCAACGAATGGGACGCGATGCGGCCGCAGACGGTCAGCGTGTCGGCGACGCCCGGCCCGTGGGAGCTGGAGCAGACCGGCGGCGTGTTCAGCGAACAGGTGATCCGCCCCACCGGGCTGATCGACCCGCCGGTCGAGATCAAGCCGGTCGAGGACCAGGTCGACGATGTGATCAACGAATGCCGCAAGGTCGCGGCGCAGGGCTATCGCACCCTGATCACGACGCTGACCAAGCGGATGGCGGAGGACCTGACCGAGTTCATGCACGAGGCCGGGATCAAGGTCCGCTACATGCACAGCGATGTCGAGACGCTGGAGCGGATCGAGCTGATCCGTGATCTCAGGCTCGGTGTCTATGACGTGCTGGTCGGTATCAACCTGCTGCGCGAGGGGCTGGATATCCCGGAATGCGGGCTGGTCGCGATCCTCGACGCCGACAAGGAAGGCTTCCTGCGCAGCGAAACCTCGCTGATCCAGACCATCGGCCGCGCCGCGCGCAACGTCGATGGCCGGGTGATCCTCTATGCCGACCGGATGACCGGCTCGATGGAGCGCGCGATCAGCGAGACCGACCGCCGCCGCGAGAAACAGGTCGAATATAATCTCGAGCACGGCATCACCCCGCTCTCGATCAAGAAGAATATCGGCGACATCATCGCGCATGCGACGGCCAAGGATATGGTCACCGGCGCGGTCGACGATGGCGGCTCCCATCTGGTCGGCCACAATCTGCGCGCTCATATCGAGAGTCTCGAGAAGCGGATGCGCGATGCCGCCGCCGATCTCGAATTCGAGGAAGCCGGCCGCCTGCGCGACGATATCCGCAAGCTGGAGGCCGAGGAGCTGGGCCTGCCCGCCGATCTGCAGTTGGCCCAGCCCAAGGGCCGGTCAACGGAAGGCAAGCCCGGAACGCGCAAGATGGGCTATGGAAAGGTGCAGCGGAAGATGCGGTAGGCCACCGGTTTCGACGAACGACAGGCGGATGTAGACCAACAGCTTGGTAGCTGCTTGTGCAAAAACGCTGACCGGTTCATGTTGCTGCCAATAGTTGGGGAGATATGATCATGCGAGCATCCTTGTTTTTGGCCTTGGCCAGTTCCGCTCTGGTTGTGGCTCCGGCCGGTGCAGTGTTTGCGCCATCCGCAGCCGCCAGCACCGCCGAGACGGGACCCGATTTCCAGGCTGCGGTGTCGGATCCGGGCCGCGATGAAGCCGATATCAAGCTGGACGAAAGCCGCAAGCCGGCAGAATTGCTCGCCTTCATGGGGCTGGAAGCTGGCGATGCCGTGCTCGATATTTTTGCTGGCGGCGGCTATTACAGTGAGATCATGGGCCGCGCCGTGGGTCCGGAGGGATCGGTTGTGGCTGTCAATCCGCCCCAGTTCACCACCAGCGAACAGTCCAGGGCCAAATGGGAGGGTGTGACCACCCGGCAGCCGAATGTCACGATGGTTCCATCGCAATTGCCGGACTACAAACCCGCCCCGGACAGCTTCGACTTTGCCATGATGCACCTGATCTATCATGATTTTTACTGGGAAAGCGAACAGTATAAGTTGGAGAAACTGGACCCGGCTGTGGTGCTGTCCAACCTCTATGCGGGCATGAAGCCCGGTGGCGTGGTGGCGGTGATCGACCATGTGGGAGTGCCGGGAGATACCCGTGCCGTGGTGGAGAAAACCCACCGGATCGATCCCGCGACCGTCCGGACTGATTTCCTGAATGCCGGCTTCGTGCTCGACGGAGAAAGCGACATGTTCGTCAACCCCGGTGATGATCTGGAGAAAAATGTATTCGATCCGGCAGTGCGCGGCAAGACCAGCCGGTTTGTGATGCGGTTTCGCAAGCCGGAATAGGTCACCGCGCCCCGAGTCCCCAGCGAATCAGTCGTGCGAATCGGTATCAGTGGTAACCATACGGAATATCAGCGCTTTTCGACGATTGCGAAGGCGAGCCGCGGCACAAGACGGCTACCTCGTTCTTCCAGAGCTCTTTTGTGAAAATATACCGCCATCAATCCAGTGTCTTAGGGCCGGGGGGACGAGTTTACATGACGGTTCATGTCCTGTTCGGTAAGGGGCCGCCATATCAAACGCATCGGCAAGAACTGACCTGCTAAAACGCGATGCGGCGCAACAAATGGCGGGTCAGGATAAGCATCAGAAATTTGCTTTTTCCAACGGTGAATAGCGGTTGGTACAAGGGGAAGAGTTTGGCCGGCGGCGCCTTGAGATAGGGTCGCACGCTGCCGGAACAGAGGCGGGAGGCGGATCCGGGTTGTGTATTGGATCCGTCTCCCGGCCTTCGGAAGACTGTCGAGCCAGTTTGATTTCGCTATTGGTCCGGAAAATAGGTGGATCGGCGGCGTGCGGGAGACCGCATGCCACCGCCCTGTTTCCCGACCCAAAGGGGTGCAGGGCTGGCGCGCGCGTAGAGTATGCGCGTCGGTTCTGCCATTTCCCGCCGGTCAGGATCCATATTTGACCGAGCAGCCGTAAGGCCGCGACTGGGCAACGCTGATCTTGTTGCCGGACCTCATTTCCCTCAGCGCGGCAAGCACGTGGTTGCGCGCATCCTTGATGTCGGCCGTATTGGCCGTGGGCCTGTCGTCGATACCGCCCTGATACACCAGGATTCCCGCGCCATCGATGATATACATGTGCGGCGTGGTCCTCGCGCCATAGGCCTTGCCGACCAGGCCCTTGGGATCGAGCAGATAGTCGGTGGACTGGATGTTCTGCCGGTCGATCAGCGCCTTCGCTTCGGCACCGGTCATATGCCCCTGTTTCCCGTTCGCGCCACTGTTGATGGTCAGCCAGATCGCGCCCTGTTCGCGCGCAGCCTTCTGCGTTGCCTGCATATTGCCGCTGCCATAATGTTTGGACACGAACGGGCAGCCGGGATTGTGCCATTCGAGAATGACGGTCTTGCCGCGAAACTGCGAGAGCTGGACCGTTTGCCCGTTCACATCCGTCAGCTTGAAATCCTGCGCGATCGCGCCGTTTTTCTGGGCGGCGGCCAGGGGGCTTGCCAGCGAGACCGCGGCCATCGCCGCAACGGACAGGGAAAATAGGGCTCTCACTTGCATTCTCCGTTGCCTAGAGACTTTTGTCAGCCATGGCGCTTTGCACCGAACCGTTCACCAGATCGGTCAATGTCGCCACGGTCAGAATCTGCGGCAGAACCACCGGTTCTGCGCCGGGCGCATAATAGATATAGAGCGGGACGCCAGCGCGGCCGTGCTTTTCCAGAAAGCGGCTGATGTCCGGATCGGGTCGGGTCCAGTCGCCCATCAGCACCGCGACATTGGCGGCCTTGAACATCTCGGCGGTCTCGGTGCGCTGGATCGCGGCAGCCTCATTGGCCTTGCAGGTGATGCACCAGTCGGCGGTGAAATAGGCGAAAACCGGCTGGCCCGAGGCGCGCAATTCGGACAATCGCGTTTCGCTGAACGGTTCGCTGGGCAGCGTCGCGGAGGATGTATTCGCCAGCTTCTGGCTGCTCATGGCCTCTTCGCCGGGAAGCGCGAGGATGCCGCCGACGATAGCGGCAGCCATCGCCGCGCCGGTCAGCGCGCCGCGCGACAGGCCTTTGATCTGCCCGCCGCCGAACCACCAGAGGATCAGCGTGACGGCCAGCAGGAAGACCAGCGACAGGCCAAGCGAGTCGGTTCCGATCTGTCGGCCGAGCAGCCAGATCAGGCCGATCGCGGTAAGAAACATCGGGATCGCCATCGCCTTGCGGAACCCGTCCAGCCAGGGTCCCGGCTTGGGCAGGCGGCTGCGGATGGCGGGCACAAAGGCGATCAGCAGGAAGGGCAGGGCCAGGCCGACGCCCAGCCCCGCAAAGATCACCAGCGCGGCGATCGGCGGCAGGACGATGGTCGCGCCGAGCGCGGCGGCCATGAACGGGCCGGTGCAGGGCGTGGCGACAAAGGCGGCTAGCGCGCCGGTCCAGAAGGATCCGGCAGCGCCGTCCTTCCGGGTCAGCTTGTTGCCGAAATTGATGTTGGGCAGCTCGAACAGCCCGGCCAGATTGAGGCCGATGGCGGTCACCAGTGCCAGCAGGACGAAGATGATCCGCGGGTCCTGCAGCTGGAAGGCCCAGCCCACTGCGGCACCGCTGGCCCTGAGACCAAGCAGGATGGCGCCGAGCACCGTGGCAACCAGTACGACACCGGCGGTATAGGCCAGCGCATCGCGCCGGACGACGCTTTCACTGCCGCCAGCCTTGGCCAGGCTCATCGCCTTGAGACTGAGAATGGGAAAGACGCAGGGCATCAGGTTGAGCAGCAGCCCGCCCAGCAGGGCGCCGCCAAGCGCCAGAAACAGCAGCGAGGCGTTGCCGCCCTCTTCCTTCGCTCCGTCACTGGCCAGCGGCAGGCCGGTCATCGCAACCTCGCCCTTCGTGGCGGTGAACAGGAACCCCGTATGATCGGCGATTTTCAAGATGCCGCTGATCGTGTCCAGCTCGTCGCCACGCGCGCCGGTTTCCAGGATCAGGCGGTCGCCGTCCCGGCTGAATTTTTGCGGTGCGCCATAGTCGACAATGCCGTCTTCCTTGACGAAGAAATAGGGCTCATCAATATCGACACCGGCAGGCAGCGGCACAGACAGGCGGAATTTGTCATTGCTGACCGAAAAGGTGGCTTCGCTGCCCAGCGGCCTTGGCAATGCCGCGCGGAAGCCGTCGAACCGCTTGTCCAGTGATCCCGCAGCATCGCTGGCTACCACCTGCAGCGTGATCGACAGTTCATCCTGTTCCGGCACACAGATTTCGTCGGTGCAGGACAGCCATTCGGATTTGACGGAAATCGGCAGCGGACCGGGGCGGACCTTGTCGGACAGGGTCAGATTGACCAGGATCGCATAATCGCCCTTGTAGACATAGTTCATGATGCCGGAGATCAGCAGCGTGTCCGGCACGGGGAATTTCGGTTTTGCAACGGTCACGCCCTCCGGCAGCGTCCAGTCGAAACTCATGCCGATTCCCGCATCACCCGGATTTTCCCAGTATCCGTGCCAGGTCGGCTTGGGTTCCATCAGAAAGGCGAGAGTCACGCTTTGCCCGGCCTGCACCTGCTGCGATTCCGCGAGCAGGGTCGCGGGCACATTCAGCTCCTTGTTGCCCAGCCGGTTCTGCGCTTCGGCCGCCGGTGCGATGGCAAAGGCCATGAACGCAAGCAGGATCGCGACGATGCGAAAATCAAATGTCATAAAAACTCACCATTTCCTGTTTAAGCGCATTAGGCTATTGGCAGACCGCTTTCCATAGCGGTATTTATCAGTGAGGACCATTCGTGAAAAAGTCGACCCTAGTTACAGCCCTGGCCGCGTGTATCATATTTTCAGGCACCGCAAATGCCGAAGATCATGTTGATGAAACGAGCACCCGGCCGAAACTGGTGGTCGCCATTTCGGTCGACCAGTTTTCCGCCAACCTGTTCGACGAATATCGCGGCAGCTTTACCGGCGGCCTGAAGCGCATGGCGAATGGCGTGGTCTTCCCCTCCGGCTATCAGTCGCATGCCGCGACCGAAACCTGCCCCGGTCATTCGACGATCATGACCGGCGTGCATTCCGGGCGCGCCGGGATCATTGCCAACAACTGGATCGACCTGTCGGTCAAGCGCGACGACAAGACCGTCTATTGCGCCGAGGACGAGCGCGTCGAGGGCACCAGTTTCGGCGATATCACTGCCGCCACCCAGGGCGACTATATCGCCTCGGCCTGGCATCTGCTGGTGCCGACGCTGGGCGAACGGCTGAAGGAAAAATCGCCGGGATCCCGCAACGTCGCGGTAGCGGGCAAGGACCGCGCGGCGCTGATGATGGGCGGCAAGAATGTTGACGAGATATACTGGTGGAAGGGCAAGGGATTTGCCACGCTGGAAGGGCGCAAGACCCTGCCGTCGGTGGCCGCACTGAATGCGGCGATCGGGGAGCAGATCGACAAGGCCCGCCCGGCCTATGCGACGCCGGCGCAATGCGTCGCGCACAGCGCCAGGATCATGCACGGGGACGGCAAGTCTGTCGGCGACTATGCTTTCCAGCGTCCGGAAGGGGCAGCGAGCATTTATCGGGCATCGCCCGACTTCGATCACTCGATCCTCGGCGCGGCAACGGCGGTGATCAACGAGATGCAATTGGGGCAGGGCGAGTCCACCGACGTGATCTCGGTTGGCCTGTCCGCGACCGACTATATCGGCCACGCTTTTGGCACCGAGGGTCTCGAGATGTGCATCCAGATGAGCGAGCTGGACCGGTCGCTCGGCCAATTTTTCGACATATTGGATCGCGAAGGCATCGACTATGTTGTGATGCTGACCGCCGATCATGGCGGGCTTGACCTGCCCGAGCGGATGAGCCTCCAGGGTGTGCCGGCGGCCCAGCGGGTCGATACCAATCTCAATGCCGAAGCGATCGGCAAGATCGTCGCCAGGGAGCTGAATATCGCGGGCGACAGACCGGTCCTCTACGCCGACGGACCCTTTGGCGACTATTATGTCAGCCGGGATCTGCCCGAAAAACAACGCAAGCAGGTCAAGGACAGCGCCATGGCGCTGATCGCGGCGCACGCACAGGTCGAGGCGGTGATCGATCGCGACGACCTGGAGGGGATTACCGTTCCTGACGGGTCGCCGGAATCATGGACGCTGGCGCAACGGGTCAAGGCTTCCTTTCATCCGGACCGGTCGGGCGATTTTATCGTGCTGCTGAAAAAGGCCGTCACGCCGATTGCGACGACTGGCCGCGGCTATGTCGCGACCCACGGCAGCCCGTGGGACTATGACCGCCGCGTCCCGATCCTGTTCTGGCGGGCCGGCATCCAGCATTTCGAACAGCCGATGTCGGTGATGACGGTCGATATCGCTCCGACGCTTGGCGCGCTGGTCGGTGTCGACATGCCGGCGACGGATATCGACGGCCATTGTCTGGATATCGACGGCGGCCCTGCCAACAGCTGCAAATAGCGAGCGTCGGCTAGCGTCGCTGGAAGCGCGTCAGGCCCTGTCCGAGGCTGTTGTTCGCAATCCTGATCTGGTCGCCGCTCCAGTCCGCAACGAACCAGGTGTTGCGCTGCACGCCCTTGGCCAGTGACGCGCTGTTCGAGTGGATGTTGAGACCGGCTGAACTATGGTCCTTGTCTTCGGCCGCAATGGCGATGAAGGCGCTCCAGTTTTCCTTGTTCTGGCCCTGCACGAACACATTGCCGCTGATCACGCCGGTGGCGCCGGCGGGCAGGTCGATCATGTAATTGGTGTTGCGGCCCTGGGTATCGTCGAAACTGTTGTTGTTGATCGTCGCAACGGGAGCGCGGCTCTTGACATAATGGCCGCCATTGCCCTTTTCGAAGCGGCTGTTGGTGACCTTCAGCGAACCGAAATCGCCGATATAGATGCTGTGGGCACAGGACAGGCCGCGGTCGCAGCGGCCGAGCCGCTGGAAGGTCGACCGGTCGATCACGATTTCGGCGCTGGGATCGTCGGCGCTCAATATGCCTTCCTCGGCGTTACGGAACATAGCGTTGTAGATATAGAGATCGCCGCGTTCGATCCGGATGCCGGCGCCGTTGCCGTCCGGCACGCGCTGGTTCTGGAAGATGATGCCGTCGATCGTCGCTGCCTTGCCGCGCAGCACCAGCGTTGCCTTTTCCTCGCAGATGCCGCCGTCGAAGATCGTGCGGCCGGGGATCGCTGCCTTGTAGGTAATCCGGCCCGCAGTCTGCACCGCGCAGTCGCCGTAGGAGCCGGGGGCAATGACAATCGTCGCATTGTTGCCGCCCACCGCCTTGACCGCATCTGCCAGCCGCGCGTAGCTGGCTCCGGTTTCGGTGACCGTGAAAGGGCCGCCGCGCTGAGCTTCGGCCGGAGTGCCGGCAACTGTTGCTACCAGGGCTGTAGCAATCAACGGGAGCTTGAAGTTCATTATCGGTCATCCTGACTCGGGAGAATAGGGCAGTCTCATTATCGCCTGCCGCGATGGCAAACAATCCCCAAGCTATAGCTGTCCCAGATGAATTCAGGCTGAGCGGCAGAAGTTAACGGGTTAATTTGACTGGATTATTCGTTCAGATTGGGTCGCAGCCACTGACGCGCCTGGTCGATGGAGACCCCGCGCCGGACCGCATATTCCTCGACCTGGTCCTCGCCGATCCGCGCGACGCCGAAATATTCGGCCTGCGGATGGGCAAAATAGAAACCCGAAACCGCCGCCGTCGGGGTCATCGCGAATCCGCTGGTCAGCTCGATGCCTGTGTTCTGCGTGGCGTCCAGCATGTCGAACAGGATCGGTTTCAGACTGTGGTCCGGGCAGGCCGGATAGCCGGGGGCGGGGCGGATGCCCTGATATTTTTCCCGGATCAGGTCCTTGTTGTTCAGCTTCTCGTCTGCGGCATAGTCCCACAGGTCCCGGCGGACATGGGCATGCATGCGTTCGGCAAAGGCTTCGGCCAGCCGGTCGGCCAGCGCCTTCAGCAGAATGCTGTTATAGTCATCCTTGTCCATCTCGAAGCGCTGGACATGCTCGTCGATGCCATGGCCGGTGGTGACGGCAAAGCCACCGATCCAGTCGTCACTGCTGTCGATGAAATCGGCAAGGCAATTGTTCGGCTTGCCGCCGCGCTTGACCACCTGCTGACGCAGCATCGGCAGGGCGAATTCCTCATTGTCCGGCAATACCAGTATGTCGTCGCCTTCGCGCCGCGCCTTCCAGAGGCCGACCACGCCTTTTGCGGTCAGCCATTTCTCTTCGATGATGGTGTCGAGCATCGCCTGGGCATCGCGGAACAGGTCGCTGGCGCTCTCACCGACAATCTTGTCAGTCAGGATCGCCGGATAATTGCCGGCCAGTTCCCAGGCGCGGAAAAATGGCGTCCAGTCGATATAGTCGCGCAGGTCGGCCAGATCCCAGTCCTCGTAGACATGCAGTCCCGGCTTGGCCGGGGCTGGAGCCTTCAGCGCCATGTCGATCTTGGCCGCATTGGCGCGCGCCTCTTCCAGACTGGACAGCTTTTTTCCGGTTTTCCCTGCGCGGGCAATGCGGACAAGCTCGTAGTCCTCGCGGGTCCTGGCGATAAAGCCGGTCGCCTGAGTGTCGCTGACCAGCTGCGAGGCCACGCCGACCGCGCGGCTCGCATCCAGCACATGGATGGTCGGGCCGCTATAGGCCGGCTCGATACGCAGCGCCGTGTGGGTCTTCGACGTGGTGGCACCGCCGATCAGCAGCGGCATCTGCATCTTGGCGCGCTCCATCTCCTCGGCAACGGTGACCATCTCGTCGAGCGACGGCGTGATCAGCCCGGACAGGCCGATGATATCCGCGTCATTCTCGTTGGCCGCTTTCAGAATGTCGGTCCAGGACACCATCACCCCGAGATCGATCACCTCGAAGCCGTTGCACTGCAGCACGACGCCGACGATATTCTTGCCGATATCGTGCACATCGCCCTTCACGGTGGCCATGATGATCTTGCCCTTGCCCTTGGCCTTCTCGTCCTTTTCCGCCTCGATATAGGGGAAGAGATGGGCGACGGCCTTTTTCATCACGCGCGCCGACTTCACCACCTGCGGCAGGAACATCTTGCCCGATCCGAACAG
>CAXIBD010000060.1:0-18923 GCA_964022135.1 uncultured Sphingomonadales bacterium | reverse complement strand
TCTTAATTTCAGAATATCGCCTTCGTGCTCCAGTCTCCGCACATCGTCAGCTCGTTTCTGCTCGCCTGTTTGCATATAGGTGACCAGTATTTCCATTGCCTGCGCAACGACATCACATTGATCATTAAGCATTGAATAGAAGTCCGGGGTTCGCGGGAACACGGTGTTTATGATTCTCGAAAACCGCGAAGCTGGATTCGTTTGTATGATCTCAGCTTCAGATTGCATTGCCTGTCCAATCATTGATCGAGTGATTTATATGTGACGAAAGAACCCGGGCGCAGCAGCGCCACGACAATGCTTCCTTCCCGATTGGCAGCATTCGTTCACCGCTTGGTTCAAAAATAGGCATTGACCAACACTCCTGCCGAGATACCAAGAACCAAAGTCAGGTAACCGGTTAAAATAGGGCGCCGTAGCTTCTTGTCGGCAAACACAAAAACTATCCCAAGTTTAAAAATGAGGTTGGCGAGGAAGGCCAATATGATTGCGTAAACGGCAATATTGGGATCAAGGATATCATCCGATACGAGTTTCAGATTTGAAACTGTTATGGCGTCTATATCGGTCAATCCCGACAGGAAGGACACCAGGAAAACTCCGGCTTCGGCAAAGACATCATTCATCCAGGCGACAAGAAATAATATCCCGGCGAAGCTGAGCGCAAAGATCGCCGCGCTTACTATTTCCGCCGGGTTTCGGGTCGATACTGCCGGTAGCGGCTCCTTTGAGTCTACAATCTTGCGGTACGACCACCAAACGAAAATACTGCCGGCCACTCCGGCCCCTATCAGCCATGGTAGCATGAGGGGCATCAGCATAAACTCCAGTATCCCTACGATAATTCCAATGCGAACGAGTTGAACCAGGTGGGATAATAATATTATCGTCGCAGCAATGTTGGAAAAACCGGTCTGTTCTTTGCTATATTTGGCGTAGACAAGGGTTGTTGCCGTCGTTGAAGCCATGCCGCCCAAAATTCCGGCAATTGCGATGCCAGACTTATGACCAAAAATTCTTAGTGCCAGATAACCCAACAAGCTAAGACCGCTGATGAGGACTACCAGCCAACCGATTTGATAGGGGTTAAATACCTCGTAAGGACCGTAATTGTTGTCGGGTAATATTGGCAATAAAATCACCGCGATCGCTGCGAATTGGAAAAAGGATATTATTTCCTGTTTGGTCAACCTCTGCGGCACTTCTCGCAATTCTTTACGAAAATAGAGCAATGCCGTCATGGTCACGGCGATTGCGGCTGGCAATATTGGATGACCGAACCACAAAATATAGCCCAGTATGAAGGTAATCAGGGCAGCCACTACCGTCGTGGTGTCTGGTTCCATGGCCCGGGACTTCATTTGGGCGATCATCAGGCTGGCAGCGACGAGTATCAAAAGCGTCCATGCTCCGATTTGGGAACCACTTTGCATCCCGATGTATCCGCCCAGCGAACCAGCAAGCGCTATTAATGTGAAAGTCCGCAGCCCCGCTATGGAATTTTCATGACGCTCTCTCTCCAGCCCTACCAAAAAGCCAAGGACCAGGCTTTGTCCAAAGAGCATCAGATGCGAAATTTGAGGAGCATCGTAAATCATTTTCGATTATATTCCCCCAAGCCGTTTTGAGGCACATCCCAATGCTGCGCCAGACGCTGGCGTGACCGGCAGCTCATTGGACCCTTGGTGAGAAATGCTACTTTTCCGGATTTGGGAGCATGGCACATATAAATTCCCATCAAAAAATCTTTCCAGCCAATTGGATCAATCCATAAATGGCTATGGAAACGCTCGCAGCACCCGGTATCGTGATCAACCATGCCTCGAAGATATGCTTTGCAGTGCCCCAGTGAACCGATTTTGGCCGCTCTGATGCGCCAACGCCCATAATCGCGGTACTGACCACCTGGGTGGTGGAAACAGGCGCTCCGACCGCAGATGCGGCCAAAATAACACCCGCCGATGTTAATTGGGCATCCAACGCGTGGATTGGCCGAACTTTGTAGATTCCGAAACCCAGCGTACGCACAATACGCCAGCCGCCGGTCAGAGTGCCGATTGTGATAGCTGTTGCGCTCGCCAAAATAACCCAAAATGGCACATAGAACTGCCCGCTGACTCCACCCAGAACCAAGATCATGGCAATCACGCCCATGCCTTTCTGGGCATCATTTGTTCCATGAGAAAAAGCCAGAGCGGCCGTTGTCAGCCATTGAAAGGCGCGAAGATATTTATTGGCGGATGGCTTGGCGGCACGCAAGGTGAAGGCCATGATGCGGTGTAATAAACCGCCCAGGAAAAAGCCCAGAATGGGTGACAAAAACAATGCTCCCAGTATCTTGGCGACACCCTTGAGATGAAAGCCTTCAGTTGTCTCAAAACCCCAGACGACATGGCCGGGACCCGCAGCGACGATAACCACCCCTACGAGACCTCCAACAAGAGCTTGGGAAGAGGAGACGGGAAGTCCAAACCACCAGGTTAGAAAATTCCAGACAATCGCGCCACCCAGACCCGATAATATGACAGTCAGAGAAATAATATTTCCCAGATCGGAAACATCGACAAAGCTGCCAATCGTGTTGGCCACCGCAGTTCCTCCAATGATCGGTCCGAGAAAAGTGAAAGAGGATACCAGAATAATTGCCTGTATCGGGGTCATTGCGTGCGAGGCAATTGCCGTCGCCAACATGTTGGCGGCGTCTTGCATTCCGTTCGAATAGTCAAACAACAGAGCAGTAAATACGCCCAGGATGACAAGGACCATCGCACCATTCATCACCGGACCTCTTTTTGATATCGTTTGAACCGGCCTAGTTTCCCATTCCGATTCTGCATCGGGATCATTTTCTTTCCCAGAAAACTTTGGTTCCGAGGAACCGGTTTACATCCTTGAAAAGCTTTTTTTCGGTCAGTGTGGCTTCGTGTCGGTGCCATCCGATCACAATACCAGCTGTATAGAGCCATGCAGGAGTGGCATGATCGGATTTTACGCTCATCAATTTCTCGACGAGCAGTTTCGCAGCGAGGACATCGTTCAAATAGCCGAGTGCTGCTTGAACGGGATTGAGCTTTTTCTGGAAAATCGAAATTTGCTTTTCTGGATAAATATTGGCACAAAAATCTATGGTGTAACGCAGTTTCTTAACCGCCAATCTTAGCTTATGTCGTTCTTCCTCAGACATTTGTCCAAGCTTTTGACACTTTTCTCGTACAATTTTATTCTGTTTCTTGAGTTGCTTTGCGCAAAATTTGCTGGCCGGCTCTGACAGGTCCATTACATTTGAAGAGGCTGCGTTATCCCGCCAGTTATCACTATAAAGCCATGTACTAAGTCCAAGAATAAATTCTGTATAGCGCCAGGAATTGACTGCGCTGCGGGCTTGTTTGCGATGCAGAACTCTTTCTTTCTCTAAACCCGATAAAAGCAGTTCAAATCCGGTGGTCGGTCTGGAAAGTTTGGCGACCGGTGCCACAAATTCATCGATAAAAACATCCCAGCTGCGCGCTGCCGACAGCTCATCTCTAAGCCACTTTGCTTCACTCACAATCCAATCATATTTTTCTTGTGCAATATTGGACTGGAAAATCGCCAAGCCTGCACGTAAGCGCCGCAAGATAACACGCATTTGATGGATACCTTCGGCATCGCCCCGTAGAACCGACGCTTCATTGGCTTGCAGACAACTGATTGTCTGCTGAAGACTGTCGACAACGGCCTGTTCTGCAGTGAAGCTCTTCAACAGCTTAAACTGCTTCCATTTTTGAGCTCGTGGCTCTTCCTTCGAAAGCAATGAATAGCCGCGCGTCGCTTTGCTGACGGTGCTGATCCGGAACGGAACTGTCTGATTAATTGTTGCCGCAAGTTCAAATATGTGAGCGGCTGAACCGCTCAAAAGTTCAAGCTCGAATTCACAAATTGGCTGGACTGCATCGCCCGCAGTGACTTCACCGACATCGATGTCGAGCGACACTGTCGTACCATCATCAAATTTGAGCTTTCGGGACTGCCGCCTGACAACGGACTGGAAAACAGCCTGTAGATTGTCTGCCGCCAATCGTTTTATCCTGGCCCGGATTTTCATATTTTCAAGCAGATCAATTTTAGGGATTTGATCCGGTATTTCAGCCTGCCATTCTGTTCTCCCTATGATGGCGCCCAGAGGTTCGCTTTGCCGTTTCAAACACTGGGTGTAAGTCTTGCCGGTCTTGCGAACACGCCATGAATAGCCGTGCTTGTGCAGCGCGTGATCGGGTGTATCAAAATATGTCGTTGTCAGAACTCGAGAAACTGCTTTATCAACTGCGAGTTCCCCAATGGCAGAAAGACTTTTTAACTGCTCCAGCTGTTCAGCCTTGAAGACCCCTTTCAATTCCATTTCATTATTAATTGACACTGGTCCATTCCTTTGCGGTCAAGCGGCTCTGCGGCAGCCTGCGCTCGCTAGTTAAATTGCAGGCCAACTCATGTTAACGCAAGGATACTCCGACCGGTCGAATTCAGGCAGCTTGATGTTCTTGGTGACGGCTAGTTTCCTGAAGAATTTCCGTTGGTTCACGCTCGGCGGAGGTTTGCGCACGATGAATCCGCGACAATACTGCTCGTAATCCATCGGCCTCGGCGGTGACTTGCTGACCGTGCGCTTCAAGCCTTTTGAGCTTCTGCCGGAAGATCGGCGCGTACATGGTTATAATCTCCTTGTCCGCATTATCATTTTCGGCATCGTTCATCTGAAATTCTCCAAAATTTCCCTATGTGATTGCATAGACGGTGATGGCTTAAACCAGAGGCGCTCCCCTACATCGGGAACGGTTTGATTGGGTTCAGATATAATGACGTGGCAGGCAATGATTTGTTACACATATGTTAAATCTTCCTCGACAGCTTCCGCCCAAAGACCGCTATCATGCAGCATATCTAGAATATCCATCCTGTGGTTCCGTATGAACCAGATAGTCGCGTGTAAGTGGAACGGCATCCTGTTTTTTGGCCAATTGAACTTGAAAAACCACATGGCCATTTTGTCTGAACGCGAGCTCGCTGACGACAAGGTAAAATCGCCACATACGGCAGAACCGATCGTCGTAGATTTCTCGAACCGCATCGATTTTTTGTTCGAATCTGTCGCGCCATGCTTTCAGGGTCTCGGCGTAATGGAGGCGCCAAACTTCCACGTCTGTAACATATAGACCTGAGCGTTCAGCAGCAGCCATTACTTCGGAAAGAGCCGGAGAATAGCCTCCAGGGAATATATATTTTGCAATCCATGGATTTGTCGCGCCTGGGCCGTCGGCTCTACCAATAAAGTGGAGCAGCGCTATGCCATCGTCCGCGAGGCTCCCATGTAATTTGGAAAAAAACTCCGAATAATGGGGTATACCGACATGCTCGAACATACCGACCGACACTATGCGATCAAAGACTTCGGTTACCTCTCGATAGTCTTGCAAACGAAATTCTGCGCGGGCGCCTGTCTGCAATTTTTCTGCCCTCTCAAGGGCTACGTTATGTTGCTCACATGACAGAGTAACCCCAGTTACTTGAGCGCCATGCTCTTTGGCCAGATGAAGGCCTAGCCCCCCCCAACCACACCCAATATCCAAAACATGATGACCCGGTTCAAGCACTAGCTTGGTAGCAATATGATGTTTCTTGTTTTCCTGCGCCGTTTCCAGGCTGTCATCGGTACCGGTAAAATATGCGCAGGAATATTGCATGTCATCGTCCAGAAAGAGCCGATAAAAATCTTTCGAAAGATCATAGTGATGCGCCACGTTGCTGCGGGCTACGGTCAATGGATTATGCTGAGCGAAATATCGATGAAATCGCCGATAAAGGGTAATTTTGCGAGAAAACCAGCTTGGGCGTTGCAACGATTGGTTGTTGATCAACAATTCCAGCAATCCATAAATGTCGTCATTTGCTACGGTCAGCGAACCATCCATATAGGCCTCGCCCAAAACAAGTTCGGGGTTGAGGAAAAGCTTCCTAGGCAGACTGCGCGAATGTATGTTGATTTGTACTATATTCTCACAATCTGAGCCATATTGCTGTGCCTGTCCATCCGGAAAGATTACACGCAGGGCACCGGTTTTTATAAAGCTGGATAGAAATTTTGATAGAAGATATGTCCACATTTGCTTTCCTCACTATCGATCTCTGATTGCAAGACAGGGCTATTCGGCCCGCCGGAAATCCCTTGGGTCAATATGAAGGACGGCAACAACGCAGGTTTGTTACAGTTTGACAATGACAAGGCAATCGGGTCCACTAAACAGCCTAGACATGACAAGATAAAGGCGCGGAACGACCCAGGCGCTGCTTGCCGGGAGTGAATTATGGCATCTGAAGATAATGAACCGGGGGGGGACTATTCGGTGCATAAGGTCATGGCGGAAGTCCAAGCCGAGTTCCTTCGATATTTGGTGAATAAGCTTGGGAATCGAGACGAAGCGGCGGACGTGCTGCAAAATTTCTATGTCAGGGTGCTGGATCGTATTGAAGATGTACGAGACACCGAAAAATTAAGGGGATGGATGCGCAAGGTGCTCCATACAACCTTGATCGACCATTATCGCACCCAGAGCAAACGACGCGGCATTGAAAAGGAATATGCAAACTTCGAAATGCTGATGGATAGCGAAGAAACGGAACATGAGTTGGACCGCATGATCTGCATTTGTCTGTATCAGCTGCTCCCAACCCTAAAATCCGATTATGCCGATATTCTCTGGCGAGTAGACATCGTCGGCGAAGCCCGCGAGAGTGTATCCGCGTCCCTGGACATTGGTGAAAGCAATCTGCGGGTACGCCTGCACCGCGCGCGTCAAGCGCTGCGCGACCGATTGAAGGAAACATGCGAAACATGCCCAGTGCATGGATTTCTCAATTGCGATTGTTCGCATGCGACACACGCAGAGCCCGTCGATTGAATTTCACTATCATTCGACTGTAACGAAGCGCTTCCCAATCCGTCTATCTTGCTACCAGTTCGAGTATCGCGGTTGGGCGCTGCCGGTCCAACTGCGGTCTTCAAACTGGATGACATCTAAAAATATGCTGTAGTTTGGTAATGGGCTGCCAAAAACATGCAAATCAAAGAGGGATACATAATGCGGACCGCTGTAATCGAAGTCTCGGGGTTGATTTCACCTTTAAGTTCACGGGGCGTTGAGAAACAGCTTTCCAAATTAAGGGGAATAGAAAAAGTATCAGTAAACCATGCCAGCGGCAGCGCTACCGTAACTTTTGATGAAAAAGCAATTGGGCTCGTAGAAATCGAAACAAAAGTCGCCGAATGCGGCTATCACTGCGGCGGAGAGCTGTTGCCAAAACATCTATGCGAAAAAGAACAACAAAAGACCGGTGCTCCTGATCATAAGAAACACGCCGATCATGACAAAAAAGCCACGACGTCGAGCGAAAGTGACAAGCAGGCTGCAACCGATCACACCGCGCACGAAATGGGCCATGGCGGCGGTATGGATATGGCCGAAATGGTAAAAGACATGCGCAATCGCTTCTGGATCGCGCTAGTATTTAGCATTCCTATTTTCATTTATTCGCCCATGGGTGGACTATTTACACCGCCTGAGCCTCCATTGGGATTGCGCCTGGATCTTTGGCTATTTTTCCTTGGCAGTGCAGCTATAATATATCCCAGCTGGCCGTTTTTTATCGCCGCATGGCGTGCGCTCAGAAACGGTGTCCTCAATATGGCCGTGCTGGTTGTGTTGTCCGTGGGCACAGGATATTTTTTCAGTGTCGGATCAACCTTCTTCTTCCCCGGAGTTCAGTTTTTTGAAGCGGTGGCAGTGCTCTTGGTATTCATTCTGCTTGGACACTGGCTCGAAATGCGGGCGCGCGCAGGCGCATCCAACGCTATCCGTTCGCTTATGGACCTCGCGCCGCCGAAAGCCATCGTATTGCGTGACGGCAAGGAAATCGAAATATCAACCGCCGAGGTGCTCAAAGATGATGTGGTGGTCATTCGGCCAGGCAATAAAATCCCGGTGGACGGAGAAATACTGGAAGGTGAAACGCTCGTCGATGAATCGATGTTGACCGGCGAATCCATGCCCGTCAACAAGAAGCCGGGAGATAATGTCTTTGGCGCAACGATCAACAAAAGCGGCAGCTTCCAATATCGGGCAACCAAAGTTGGTGCCGATACCGCGCTCGCGCAAATCGTAAAACTGGTTCAGGAAGCACAAAATTCAAAGGCCCCTTCCCAACTACTAGCGGACAAAGCCGCCCAATGGCTGGTCTTAATTGCTATACTTATCGGCCTTACAACCTTCGCAGTCTGGTTTTGGTGGCTCGGGCAACCTCTTTTGTTTGCTTTGACATTGACTATCACGGTCTTTGTAATCGCCTGCCCTGACGCGCTTGGACTCGCAACGCCTATGGCTGTTATGGTCGGCACTGGACTAGGCGCGATGAACGGTATTCTTTTCAAAAACGCCAGCGCTCTAGAAGACGCCACCAAACTCGATATCATCGTCTTTGACAAAACCGGAACTCTGACGATGGGGGCCCCTGAAGTGGTCGAGGTTGTCACATCTTCTGACGTGTCGATCGATGAGGTACTAGCTATGGCGGCGACCGTCGAGCAAGGTTCTGATCATCCCTTGGCGCAGGCCATAATGAAGCGCGCCGGTGATCTGCCAAAACAAAAATTGGCCGCGTTTGAAAATATCGAAGGCAAGGGCGCGCGCGCTGAGCTTGATGGCGAAGAAATTCTTCTTGGCAATCGAAGACTCATGGATGAGCGTGACGTTTCGATGGGCGAACTTAAAGCCGAAGCGGCGCGATTGCAGGGAGCCGGCCAGACCGTGGTTCACATTGCCAAAGGAGGCAAGCTTACGGGCCTCATTGCAATTTCCGACGCACCTCGCCCTACAGCTGCGGCCATGGTCAGAATGCTTAGCAAGCGCGGCGTCGAAGTTGCCATGCTCACAGGGGATAACCAGGAAACTGCTGAACGGATTGCCTCTGGACTTGGAATTACAACCGTTCTCGCAGACGTTTTGCCGGGACAAAAGGCCGAGAAAATTAAAGAATTGCAGGATCAAGGCAAAAAGGTCGGTATGGTTGGAGACGGAGTCAATGACGCCCCTGCCCTGACGCAGGCTGATGTTGGCTTTGCCATTGGCGCCGGCACAGACGTCGCGATCGAAAGCGCCGATGTGGTACTGATGAAAAGTGATCCTTATGATGTTCTGGGCGCGATCGAATTGTCGCGCGCGACATTGCGGAAAATGCATCAGAATCTATTCTGGGCCGTCGCTTATAACGTCATCGCTTTTCCGATGGCAGCCGGTGTTTTTTATCCTCTCATCATCAGTCCGGAGATTGCTGCTCTTGCGATGTCAGGCAGCTCTGCACTGGTTGCGGTTAACGCGCTGTTGCTGAAACGGACCCATCTGGAGGGAATCCATGCAGCCCCGGTGCATGCCTAGAGAATAAACTCCCAAGAAGGAGCGACCGTGATTATGACTGGACTCCTTCCATCGATTAATCCGCAATTGCATGACGATCCCACTACCATTGTCGGCGCTGGCCCGGCAGGGCTCGCTTGCGCCATATTGCTCGCGCGTGCCGGACGCAAAGTTGTAGTGCGTGAATGGCACAAGACCGTTGGCAGCCGGTTTCATGGCGATTACCAAGGCCTTGAAAACTGGAGCGGCAAGCGCGATGTGCTCGAAGAACTGAACGAAGCGGGCGTCGAAACAAGTTTCAACGCTCATCCCGTCTGTGGCGGAACTGCCTATGATTATCGCGGCGAAGTTTACCCGATAAGCGGTGATCGTCCGCTATACTATCTTGTACAGCGCGGTGGTCAAAAAGGAAGCCTTGAGCAAGGTTTGCTAGATCAGGCTATTGCCCTCGGCGTGGAAGTCCGGTTCGGTGACCGCGTAGCGAGCATCGAAGGGCCCGCCGTTTCCGCAATCGGGCCTCGATCAGCCGATGCAATTGCAGCAGGCTATATTTTCGATACCGATCAGGCCGACAGCAATCATATTGCTTTTGATAACAGATTGGCTCCTCATGGCTATGCCTATTTGCTGATCCACAATGGCCGCGGTACTCTTGCAAGCTGCATGTTCAGCGGCTTCAAGAACCAAGCGATGCATGTGGCGCGCTCTGTAAAGTTTTTCGAAGACAAAACCGGACTAAAAATGAAGTCTTCGCGTGCTTTCGGTGGGTTTGGAAATTTCCGTATCCCCAACACAGCAATGCAAGGCGGCCATCCGCTGATTGGCGAACAAGCCGGCTTTCAGGATATGTTAGCGGGGTTTGGAATGCGATACGCCCTGCGTTCGGGTATCTTGGCGGCTCAGAGCTTGATTGATGGCTCTGATTATACCCGTCTTTGGCGCGCGCAGCTCCTGCCGTTGCTTAAAACCGGGATCAGCAACCGCTTCCTGTACAACGCGGCTGGTGATCGCGGAGCACGTCTGGCGCTGCAGGATATCAGCCGGTCAAACGCATCTGCAAGGCTGCATCGTCTGTATCAACCCTCTTTACTGGCGAAAATCGTATTCCCGCTTGCAAGGCGGCAATTTCGTCGCCCGCTTCATGACCCAAGCTGTGATCATATTGCATGCCAATGTGTCTGGTGTGAGCATGGAGTGGGTCACGCGATCTAAATATTCTGTTGTAGGCGCGCAAATTTCGAGAGCCGCTGCTGTCCAAACTTGGTGAATTTGAGTTGTCGACTGTAACGCAGCGCATTTTCGAACGTCTATTTCCACAAGCAATGTTAATGTGTCGGCTTTTTCGATTACGCCGCGCTCATGCGATTATGAAAACGTGAGGAATCATATCATGCAACACCAACACAAGTCATCCGCGTCGCAACCATCTAATTCCCGCGTAAAGTTTGTATTTTATGCGTTTTTGGGAATAGCGGCCTTTGCACTATATTTTGAGCATCAAGCCCATATCCCTGGCGATTATCTGCTGCTGGGCGGCTTGCTCCTTGTTTGTGTTGTCATGCACAGTTTCATGCACGCTGGGCATGGTGGGCATGGTGGGCATGGTGGGCATGGTTCCAAGCGCGGCGATCCTGATCAAGGATCTATGCCTGACAAATTAGGGGAATAATGATGGATATGTCTGCCTACGGGCTGTGGTTTCTGGTCTTCTTCAATTCGGCTATATTCATTATCTTTGCGTTCAGTTTTTTTAAACCGCAGACCAAAAGAGATTGGCGCTCTTTTGGGGCCTTCAGCGCATTTATCGTTGCTCTTTTTACAGAAATGTACGGCTTTCCTTTGACCATCTACTTCATCGCTGGCTGGTTGCAATCCAACTACCCCAATATCGACTGGTTCGCGCATGATAGCGGGCATTTGCTGGAAATGATTTTCGGTTGGGAGGCCAATCCTCATTTTGGGCCTTTCCATCTTTTGAGTTTTATCTTCATCGGCGGCGGATTCTATTTGCTTTCCGCAGCTTGGCGCGTTCTTTACAAAGCACAGCATAGCGGTGCACTAGCACAAACAGGCCCCTACGCGCGGATAAGACATCCGCAATATGTCGGTTTTGTGATGATCATGATTGGATTTCTATTCCAGTGGCCAACCCTACTGACACTAGCGATGTTTCCCGTATTGCTGATCATGTACTGGCGGCTCGCACTTAAAGAAGAACGCGAAGTCGAAGCGCAACTGGGAGATGTTTACCGCAGCTATGCAGCGCAGGTCCCTCGCTTCATTCCGCGATGGGGCAGTGGATCAGCATCAACTCCCATCGGGCAAGATGGATCATGAACCAAGTTGGCCCGGGCGCATTAGAGGCATATCGCTATGCCGGGAACAACCCAAAGAGGCTGTGATGGAGACCATTGCTGAAAACAAGATAGACTTGGATCCATCTGGTATCAGGCGGAGAGACTTCATCCATATCGCGCCCGTATCTTTTGCCGCCGTAGGGGCTGCAGTATCGGCCATCCCGCTTGTTGGCAGCATGAACCCATCGGCAGACGCACTTGCTGTATCGTCGATTGAAGTCGACCTGTCACCAGTTGAACCGGGGCAGCGTGTAACCGTAAGCTGGCGAAATCAGCCTGTATTCATAGTCCGGCGCACGGCAGAGAATATCGCGAGTGCACAGGCCGATGATGATAATCCGGGCCTGATCGATCCGGCAAGCGATCGCTCGCGGGTACAAAAAGTCGAGTGGCTCATTATGATTGGCGTTTGCACCCATCTTGGCTGTATTCCTCTGGGTCAAAAAGAAGGCGACCCGCTGGGGAAATATGGCGGGTGGTTCTGCCCCTGTCACGGTTCGCTGTACGATACCTCTGGCCGTGTTCGGCGCGGTCCTGCGCCGCGAAACCTTGATATTCCGCCTTATGTTTTCCTAAACGACACTAAAATCCGTATCGGATAGAAAGCCAAAAGGCATGACTTTGAAGCGCTCCAAATATATGTTCAGAATTTACCGCTGATCAAATTCCCACCGGAGTTCAAAACAATAGACCCATGATAACGAGAAACCATATATATGCGCTAACAGCTCTTTTGATCCTACTCGCGGTTGGGACTTATGCTTACTATGCGCTCCGGGACGATCACCAGACCGATGGGCATATTGTCCTCTATGGCGATGTTGATGTCCGCCAAGTTAACCTGGCATTCAAAATTCCCGGCAGGCTTCGTGCAGTCAATGTTGAAGAAGGCGACACTGTTAAGGCCGGAAAGCTGATAGCCATTCTTGAACCGCAAGATTACGAGGATGACGTGAGTTTGTCGCAAGCCAGAGTAAGCGGTCAGGCGGCACAATTGGCGGCGTTGCAAACGGGAACCCGTCCACAGGAAATTGATCAAGCCGCCGCCATTCTAGCCGAAGCCAATGCCTCTCTCTCGCTTGCCGAAAATACCTTGAAGCGTCAGCAGTTTTTGGCGGACCGTGATTTTGTCTCCCCGCAAGGCCTTGAAACAGCACAGACCGAAAGAGATCGAGCCGCTGCCTCAAAAGAGGTTGCGGACAAGGCATATAAATTAGCGCGCATCGGGCCACGCTCTGAAGATATTGAACGAGCCCGAGCTGCGCTAAAAGCGGAGCGGGCGGCGCTCAACCTATCTAAACGACGCCTAAAAGATGCCAATCTCATTGCGCCATCAGACGGACGCGTATTGACAAGGGTGAGAGAGCCCGGTTCGATAATCGGAGCCGGCGAAACAATCGTTTCGGTATCATTGGTTTCGCCGGTCTGGGTGCGCGCCTTCTTGGCGGAACCAGACCTGGACCGCGTCAAACCTGGCATGAGAGCAGAAGTACAAACGGATTCCGGCGGAACTTATACCGGAAAAGTCGGATTTATTTCGCCAGTTGCTGAATTCACGCCCAAAACGGTGGAAACGCCAGAACTGCGCACGAGTTTGGTATACCGTGTCAGAATCATTGTTGAAGATGCCGGCTCACGCCTCAAACAGGGCATGCCCGTCACGGTCATTCTCAAACCCGCGGTCAGACAGTGAAGCATGATACAGCACTCGTTACGATAAGCGGTCTCTCGAAGCTATTTGAGAAGGCAAATATTCCAGCGATTTCGGATCTTACGAGCCAAATTAAGCCGGGAAGACAACTCTCCTGCGCCTCATTTCTGGTCTATTGCGGCCGAGTGAAGGCGAACTCGAAGTTTGCGGCTTTGATCCTGTTAAGGAGCCACGCGCGGTTCACCGGGTTGTTGCCTATATGCCCCAACGCTTTGGCCTCTATGACGATCTTACAGTGTATGAAAATCTCAATCTGTATGCTGATATAAGGTCGGTCACAGGGCCGCAGCGCGCTGCCACCTTCGATCGACTGTTGGAGTTTACTGGACTGAAGCCCTTCACCAAGCGCTTGGCAGGCGCATTATCTGGGGGAATGAAACAGAAACTTGGGATTGCATGTGCCTTGATCGAAACGCCCCGCCTGCTGCTGCTCGACGAACCAAGTGTTGGTGTCGATCCTTTGTCCCGGCGGGAATTGTGGCGAATGGTCTACGAATTGGTTGATCAGGGAATTGGTGTGATCTGGAGTACAGCCTATCTGGACGAAGCGGAACGCTGTACTTCAGTCATGCTGCTCAATGAAGGACAACTCATATATGATGGTCCGCCGGACGCACTTACGGACCGGGTTCAAGGACGAACCTTTCTCTTAAGCAACATAGAAGGAGATCGAAGGTTAGTACTAGCCCGCGCATTGGAAAAACGGGCTGTTTTGGACGGCGTCATTCAGGGGCAAAATATTCGTATTGTAACTGCAAAGGGAGCGATAACGCCTTTGCCATCGGACTTATTAGCCGGCAACGCCGCTATTGTGGCTTCCACGCCGCCTCGCTTTGAAGATGCTTTCATGGACCTTATGGGCGGCGGCCAAAAACAACCCTCGCCGTTTCTGACACTACAATCGACCAATGCGCACCAAAACGAAATTGCCGTCGAAGCAATGGGACTGACCCGCCGATTCGGTGATTTTACGGCTACGGACAACATAAGTTTTGAAGTGAAACGAGGGGAAATATATGGTTTGATTGGGCCCAATGGAGCTGGCAAATCGACGACCTTCAAGATGCTATGCGGTCTCTTGCGTCCCTCGGAAGGTCTTGCACGCGTTGCCGGTATGGACTTGCAGAAGGCGCCGAGCAAAGCCCGGGCACGCCTGGGTTATATGGCGCAGAAATTTTCATTATATGGTGACCTGAGTGTCAGTCAGAATATGGATTTCTTCGCTGGAATCTATGGGCTGACCGGGAAGAAGCGCCGTAAGGCAATCGACAGGCTTGTCTCGACTTTTGGCCTGGGTTCCTATTTGGAAACAAACGCAATCATGTTGCCATTGGGTTACAAACAGCGACTTGCTTTGGCATGTGCCGTCTTGCACGAACCTGATGTGTTGTTTTTGGATGAACCGACGTCCGGCGTGGATCCCCTGACGCGCCGGGAATTCTGGTCACATATTAATGCGATGGTCGGAAATGGCGTTACAGTCGTTGTCACAACGCATTTTTTGGAAGAAGCTGAATATTGCGACCGGATGGCGCTAATTTATCGCGGACGAATGATCGCTGCTGGCGCTCCCGATGAGCTGAAAGAGAGTGCCCGTTCAGAAGATATTCCCGAGCCGACACTAGAAGATGCTTTCATCTTGTTAGTAAAAAATGATGATCGCCAGCGAGAAACTACTTGAGCAGACAGCTTTTCTCTCTGCCAGTCTCCATGACACGGATGATCGGGCTAATCCGAAAGGAAACTCTTCAAGTTTTGCGGGATCCCAGCACGATATTGATTGCGGTTATATTACCTCTCCTGCTGTTGTTTCTTTTTGGATATGGCGTAACATTTGACCCCCGATCGTTTAATGTTGGCTTAGTGATCGAACAGCCAACAGCTGAAACGGGAAGTTTTAAAGCGTCTCTAGAAAATTCACGATTTTTCCAAGTGGAAACCAGCCATGATCGGCGCTTCTTCGAACAAGATCTCGTCGCCGGTCGTCTCAATGGAATCGTTATACTAAGAGAAGATTTTGCGCGGATCGTTTATCGCGCCGATACAGCGCCGATACAGGTCATTGTTGACGGCAGTGATCCCAACACCGCTTATCTTGTTAACAATTATGTACGACTCCTCTGGGCGAACTGGCTTGAACAGGTGACTATCAGCAGCGGTCAGCAGCGGAAGCCTCCGATCGCCAGTCTTGAACCGCAAATATGGTATAATTCTGAAGTCTCCAGCAAAAACTATCTAGTCCCGGGGTCGGTGGCAATCACGCTGACGATGATAGGGGCATTGTTGACGGCGCTGGTAGTTGCACGCGAATGGGAACGGGGGACCATGGAAGCATTATTGGCCACGCCCATTGGCATAACTGAACTCATCATCGGAAAAATTGTTCCCTATTTCCTGCTCGGATTGGGTTCGATGGTCTTGTCGGTGATAACAGCAATTCTGGTTTTCGACGTTCCTTTTCGGGGGTCATTCTTGCTGCTTCTTCTTACGTCATCCGTGTTCATGCTTTGCTCCCTAGGCCAAGGGCTTTTGATTTCGACTTTAACGCGTAATCAACTGGTAGCGGCCCAAGTGTCGATATTGAGCGCGTTCCTTCCAGCTTTCTATTTTTCAAACTTTGTATTCGAAATTGACAGCATGCCATGGGCCCTGAGGATGATCAGTTATGCCGTACCGGCGCGTTATTTCGTTTCAAGCCTGCAAACTTTGTTTTTATCCGGCGATATCTGGTCCGTCATTGGGCCTGATCTCATTGGTCTTGGGCTTTTTGCCGTATTAATCTTTGCCATAACGGCACGCGTCACACGAACGACGTTGGATTAGGGCAGATGTGGCACCGTATTTTGGCTCTAATCATCAAAGAATTGTGGACTAACGCGCGCGATCCTAAAACACGCTGGGTGGTCCTTTTCTCCCCTCCCTTTTTGTTGCTCATATATGCTTTTGCCATAACACAAGACGTCAGCAACGTGCCGGTTGCGATTTTCAATCAAGATGCGGGCGTTGAATCGCGAGAACTCATTGCCAGGCTGAAAGGTTCTAACACCTTCAGCAGGATTGAATATCTGCAAAGTTCAGCTGAAATTGTCTCCACTTTAGAATCCAAAAGTACAGCGATGGTTGTTCAGTTTGGTCCAGACTTCTCGCGTAAACTGGCGGCGGGCGAAGAGGCAAATATCCAAATTATTTTAGATGGCAGGCGTTCCAACACAGCACAGATTTTGATCGGTTATCTTTCGCAGATATTGGAAAGCTATAATCGCGAACGGTTGGCGGAGCGCGGATTTAGCGCTCCAACCAAAATAGTCTCTCGCATCTGGTTCAACCCAAATCTAAAGCCAATTTGGTCCGCAGTTCCCTCCCTTTTCGCCGTAATGACCGCCATCGTTGGATTCATGATCTCGGCTCTCACGATTGCGCGAGAACGCGAAATGGGCACTTTTGAACAATTGCTGGTATCTCCTCTCAAGCCGCTGGAGATACTCGTTGGCAAAACTGCGCCAGCATTGCTTGTCGCTATTACAAGCGCAACCGCCATGTTAGTTCTTGGGACGCTCATTCTTGAGGTTCCAGTTCGAGGGTCTCTTCTGCTGCTTTATCTTTCAATGATAATCTATCTCGCCTCAATCATTGGCATCGGACTATTTATTTCTTCCCTGGCTGCCACGCAGCAACAGGCTATAGTCGGCTTGTTTGTTTACATGGTGCCCGCTGTGCTAATTTCTGGCTATGCAACTCCGGTTGAAAATATGCCTGATTTTCTCCAATGGGTCGCGGAAACCAATCCTATCCGCCACTTCATTGTCATCTGCAAAGCTGTGTTTCTCAAGGACGCGCCGCTGTCCGTGGTTTTCCAGCATAGCTGGCCGATGGCGCTGATCGCCGTGGTAACGCTTAGTTCAGGAGCATGGCTATTCAGACGGCGCGTTTCTTGATGTTCAAGAATTACTGGTTTCTTTCGAGAAATTCCTCCCGACCGAAGATGAGTGTTCGGCCTGGATAAATCCAACAACAGAGAATTTTATGCACGGAAAGAGAGCGCGAAAATGAAATTTACAAAACTATACAAGATTATAACAGCTGGCATTTTGGCGATGTCATCGCCAGCCCTTGCCGAACCCACGGAAGTGATGGTGCGGGTTATCAGTCAAGATGCCAAATTTATCGGCGATCAGATGGGCGGCGCGCGCGTTGTATTGCGCGATGCGGAAACCGGGCAAGTTCTGGCCGATGGGATAACCGCGGGCGGCACGGGGAATACCAAACAAATTATGGAATCGACGGGGCGAAGCCCGATGCGCGCCACGCCAGACGCCGCAGCGTTCACCACGCAGCTTGAACTTTCGCGGCCCACACTCGTAACTGCTGAAGTTGTTGGTCCCTTAGCTCAGATGCAAGCCAGCATTCGGGTCTCGTCACAACGTTGGATCATCCCCGGGCAGACCGTCAATAGCGGAGATGGATGGGTGATCGAGTTACCCGGTTTGGTTGTCAACATTATCACACCTCAGGCCGTTACGAGTACCGCCGATGGCAACCGAACGATCACGGTCCTGACCTCAACAATGCTGATGTGCGGCTGTCCGATTACCAGCGGGGGGATTTGGGATGCCGAGGACTATGAGCTTGAAGTCATAGCCTATCAAGCGGGGCGTAAAATCGCTAGCGGTAAGCTTGATTTCGTTGAATCGCCAGGCCGATTTGGAGGCGATCTCACCCTACCAGAAAAAGGTGCCTATGAGCTCATCGTTTCAGCACGAAATACACGCACGGGCAACACAGGGGTTGACCGAACCAGCGTTATTGTCCCGTAAATCGCGTAGGATCAGCCATTAAGGATAGCGGAATTGGCAGTTATACATAGCGAATGCCGCGAAGATGTGCCGGTACGTTGAAATTCTTGTGTTATATGACGGTCGTTAGTTTGATGTCTCCAGTACCGGCGCGAACCCGCCGCCCGGCGTCCGCATATTGGTCGTTTGCCCTTTGTAAAGGCGCGCCGCAATCAACAGAACAGCCCCGTCGTAGGTATAAAGCCGCACATCAATCTTCAACTCCAGCGTTTTGCCATCGCGCTCGACGCGGCGGAAACTCGGCGGGGCATAGGTCTGTGCAATATAGTCTCCGGAGATGATTTGGGACCAGACCTTATGCGTCAGCTTGGCTCCGCGGTAGGCCGCCTTGCTGCCATAACCGCGCGCCGGCTTGAAGAACATATTGCGGCGATCCGCCCAAAGTGCATCTGCGTTGTCCCCAGAAACGAGCACAGTTTTTGGCACGGCAGCCTTGAGTATCTTAATCTCATCCGCCGCCAAGCCCGCTTGAGCAAGCAACGGGGCATCGGAAAGCAGCGCAAGATTGCGTTTATCGGCAAATTTAGCATGCGCATGCGGGTTCGGTGTGACGACAACTTTT
>CAXIBD010000059.1:0-19083 GCA_964022135.1 uncultured Sphingomonadales bacterium | reverse complement strand
AAAAAAACGAGGCGAGGGTGGCAATCCGTTCGCTGGCGGTCATCAGGTCTTCCATCCTAGCCGGTCACAATGCTCCGCGTGCCCCTGGCCGGTGGCGTTTCCGGGCCGCCGGCGAAACATTGGGCAATTTCCATCCATTGCCGCGCGGTCTCGCCGACCGTTTCCAGTCGGGTGTCGTCGATATTGCGGGTCTGGGTCACGACCTGGGCAAATTCGACCGCGCTGCCGCGCACCATATTGTCCTCCTGCGGATCATTCCATTCCCAGACGGCACCCGATGGCGCGGTGAGCCGGACGAAGGGCTTGGGCGCGGGCGGCTCCTGGCGGCGGTTGCGGAAGGTCCATCCATAGGTGGTCACGCCGAGATGGGCGATATTGCGGATCCGGTCGCCGTCCTTGCGATCCTGGCCCAAAATGTCGAATATCTCCTGCCCGTGCGACCAGGTCTCCATCTGGCGGGCAATGATCTTCGACCTTGTCGTCATGTCGGGTCCGGCCCAGGCGACGCGCTGTTCGGGGTCGGCTGCGCCATAGGCGGCAGCGAGCTTCGGATAATAGTCACAATAGGCAGCGAACAGGGCCTTGCCGCGCACGCCGCCGGCATGTTTGTCGAGCCATTCATATTGCACATCGATATGGCTTTTGCCGGTCTGGAAAGCGCCCATGATGTCGCGGAGGAACTGCTGGAAGGCTTCCGGGTCCTGGAGCGTCATCAGCGCGGCGGCGTTCCAGATATGCAGATGGCCGATGACATCCTCGATTGTCCAGCTCTTGAACTGGGTGACGGTGGCAAACACCGCCTCGTCCGCATCGGCAAGCACGGCCGCGAGCGTGTCGCTCTCGTCCTTGAAATCCTGGGCTTCCTGCATCATCGAGATTGTCCTTCCTGGCCTTTTTGTTCGTCCAGCTTATTCGCCAGTTCCGCCGGAATCGCAACCGGGTGGGCGAGCAATATCTGGCCATAGCCCTTGCCCTGGGCATCGTTTCTGATGCTCGCCACCCCGCCACCGCCGAGCACCGCGTCGATCAGGAAATTGATCGCATGCGAACCGGGCAGATGATATTTCCCGATCCTCGCGGCATCGGCGCCGCCTTCTATGAAATGGCCGAAGCGACTGGCCACCGAATCAGGGGTCAATGCCGCCCAGATGAAAGGAAGATAGGCCGGATCGCGCGCGATCACGCCGATATTGGCCTTGTTGCCCTTGTCGCCGGAGCGGGCCCAGGCCAGCCGGATCAGCGGCACGGACATGATTTCGCCGGATATGCCCGGCAGTTCCGGATCGGGTGGCCTGGTGATCGAAGACGGATCGAACGCCTGCCCGGGGTTGTCGGAAAATTCGATCGGTCGGCCATCGACATCAATCCGTATGGCAATCTCTTCCTTTGGTGTGAGATAGGAAAACAGCCGGACCACCGGAGACGGCTTGGCGCGCGCGCCGGAAAATCCGCTCAGCCCCGGCGGCGTTGCCAGACCGAGGCCGGTCAGTTCGCGCAGCAAGATCCCGATCGCCGCCGCTTCGCTGTGCTTGGCCGCGATCTTTGCCACGACTTCGCGGGGCTCCTTGTTCGCGGCAAATTCCCCGAACTGGCTCTCGGCACCGATCAGCTCGACGCTCGTTTCGCTATAGTCGCCGAGATTGTGGCCGCGCAGGATCTTTCTGGCGCGGGCAAAGACATTGTCGCAGAATTTCTGCGCCTTGCGGGCGGCGTCAAAGCCGTAGAAACTGACATAAGTGCCGCCGCGATAGCCCTCGCCATAGGTCAGGCAGGTCTTGTACTGGTCCGGTGCCGGATAGCCTCGGGCCGGAGAGACATGCACCTCGTCCTGGCCGATCTGGGTGATCGCGACTCCGGAAAAATCGCAGACCACATCGGGCAGCATATAGGCCTGCGGATCGCCGATTTCGTAGAGCATCTGTTCCGAAACCGTGCCGACCGTGACACAGCCGCCGGTGGCTTCGGGCTTGGTGATGGTGAACGATCCGTCCGGCGAAACCGTGCCGATCGGATAGCCGATATTGGCGATATCGCCGGCGTCTTCCCAGTCTGTATAATTGCCGCCAGTCGCCTGCGGCCCGCATTCCAGCAGATGGCCTGCCAGACTGCCGCTTGCCAGCATGTCAAAGTCATCAGCTGACCAGTCGAATTCGTGGATGCAGGCCCCCAGGGTCACGGCGCTGTCGACGCAGCGGCCGGTGATCACGATATCCGCGCCTTCGGCCAGTGCGCGAGCGATCGGGAAGGCGCCGAGATAGGCGTTGATACTGGCGATCTTCTCCCTGTCCGGAAAGGGCGCGCCGGTAAACATTTCGGTCGGTGCCTTGGTGGCGATCGCATCCAGCTCGGAAAGCAGATTGTCACCGGTGATCACCGCGACCTTCAGGTCGAGACCCTGTTCCCGGATCAGGGCCCGCGCCGCTTCGCCGCAGGCCGCCGGATTGACGCCGCCGGCATTGGCAATGACCTTTACTCCCTGCGCGGCAATGGTCCGGGCATGCGGCTTCAGGACCGCGCTGATAAAATCGCCGGCAAAGCCCGCCGCGGGGTCCTTGCTATGCGCCCGTGCCATGATCGACATGGTGATCTCGGCAAGATAGTCATAGACCAGATAGTCCACGCCCGCACCGAGCAGTTGCGGCGTGGCCATGGCGCTCTCGCCCCAATAGCCGCTCGCACCGCCGATGCGGACGCTTTTCTTTGGCATAGGCTTAACCCATCCGGTGCAGGGCGCAGAGCTTGTTGCCGTCGGGATCGCGCAGATAAGCGAGATAGAGCTTCATGCCCGGATTTTCGCGGACGCCCGGAGGATCTTCGATCGAGGTACCGCCGGCTTCCACGCCCGCCTTGTGCCAGGCATCGGCCTGCTCGGGACTTTCCATGGCAAAGCCTACGGTCATCCCATTGCCACAGGTAGCCTCCTTGCCGTCAATCGGCGGCGTGACCATGAAAATCCCGTCATTGTGCATATATACAAGCCGGCCCTTGGGATCGACCATGGCCTCCTGGCCACCGAGGCTGGCAAACAGCGCATCATAGAATTTTTTCGACCGATCGATATCGTTCGATCCGACCATCATGTGACTGTACATTATCTTCTCCTTTGTTTCGGGCTAGACCTTTGGGTGAGCTCGGGCCCGAAGGCAATCTTGCTCTTGTTCTAGTCGGCTGGCATCTTTAAGCGAGTGATTAATTTATTCAAGCAGGACAGGATCAAAATGGAACTGAGAGACAAGATTGTCGTAATCACCGGTGGCGCCAGCGGGATCGGAGCGGCGATGGCGCGCCGCTTCGCCGCGGAAGGCGCAAAGGCAATCGTCTGCGCGGACCGCGATCTGGCCGGTGCGCAGGCGGTTGCCGATGACATCGGCGGCGTGGCGATCCGGACCGACGTGTCTCTGGCCGAGGATATCAGTCATCTGATCGAAACCGTCGAATCCGATATCGGGCCGATCGACCTGTTCGTGTCCAATGCCGGCATCATCACCAGCGGCGGCGCGGAAGTGGGCGATGACGTCTGGCAGAATATCTGGGAGATCAATGTCCTGGCCCATATCCGCGCCGCGCGGATACTGGTGCCCAGGATGCTGGAACGGGGCGGCGGCTATCTGCTCAACACCGCCTCGGCGGCCGGGCTGCTGGCGCAAATCGGTTCGGCACCCTATTCGGTGACCAAACATGCTGCGGTCAGCTTTGCCGAATGGTTGGCAATCACCCACGGCGCAGAAGGCCTGAAAGTCTCGGTCCTGTGTCCGCAAGGGGTGGATACGCCGATGATCGCCGGGGTCGATACGTCGACGGTGGCCAAGGACGGGATCGTGACCCCGGAGCATGTGGCAGACATGTGTGTCGAGGCGATCGGTGACGAACGGTTCCTGATTCTGCCGCATCCGGTGGTCGGCGACTATATCAAGCAGAAGGGCGCCGATCCCGAACGCTGGATCTCCGGCATGCAGCGCTGGCAGGCGATGCTGGCCGCCGGAGCTTCCTGACCGCACCCTAACAAAAATGTCCTGACAAAATGGAGCATTGGGGCCGTCGCTTTTCCTCTCTAGCGTCGCTGCAAACGCAAAAGGAGAGAGAATCATGGCATTGGTATCAGTCGTGGGCGCAACCGGTCGGCAAGGCCTCGCCCAAATACGGCAACTGGCGGCAGCAGGGCACAAGGTTCGCGCCCTGTCCCGCAGCGAGAACCCCGATCTCGGGGGCACCAATGCAGCGGACGAATGCCGCATCATTGATCTGACCGACGAATCCACCTGGGTTCCCGCTTTCGAGGGATCCGACGCCGTATTCTACACGCATCCGCTGCAGGCGCGCGAAGATCGCGCAACCATGGTTGGCAAGGTCGCCGCTGCGGCCAAGGAAGCAGGGACCGAGCGTTTCGTGTGGAACACCTCAAGCTGGATTCCGGAGCGTCCCGGCGACCCGTTCACCTATGGCAACAACACGATCGCTGTGAACGAGATTTTCCGGTCTGGCATGCCGGCGACCGTATTCGGTTCGGTGCTGTTCATGGACAATCTGCTGACAAACTGGGCGCGGCCGTTCATCGTCGATGAAAAGCGCTATGTCTATCCGCACAATCCGGATCTTCAGGCCAACTGGATCAGCCTGGATGATGTCGGCAAATGCATGGTCGCGGCAATGGATCGGCCGGACTTCGAGGGCTCGTGGCTCAACATCGGCGGACCACAGCGTCTGAGGCCACCGGAAGTGGCCGAAACCCTGTCCCGCGTATTCGGACATGAAATCAAATATGACCCCTGCACGCCCAAGGAATTTGGCGACTATCTGGTCAAGGCCTTCGGCGACGACGTGCCGCCCGAAAATCGTGAAACCATGGCGGCCGGCATCACCGCCTTCTACGAATATAACAACAACAACGTAACCAGGCCGTTCGAAGTGGATACCGATTTCATGCAGCAGCGGCTGCCGGAAGTGGAATTCGAGACGCTGGAAGAATGGGCGGCGCGGCAGGACTGGTCGGAAGACGCGCACAGACCGCCGGCGGGTTAGTCTTCCCCCTGTCTACCATTGATGAGACGAACATATTGGCCTTTGCCCCGACTGCCGGGGTGAAGGCCAACAGCCATTCCGGCAGGCCGGAAGCTACGATCCACGCTCCGCTGATGCCTTGTTTGGCCCAAGCGATGGTCCGCAAACCGGAACCGGAGGCCGCATTTACTGTACCCTGAGCAGGCTCAGCGGTCGGTTCTGCTGCAAGATGAAAAACCTGCGAGATCGGTCCATCGGCCTCGACCAACAGGCTCGAGATTTTCTCGCCATTCCTTCCGTCTGATGCCGAACCAATGCAGTCCACACCGTTATTCTGGCGCCTATTGTGCGAACTTCATCAGGAAGCGGTGGCTTGATCGAGATTGTCGCGATTATGCTCGAACTCGGGCACCAGCTTTCCCAGGAGATGGATCGTTTCCTCGCGGTCTCGACATTTTTGCAGGGCACGAAGCAAATCGATCAGTTCGGGCCATGGTGTGAAATTCTCCTGTGCCATCATGATACGTTCGTGCACCGTGGGTTTCGGGTTATTTCCGATGATCAGCTCTTCGAAAAGCTTCTCGCCCGGCCGAAGTCCGACTTCCTTGATTTCGATATCACCGTCAGGGCGTGCTGCGTCCTTCACCGACAATCCGGACAACTGGATCATCGTCCGTGCCAGATCGATGATTTTTACCGATTTGCCCATATCCAGGACAAATACTTCTCCCCCCTTGGCCAGGCCTCCGGCCTGAACAACCAGCAATGCCGCCTCGGGGATGGTCATGAAATAGCGGGTAACATCCCGGTGGGTGAGTGTGATGGGGCCACCGGATTCGATCTGCTGTCGAAACAGCGGCACGACCGAGCCGCTCGAACCCAGTACATTGCCAAACCGGACCATGGAAAATTTCGTTGTTCCGGGTTTTTCCGCAAAAGCCTGCAGAATCTGTTCGGCACCGCGCTTTGTCGCGCCCATGACGTTGGTGGGGCGAACAGCCTTGTCGGTACTGATCAGGATAAAATCATTGACGCCAGCTTTGTGCGCAGCGTTCACGGTTTCAAATGTACCCAATATGTTATTCCGTACGCCCTCCACCGGATTTGCCTCGACCAAAGGAACATGTTTATACGCGGCTGCATGGAAAACCGTTTCCGGTTTCCAGCGCATGAAGATGAAGGCAAGTCGCTCGGGATCGGTGACAGAACCGAGTATCGGCAGGATTTCGAGATGATCATGGCCACGCTCTTTGGCGTATGTCTGCAGTTCCTTTTCAATAGCGTATAAGGAAAATTCCGATATTTCGTACAGTATCAGCCGTCGGGCACCGATCTTGACAATCTGGCGGCACAGTTCGGTACCGATGGACCCGCCTGCGCCGGTTACCATCACGGTTTTGCCAATTATCGTTCTTCCGAGAAGTAGTTCATTGGGCGCTACCGGCTCCCGGCCGAGAAGGTCTTCAATGTCCAGTTCGCGAATGTCGTTGAATGACACCCGGCCGTCGATGATTTCTTTCATATTGGGCAGGGTCTGCACATGAACTTTAAACTGTTGAATCTCATCAACAATCATGCGGCGCTTTTTCCGGGAAATATTCGGCAGGGCCAGCAAGATATCGGTAATTCCGTGCTTTTCAATGAGCGACAGCAGTTTGCCGCTCCAGAAAATCTTCTTGCCGTTCAGTTTTTGGCCGTCGAGCCTGCTGTCATCGTCGACAAACCCATGCATCCGCATGGCAGGTTCCGACTGAATTGAGGCGGCGAGTTGCTGTCCGGCATTGCCGGCACCGTAGATCAGCACGTTCTTGATTTGCCCGCCAAATTGATTGCGGTTCAATAGATCCAGCATCAGATATCTGGCAGCAACTCTCGAAAATCCGACCAGGATAAAGAATATCATGGGCTGGATAACGCCGATTGTCCGGGGAACCCCCGCAACTCCTATACCCACAAAGATTATCGCAAACGGAACGGAATAGAATAAAAACGCGCGAACCAGCGTCTTCATCATTCCAGATCCCGCATATCGGAATATGGCGTTGTAGACGCCCGCAAAATAAAATACCGGGACCATGGTCAGTAGCGCGCCGAGGACCATTTTCTGGACCGCAAAATCCCAGTAGACCCAAACGCCAATACGCAAAGAGTAAGCAATCCAGATGGACTGGATGCACAAGATGATGTCCAGTAAAAAGACTATTGCCCGCTTCTGCCAACGGGGAATACCCGAGATTCTTTCGAGAAGGGACGTAATAGCGGCGGTCATACTGTGATCTTGCTCGATATTTTTCGGTTGAACGGCACCGTGAACGGGAGTTAACAGTGGGTTGTTCGAAAGGAAAGTAAAATTGAGGTCAGCGGAAGGCGTCTGTCGTTGATGACGGGCGCTATGTCTCTCGGGACAATTTCTCTCCGGAAGCCGGCTGGATCAGTCTCTACGATGTCGGCAAGATGTAAGGGCCGGTGGTTCGCACGCCCCATGCCAGCCACTATCAGGATCGTTTCCGCATCGCCCGGCCGAGAATGAAACGCCGCGCCTTGCTTCCGCTGCCAGACAAAGGGTCCGAATCCGCGCGCGTCAGGCGATTGTACGTTCGATGAACCAGTAGGTGGCGATAATCCCGATACCATAGGCCGTAGCGGTCTTCGCCGGCAGAACCCAGTGGCGACGGATTTGTCGCAGCCCGTACAGCGCTGCCAGTGCTACCGCGACGATCACCAGCTGGCCGATCTCGACGCCCAGATTGAAGGTCAGCAGGGCCAGGGGCACGTCACCTTGCGGCAAGCCGATTTCGGCCAGCGCGCCGGCAAAGCCGAAGCCGTGCAGCAGGCCGAAAAGAAAGGCGACGATCCAGGGAAAGCGTTCCGATAGCCGGACGTCATCGGGCCGGGCTTTTACCACCTCGATGGCGAGAAAGATGATCGACAGGGCTATCACCGCTTCCACTGGCTGCGAAGGCAGCGACAGCAGCCCGAGCGTGCTGCCGACCAGCGTGATGCTGTGGGCGATTGTAAAGGCGGTAACCGTCTTGGCGACCAGCCAGCCGCCCTTGAGCAGCAGCACCAGCGCCAGCACGAAAAACAGATGGTCGAAGCCCATCAGGATATGCTCGACCCCAAGGATCGTGTAGGTCGCCGCGACATTGGAGATCACCGAGGGCCTGGCCAGCGTGGCGACGGGCCGGTCCGGTGTCAGCCGCAGCGTCTGCATGGCGCTATCCATCGGAGCGATGCGGACCAGCGCGTCGGTGGTCGACAGCTCCAGATTCTTCAGGCCGATCCTTTGTCCCTGCACCGATCCTTCGCATCGCAATGACAGGCGGGAGAGTATATTGCCGCCGGCAAATTCCCGCTCAGGCTCGCCAATGACCGCGCAGTTTTCCGGTAGGATCAGTTCCCCGGTCTGACCGAGGCGCGAATTGGCAGAGGCATTCCAGAGGATCGACCATTGGCCGGGCGCCTGTTCCGTCATTTCGACATAGGCGGGACGCAGTTCATCGGCGCGGGCGCTGGCGGGGAGCATCGCCAGCCCGAGACATATCCACAGCAGGACAGCGCAGCGGTTCATGGCCGACCGGCCACGGTGATTTCATATTGCGACCGGTATCGGGCGAGCGCCTTTTCTTTCTCGGTGGCCTGCCGGTCCGAGTGCCAGTCGTTGACGACGCGCTGCCGGACCTCGTCGAGGGTCGCCTTCTGACCAGGCAGTTTGGCGGTGACCCTGACCGCATGAACCCCAAATCCCGATGCTATCGGACCGCTCCATCCACCCGGTTTCAGCGCCACCAGCTGTTCAGCAAAGCGATCGCCAAATTGACGGGAAATGTCCGCACGACTGGCCCGTTTCAGCGCGGGCGGCAGCGAGAGGGATTGCGCGAAGTCCGCTGGCGCTGCGCCGCGCTGCAGCTGATCGACGATATGTCCCGCTGCTGCCTTGCTGATCTGGCCGAGATAGACTTGTTCGAAATCGTAGAGCGGCGACAGGGTATATTTGCCGGGATGCTCGTCCATCCATTGCCGGAGCACGGCATCGGTTGGCGCCGGATTTTCGGTGTTTTCCCCGTCGAGAAACCGCATCTTGGTGAACAGCCGGCGGCGGATGACGGGGTCATTCTTGTCGAGCCCCAGCCGGAGAGCCTCCCGATAGTAGATTTCTTCTGCAATCTCCTGATCGATCAGTCCGTCCAGCTCTTGCTGGCTCGGTGCCCGCCGGAAATTCCGCTCCCAGTCGGCCACCAGCCGGTCGACGTCGGTTTCATCGATGCTGATCGCATAGTCTGCCGGGTCACGGCCGGACCCGGTCGCCCAGAAGAATGCAAAAATGAGCAGGGCGCCACCGAGAAAATGGACCAGCGGTTCCCGAATGAATTTACGCAACATATATCCTCTGACCTGTCCTGTTCAGTCCCGGCCTGCCGAATGATCGCGGTCGCCGTGCGGCAACCGGTCCCGCACCAACGGTCAATGCCGATCTAGGCCGCCGGCGTATACCAGATCGGCGAGCTATAGGCGCGTTCCTGCTGAATCTTGATCACTTCATCGGGCAGGGTCAGGCGAAATTTCAGCGCGTCATAGACCGGCCAGGTCGGGGTCGGAATTTCCAGTACCCGGACATAATAGAAGGCGTTCTGGGCGGCATCGAAATCGGGATCCTGCCAGAAGGTCACCAGCTCCGGTGCGCCGGTTGCATTGTCCCATGTGCCCTTGGTCAGGTCGACCGTATTGGGCACGGGGGTCAGCTTGCCATCGGTGCCCAGTTTGCGCTTGTCCGGATCGCTCCAGCTGACATTGTAGATTTTTTCCTGGCTCTTGCCGGTGGCGTCGACCCATCCCTTGATGACCTGGATCCGGTCGAGACTGGCACTTTCGGGGTCCATCAGCGCGCTGATCAGGAATTTCGGCGCCTTGCCGTCACCGCCGCTCAGGTCGCCGCCCATCGGCACGCCCTTGGTATAGCCGGCCTTGACCAGATCAGCCATGTCTTCTGCCCCGAAATCAAAGCCGCCAAAAAAGCGCACCTGCATCCGCGGACCGGTGGTCGCATAGACCTCGCGGCGCATCATCGCATCGAATATCGCTTCCCGCGTGTTGCTGGTCGCCCACACGGCGGCATAGCCGCTGGCCAGATAGTGCCAGCCAAAGCGGCCTTCGCGGGTGCCCAGATTTTGCGGCTCCAGCGCGCGATTCTTGTTGGTCGGCTCATTGCCACTGTGCTTGCCGAAGAAATTATTCTCGTCGGCGGTGGCGAGCGAGGTGTGGCTGTCGGTGGAACCGATCATGCCGAACTTGAACGGGTTGGCACCGACTGCAAGCGTCAGTTCCAGACCGCGCTTCAACGCTTCGCGGACGTAGCTGCCGGCATAGCTTTCCGGCGGCATGTCCTTCGTGCAGCTCAGATTGCACTTGTCCCAGCCGGCAACGCCAAAGTCCGCAAATTCATCATTGGGCGACAGAAACGGATGGGCTTCGCTGTCGCCCTTGATCTGGGTGACCTCGACGATCGGCTCGCGCAGCGCCCTGGTCTTCACATAGGCGGCGTCGATCGGGCTGCCGTCAAACTTGTTCATCGCAAACATGCGGCCGTTCGAGACATTGCTGTTGTGGGGGATCGCGAGGACCTTGCCCCCGGTCTTTTGTTCATAGGCTGCCATATAGGCCCAGAGCTTTTCAGGATCCTGCGTGCCGAGCGCGCCAAAGGGCAGGGTATCGCCCATCTTTTTCGGACTGTCGCGGAACATCACCACCCGGTGAAGATTGTCGCCGTCGGGCATGGGCGTATATTCGAAGCCCATGAACGCGGTGAATTTGCCCGGCTCATTATACTGATCGACCGTCTCGCCGTGCTTGGCCCAGAGGTCGGCGGTACGCTCCCTTGTCTCCGCCGGGTCGGTCAGGGACGAAGGCAGGGTTCCCTTGGCCGCGCCGTCGATCAGCTCGGCCGTGACCCGCAGCGAGCCCTCATCGCTCTCGTTCATCATATCATGCCAGCGGAGCAGGAACTTGTTGCCGAGCAGGGCGATCCGCGGCGCTTCCATGATCGCCTTGGTCGCGCCCATCGCGTCGCTGTGATCGGCAATGACCAGAAAGTCGAGCGGACGGGACAGCTTTGCCTTGGCCCCCTTGGTCGCGGTGACTTCCTCGCCGCGGGCGAACCGCAGCGCCGCTTCGGCATCCAGCCGGTTGCCAAAACCGAAGGCATCGATGCTGTTGTCGGTATGGAGATGGGTATCGCCCCAGAATACCTGTTCGGGATATTCGGTGTTCACAATTTCTGCGCTGCTGTTGTCGTCCCCATCGGCGCTTTCCGAACATGCCGAAATTGCCAGGGCAGCCGTGCAGACCGCCAACATCATTGCTTTGCGCATATTGAATCTCCCATCCCGATTTCCAAAATCTATCCCTCCCGGGGTTCTGGCGCAATAGGAAGCTGATTCGGCCAGCCTGTCGTAGCGTCAGCCGAGCCAGCGTCCGAGCAAGCCGCGCTCCCGCAGGATGGTTCTGGCGGCATTGTGACCGGGCGCGCCAGTCACGCCACCGCCCGGATGGGTGCCCGAGCCGCACATATAAAGCCCCTTTACCGGTCCCTTGTAGCCGGCCGCACCGATCACCGGTCGCGCCGCCCAGAGCTGGTCGAGTGACATGCGGCCATGGAAGATGTCGCCACCGACCAGACCGAATTTGCGCTCCAGGTCCCATGGCGACAGCGCCATCTGGCCGAGGATCAGCTTGCGGAAGCCGGGCGCGTGCTGTTCCACGACATCCAGTATCGATGCCACCGCTGCTTCCCGCTCATCCTCCCAGCGCCGACCGTCCGGCAGCTGTGGCGCGAATTGCTGGCAGAACAGACTGGCGACATGCTGACCGGCGGGCGCCAGGCTGTCGTCGACCAGGCTGGGAATGAGCATTTCGACCACCGGCTCGCGCGACCAGCCAGATTGGCGTGCGTCCTGATAGGCGCGATCCATATAGTCCAGCGACGGCGCCATGATGATCCCGGATTTCAGATGATCCCCGCTGCCGGGCAGGTCCCTGAATTCGGGCAGACCGTCGAGCGCCAGATTCATCCGGAAGCTTCCGGACCCGCAGCGATAGCCGGCGATCATCTGGCGAAAATCATCGGGCAGGTCGGCAGGATCGATCAGGCGGTCATAGAGCAGCTTCGGACCGACATTGGCGATGATTCTCCGGGCATGGATCTGCTCGCCCTCGCTCGTGCGGATGCCGGTAGCGACGCCGTTTTCGACGAGCAATTTTTCGACCGGCGTGCCGAGGCTGATGTCGACCCCGGCTTCCCGGCAGGCGTCCGCCATCAGCTCGGTGATCCGGCCCATCCCGCCAATGACATGGCCCCACTGGCCCTGTTTGCCATTGACCTCGCCGAAGACGTGATGGAGCAGCACATAGGCGCTGCCCGGCGTGTCGGGGCTCGCATAGTTGCCGACAATGGCATCGAAGCCGAAGGCGGCCTTGATCGGCGCGCTTTCAAACCACTGGTCGAGCAGTTCGCGGGCGCTGAGCGTGAACAGCTTGAGGATGTCATGCTGTTCCCGCGCAGACAGCCGGGCGAACCGGCGGGCAGTCCGGATCCCGGCCAGCATGGCAAGGGCGCCGTCACCGGCATTGGGCGGAATCTCAAGCGCGAGATCACGCAAGATCTGAGCCGCCGATTCCAGCATGGCATAATAGCCCGGCAAGCGGGCTGCATCGGCCCGAGAAAATCGCGCGATCTCCTGCTGGGTCGCTTCGAGGGAGCCGCCAACGAGCAGATATTCGCCCTTGCCCAGCGGCAGGAAATTGCTTCTGGGCCGTTCGATCACGCGGTAGCCGCGTTCGACCAGGCCCATGTCCGCGATAATCTTGGGCTGCAGCAGCGAGACCGTGTAGCTGGCGGTGCTGTTGCGGAAGCCCGGATGAAATTCTTCCGTCACCGCGGCGCCGCCGATCACGTCGCGCGCTTCCAATATCCGGACCTTCATCCCGGCGCGCGCCAGATAATGTGCGCAGACAAGGCCATTATGGCCGCCGCCGATGATCAATGCGTCCGGTGAATGAGCCTGCATCGTTCGGGACTAACCGCCGACATCCGCGCCAGCAACAATATAGTGCCGAAAATCGTCGCCAGCGGTCGATCACGGCGCGAACCGAAAAGCAGATTTGTGCAAATGCTGACGGGATGTTAGGACCGGCGCAATTCGTATCAGAAAAGGATTATATTGGATGAAAAACTTGTTGCTGACCGCTGCTTCCGCCCTGGCGCTGACCACGGTCGCCTTTGCGCCTGCAAGCCAGGCCCAGACCAGTGAAACGGCCGCGCCGGCCAGCGAGGCCCTGCACGAGCGGCTGGCCGCATTTTTCAAGGAATATGATGAGCAGGAACTTGCCCATTCCCCGGTCTCCAAGGCCTATCGCGGCATCCGCGATGCGGATTATGGCAAGTGGGACGACCCGAGCGATGCTGCTGAAGTCGCGCAATATCAGAGGGGCCAGGTGGCGCTTGCCAGGATGGAAACCGAGTTTGACCAGAGTCAGCTGAATGAAGCCGACCAGCTGAGCTACCGGCTGTTCCAGGCTCGTGCCGAACGGTCGGAGAAGGCATTCCCGTTTCGTCACAACTCCTATATTTTTGACCAGATGAATGGCGCGCAAAGCCAGATCCCGGCTTTCCTGATCAACATTCACCGGGTAGCGAGCAAGGCGGATGCGGAAGCCTATGTCAGTCGCCTTGCGGCTGCCGGTCCCCTGATCGACACGCTGGTCGTGCAGTCGGCAGAGCGGGCGGATGACGGGATTATTGTCCCCGACTGGGTCTTCCCCTATGTGATCGCCGATGCAAAAAATGTGATCAGCGGTGGGCCGTTCGGTGATGGCGAGGATTCCCCGATCTATGCCGATCTCAAAAAGAAGGTCGCCGATCTTGATATTCCCGAGACGGAAAAGGCCGATCTTGTCGCGCGCGGCGCAGCGGCGATGGTCGATAGCCTGAAGCCGGCTTACCAGAAGCTGATCTCCGAGATGGAGCGGCAGCAGGCGATGGCGGTCGATGGTGACGGCATCTGGCGGTTCAAGGACGGCGAAGCCTATTACGCCGAGCGCCTGCAAAATTACACGACGACCGACCTCAGCGCGGACGAGATTCACCAGATCGGCCTCGACAATGTCGAGCGCATCCACGGGCTGATGCGCAAGATCATGGCGGATGTCGGCTTTGAAGGCAGTCTGCAGGATTTCTTCCAGCATCTGCGGAGCAGCGACGAATTCTACTATGACACGCGGGAAGCCTATCTGGCCGACGTCGACAGCAAGCTGGCGGCGATGACGGCCAAATTGCCGGAATTTTTCAACACATTGCCGAAGGCGCCTCTGGTCATCAAGCCCGTCGAGGCGTTCCGCGAGAAATCGGCCGGCAAGGCCTTTTACAACGGCCCGGCGCCAGATGGTTCACGCCCCGGAACCTATTATGTCAATCTCTACAATCTGCGCAGCATGTCGAAGACGGAGCTGGAGGCGCTGGTCTATCACGAAGGCTTGCCGGGACACCATCTGCAGCGGACGATCCAGACCGAACTCGGGGATTTGCCACCGTTCCGCAGATTTGGCGGGTGGACCGCCTATACCGAAGGCTGGGGGCTCTATTCGGAAGAGCTGGGCAAGGACATGGGCTTCTATCAGGATCCCTATAGCGATTTTGGCCGGCTCGGAATGGAATTGTGGCGGGCCTGCCGGCTGGTCGTCGACACCGGCATCCATGACAAGCGCTGGAGCCGCGAGGAAGCGATCCAATATCTGACCGACAATACGCCCAATCCGGAGGGCGACATCCGCAAGGCGATCGAGCGCTATATCGTCTATCCCGGCCAGGCGACGGCCTATATGATCGGCAAGCTGAAAATCCTCGAGCTCAGGAAACGGGCGCAGGATGATCTCGGCGACAAGTTCACCATGGGTGATTTCCATGATGTCGTGCTGAAAAGTGGTCCGGTGCCGCTCGACATCCTCGAAGAACGGGTCGACGCCTGGATTGCGGCGAGCAGATGAGCGCAATGCAGGCTCATTGTCCTAAATTGTCAAAGATATGATCTCAATTTGTCGTTTTCGTCCAATAAATCTTGGACAATAAAAGAGATAGGGACGGTGCGACCCGAAGGGCTCTTGCCATCGCAAACGGTGGTAACGGAGTTCTTTTCCTTATCGGCCTGGCTATTTATTTAGCCAGGCCTTTTTTTTGTCTTTGTTTCTAAGCTATAAAGGCGCATCCAGTAAAAACCTGAACCGTGGAGAGGTCCAGATCAGGGGGTCGTCTTTTGGTAAGTTTGAGATATTTTGCACCTGCAGAGGATGTCCGGGACCTGGTCTCGGTCTATTATCTTTTCGAAGTGGACCAGCCGCGCTTTGCCGATAATGAACGGGCTGCGATTGCCCAGTTGCGCTTCTTGCTCGAGGGCACCGCGGTTATCAGTTTCGCCGACGGCAGCAGCTTTCCGGCAAAGGATGCGATGCTGCAGGGGCCTTCGACCGGAGCCATGCATTTTGATGTCACCGGACCGTTCCGGATGTTCGGTGTCGGCATATTGCCGGCAGGCTGGGCCATTTCCACCAGGAAGTCGGCAGCAGACTATACCGACCGGGCGGTCAATGCCGCCGAGGTATTTACCCGGGAAATCGACAAGAATCTCGAATATCTGCGGGGTTGCCAGAGTCCCGAGGAGATGGTGGCCTGGGCGGACAAGGTCTATCGCTCGCTGAAACCGCGCCTGAAGCCGGAGACGGCGGCCTTCACCAGGATGGTCGACGAGTGGCTGTCGTCGGAGCCGTCGCCGCCGGTCAGCGGGTTGATGGACCGGTCGGAGCAGAGCTCGCGACAGGTGCTGCGGACGGTGAACAAGCTCTATGGCATGCCGCCCAAATATCTGGCGCGCAAATATCGGGCGCTGCGGGCGGCGCGAGCCTATGCCGAGCATAATGAGGAAGAGCTGCTCGAGCTGGTCGATGCCTTTTACGACCAGTCGCACATGATCCGGGAAGTGAAGTTCTTCGCCGGCGTCACGCCGACCCAGCTGCGGGTCGGCGAGGGCGAGACCGCCCGGCTGATCGACCAGCGGGCCGACCTGAAGGGCAAGATCGCACCGCTGATTTCCGACACCTGACCGGAAGAATTGGAAGCATGTTTGCCGTCCTCGCCTCCGGCTGCAGACCGCTCGGGCCTTGCAATGTTGGATAAATGAGACTAAATCAGTCTTGTTTAGAGTTTCACGCGAAGCGAATCGAGAAATATGCGCCTTTCCAACCTCGCCGATTATGCCGTTGTCCTGATGTCCGCCGCCGCGCGCCATTGTGGTGCGGCGTTGCTCGCCGAGGGAAAGCTCAACGCGACCAAGCTGTCGCAGGAAACCGGCGTGCCACTGCCGACGGCAAAGAAGCTGGTCAGCCGCCTGACCGCCGCCGGCCTGTTCGAATCGACTCGCGGCATCGGTGGCGGCATCAGGCTCGCCCGGCCGCCGGCATCGATCAGCCTCGCCGATATCGTTGAGGCGGTCGAAGGGCCGCTGGCAATCACCAGCTGCACGATCAACGGCAATCATGATTGTGCACTGGAAAGCGGCTGCACGGTCAAGCCTCACTGGGGCGTGGTCAACAGAACCATAAGACAGGCGCTGGATGATGTCAGTCTGGCCAGCCTATCGGATTTGCCCGTGGCACCAAAAATCAAAATGATGGAAAAAGCATGATGAGCGAAAACGTCAAAACATCCGACTATGATGCGGACCGCAAGGAAATGAATGCCGAGGCGCAGGAAGCGGTCGACAAGGCGTCGACCTATGAATTCGGCTGGTCATCAGACATTGAGCAGGATTTTGCGCCCAAGGGCCTGAACGAGGACACGGTGCGCTTCATTTCCGACAAGAAAGGCGAGCCCGAGTGGATGCTGGAATGGCGTCTCAAGGCGTTTCGCCAGTGGGAAAAGATGGAGGCACCGGACTGGGCCAAGCTCGACATCCCGATGATCGACTATCAGGACGCCTATTATTATGCCGAGCCCAAGCCCCGGGAAAAGCTGGGTTCACTCGACGAGGTCGATCCGGAAATCCTGCGCGTCTACGAGAAGCTCGGCATTCCGATCGAGGAGCAGAAGGTGCTTGCCGGAGTCGAGGGCGCGCGCAAGGTCGCGGTCGATGCGGTGTTCGACAGCGTCTCGGTGGCGACCACCTTCCGCAAGGAGCTGGAGGATGCGGGTGTCATTTTCCGGTCGATTTCGGAAGCAATCAAGCAATATCCTGACCTTGTCCGGCAATATCTGGGCAAGGTCGTGCCGATGCACGACAATTATTTCGCCACGCTCAACTGCGCCGTGTTCAGCGACGGCACCTTCGTCTATATTCCGAAGGGCGTGAAATGCCCGATGGAGCTGAGCACCTATTTCCGGATCAACGCGGAAAATACCGGCCAGTTCGAGCGCACCCTGATCATCGCCGAGGAAGGGTCCTATGTCTCCTATCTCGAGGGCTGCACCGCGCCGATGCGCGACGAGAACCAGCTGCACGCCGCCGTGGTCGAGCTGATCGCGATGGACGATGCCGAGATCAAATATTCGACCGTCCAGAACTGGTATCCCGGCGACGAGAACGGCAAGGGCGGCATCTACAATTTCGTCACCAAGCGCGGGCTGTGCCAGGGCAGGAACAGCAAGATCAGCTGGACCCAGGTCGAGACCGGCAGCGCGGTGACCTGGAAATATCCGAGCTGCGTGCTCAACGGCGAGGGCAGCGTCGGCGAATTCTACTCGGTGGCGCTGACCAACAATTACCAGCAGGCCGATACCGGCACCAAGATGATCCACAACGGCAAGAACACCCGCTCGACGATCATCTCCAAGGGGATCAGCGCCGGCCACAGCGACAATACCTATCGCGGGCTGGTGCGGGTCGGGCCGAATGCGGAAAATGTCCGCAATTTCACCCAGTGCGACAGCCTGCTGCTCGGCGACCAGTCGGGCGCGCATACCGTGCCCTATATCGAGGTCCGCAATCCGACCGCGACGATCGAGCATGAGGCGACGACCAGCAAGATCAGCGACGACCAGATGTTCTATGCCCAGCAGCGGGGCCTTGACGAGGAAGCGGCGGTGAGCCTGATCGTCAACGGTTTCGCCAAGGAAGTGCTCAAGGAACTGCCGATGGAATTTGCGGTCGAGGCGCAGAAATTGCTGGCGATCAGTCTTGAGGGGTCGGTCGGGTGATGAGCCCGCCGGTCGTCCTCCGACATCCTGAACCTGTTTCAGGGTCCGCTGTTCCAACCGCACCGTCCAAGAATTTGTAATTGAAAAGAAACATGATGCTGAAAATTGAAAATCTCCACGCCACGGTCGGCGACACCGAAATCCTCAAGGGGCTTTCGCTCACCATCAACGCGGGTGAAATCCATGCGATCATGGGTCCCAATGGCGCGGGCAAGTCGACGCTCGCCTATGCGCTGGGCGGGCGGCCCGGCTATGACGTGACCGAGGGCAGCGCGAGTTTTGACGGGCAGGACCTGCTCGATATGGACCCGCATGAGCGGGCCGCGGCCGGTATCTTTCTCGGCTTCCAGTATCCGGTTGAAATCCCCGGCGTCTCCAACCTGCAATTCCTGCGCGAGAGCCTGAACGCGCAGCGCAAGGCGCGTGGCGAGGAAGCGCTCAATGGCGCGGAATTCATCAAGCTGGCCAAGGAAAAGGCGGCGCTGCTGAAGATGGACATGGATATGCTCAAGCGCGCCGTGAATGTCGGTTTTTCCGGCGGCGAGAAGAAGCGCAACGAGATGGTACAGATGGGGATACTCGATCCCAAGCTGGCGATCCTCGACGAGACCGACAGCGGCCTCGATATCGACGCGCTGCGCACCGTCGGTTCGGGCATCAATTCGATCATGCGCAAGCCCGACAAGGCGGTGCTGCTGATCACCCATTACCAGCGGCTGCTGGAAGAGGTGAAACCCGATTTTGTCCATGTCCTCGCCAACGGCCGGATCGTCAAGACCGGCGGGCCGGAACTGGCGCTGCAGCTGGAAAATGAAGGCTATGAAGCGATCGCGGAGGCGGCGTGATGC
>CAXIBD010000058.1:0-19290 GCA_964022135.1 uncultured Sphingomonadales bacterium | reverse complement strand
CTGGTGCGGACGGCGGGACTCGAACCCGCACACCCATTTCGGATAGCAGATTTTAAGTCTGCTGCGTCTACCATTTCGCCACGTCCGCACCGGTAGCTCCGACCGTCGGCCGGAGCCTGTGGACAAGCATTATTGCGCGTGCGCGGTCAAGTGCGGAGACGCATTATGTCGGAATATTTCGGACACTAGCCCTTGTTCAGTCGCTCGCGGATTTCCTTGCCGGGCTTGAAATAGGGCACGCGTTTGGCCGGAACCTCTACCGATTCCCCGGTACGCGGGTTGCGTCCGATGCGGGGCTTGCGCTTGCGAGTCGAAAAGGCACCAAATCCGCGCAGTTCGACGCGACCGCCTTCGGCCAGTTTCTGGCTTATCTGGCTAAAGAAAAGGTCGACGATCTTTTCAATTTCATCCGGCTTCAATTCCGGATTCTCGTCTGCAAGTTTTTCCAGTAGTTCAGAACGTATCATCGGTGCGCCTTTCCGATTTGATGTCGATTTCAGCGGTTTCCCTTGGCTGAGACTCCGAGGATCTTGATGTCTTTTTATTTTTAGAGTCTCTAGATGCCAGAAAACACGCCTATTTTCAATGGCCTTGGCAGACCATTGGAAAACTGATGTGAAATGGGACACGGCCAAGAAAAAGCCCGCCCCCGTTGAGGGGGCGGGCTTATCTGTAATCCGGTCCTGCTGGACGAAGGACTATTCTTCCTTCTTCTTCAGTGCAGCACCGAGGATATCGCCAAGGCTCGCACCGGAATCGGTCGAACCGAACTGTTCAACAGCCTGCTTTTCTTCAGCCAGCTGATGCGCCTTGATCGAGAAATTCGGCTTTTTCGAACGGTCGAAGCCGGTGATCATGGCATCGAGCTTCTGGCCAACCTGGAAGCGGTCCGGACGCTGTTCGTCGCGGTCGCGGCCGAGGTCGCTGCGCTTGATGAAGCCGGTTGCGCCATCGTCGCCCATCTGGACTTCGAGGCCGCCATCGCGGACTTCGAGAACGGTGACGGTTGCAACCGAACCCTTCTTGAGGCCGCCGGTATCGGCACCACCCATGGCGGGCGCACCTTTTTCGAGCTGCTTCATGCCGAGCGAGATACGTTCCTTCTCGACGTCGATGTCGAGAACGATCGCCTTGACCTGCTCACCCTTGTGATGGAGGTTAAGCGCGTCTTCGCCGGAAATGCCCCATGCGATGTCGGACATGTGAACCATGCCGTCGACGTCGCCTTCAAGGCCGATGAACAGACCGAATTCGGTCGCGTTCTTGACTTCGCCTTCAACCGTGCTGCCGACCGGGTGCGTATCCGCAAAGTCGGTCCACGGGTTGGACTGGGCCTGTTTGAGACCAAGCGAAATACGGCGCTTCTCGGTGTCGACTTCGAGAACGATGACTTCCACTTCCTGCGAGGTGGAGACGATCTTGCCAGGGTGGACGTTCTTCTTGGTCCAGCTCATTTCCGAAACATGGACAAGGCCTTCGATGCCTGGTTCCAGTTCGACGAAAGCACCATATTCGGTGATGTTGGTGACCGAACCGGTGAGCTTGGTGCCAACCCCATATTTTTCGGTCGCGCTGTCCCACGGATCGCTCTCGAGCTGCTTCATGCCGAGCGAGATACGCTGGGTGTCCTTGTTGATCTTGATGATCTGGACCTTCAGCGTGTCGCCGATGTTGATCATCTCGTTCGGATGGTTGACCCGCTTGTAGGAAAGATCGGTAACATGCAGCAGACCGTCGATGCCGCCGAGGTCAACGAATGCACCGTAATCGGTGATATTCTTGACCACGCCTTCGGTAACCTGACCTTCGGCCAGGCTCTCGATGAGGCCCGAACGCTGTTCGGCGCGGGTTTCTTCGAGGATGGCGCGACGCGAGACAACGATATTGCCGCGCTTGCGATCCATCTTGAGGATCTGGAAGGGCTGGGTGATGTCCATCAGCGGGGTGACGTCGCGCACGGGGCGGACATCGACCTGGCTGCCGGGCAGGAAGGCGACGGCGCCGTCGAGATCGACGGTGAAGCCGCCCTTGACGCGACCGAAGATCACGCCTTCGACGCGATTGCCTTCGTCATATTCCTTTTCCAGCTTGTCCCAGCTGGCTTCGCGGCGGGCGCGATCGCGGGACAGCATGGCTTCGCCATTCACATTTTCGATACGGTCGACATAGACTTCGACTTCGTCACCGACAGCGATAGTGGCTTTTTGACCGGGAGCGGCGAATTCGCGCAGCGCCACACGGCCTTCTGATTTCAATCCTACATCGATGACAGCCATGTCATTTTCGATGCCGGTTACGGTGCCCTTGACGACGCGGCCTTCAAAGCCCTGGTCTTCGCCACCGAGTGATTCGTTTAACATTGCCGCGAAATCGTCGCGGGTTGGAAATGCCGTTGAGGCCATATGGTTCAATCCTTGATAGTCAATTTTTCTGGCCAGGCGGTTGGTTCCGCCGGTCTTGGACCAAAATTGCCGCGGCCACCTCATGTGACCGCCGCATCCGTCAGAAAACCGCCAATTATTGGTAGATGCAAGGTTAAGCACCAACAGCAAAAGCTGCGCCAAAGCCGAACCGGTTGCTGACCAGTCCGTCTAGCGCATCATTTGTCTGCTATGCCGGATCTTTGTCGCGCCGGCCGCTTGTCTTCGCATTCACCAAGGCAATCGCCTGCTGAATGGCGGCGTCTATAGTCAAATTGGTCGTATCAAGCAAGACTGCATCTGCAGCGGGCTTGAGCGGTGCGATGACGCGGTTCTGGTCGCGTTCGTCGCGCTGCAAGATGTCTGCGAGGATGTCGTCGAAATCGACCTGTTCGCCGCGGCGTTTCATTTCCTCGAAACGGCGGACGGCGCGCGCTTCCGGGGAGGCGGTCACGAACAGTTTCACGTCGGCATCCGGTGCGATGACTGTCCCGATATCGCGGCCATCCAGCACGGCGCCGCCGGGCTGGCGGGCAAAGTCCTTCTGGCGCTTGTCGAGCGCTCGCCTGACGTCCGGGTGAACCGAGACCCGGCTGGCGAGGCCGCCGACGGCTTCGCTGCGCAGGCCCGGATTGTCGAGCAAGGCGCTCTCAAAATTGCAGGCGGCCAGCGCATCGGCCGGATTGTCGGCGTCGCCGCCCTGTTCGCGGAGCGTCCAGCCGACCGCGCGGTAGAGCAGGCCGGTGTCGAGGAAGGGCAGGCCAAAATGTTTTGCCAGTTCCTTGGAGACCGTGCCCTTGCCCGAGGCGGTGGGGCCGTCGACGGCGATGATCATGGCCGGACCCCGCTTTTGTCCCGAGCGGCCTTTATCAGGCCGCTCACGGCAATGATGATCCAGACGAATTCGAGCAGCAGGGAGGCCAGGTTGAAATGCACCGTCAGCGACACGGTCAGCAACAGCGCGCCGAGCAGGTTGGTGCCATTGTAGACAAAGGCATTCACTGCCTTCGCATAGACATTATAGGCATAGGCAGAGACGATCAGCGCGCTGCCCAGCAGGCCGATTACATTGGCGGAAAATCCGTCGATCATTTGGATGCCAGTGACTTGACGAGCCCTGCAAAGCCCGGGAAGCTGGTTTCGACCGGTCTGATATCATCGATCGAGAGGCCCGATTTTGTCATCAGGCCGGCGACGGCGAAGCTCATCGCGATGCGGTGGTCCAGCGCGGTCTCGATCACCGGCTTGCCATGCCCGCCTGAGAGCGGTTTGCCGCCGCTGCCCTGGATATTCAGGCCATCGTCCTTTTCGCTGAGCTTTACGCCCAGCAGGCCGAGGCCCTTGGCCATTTGCGACAGCCGGTCTGACTCCTTGACGCGCAGTTCGTGCAGGCCGCGGGTGGTGGTTTCGCCCTCCGCCATGGCCGCCGCGACAAACAGGATCGGAAATTCGTCGATCATGCTGGGGGCGATATTGGCGGGTACGTCGATGCCCGTCAGCTGGCTGTGTTTGACATGGATGTCGGCCACCGGTTCGCCGCCAACGATGCGCTTTTTCGCGAAGCTGATATCGCCGCCCATGTCTTGCAATACTTCGAACAGGCCGGCGCGGGTCGGGTTGATGCCGACATTTTCGATGATAATGTCCGAGCCTGGCACGATCAACGCCGCGACCACCAGGAAGGCGGCGGATGACGGGTCGCCCGGCACCTTGATCTTCTGCGGTTGCAGCTCCGCTTCGCCAGTCAGCGAGATCACCCGGCAGCCCTCGGCATCGGTTTCCACGCTGATCTGCGCGCCAAAGCCGCGGAGCATGGTCTCGCTGTGATCGCGGGTCAGTACCGGCTCGATTATCCTTGTGATGCCCGGCGTGTTGAGGCCGGCGAGCAATATTGCGGATTTGACCTGGGCCGAAGCCACCGGCAGGCGATAATCAACCGGTACCGCCGGACAGATGCCTCGCACGGTGAGCGGCAGGCAGGCCTTGTAGTCCGCCGTCTCGCGTGCCCGGATATCGGCGCCCATTTGCGACAGCGGCTCGATCACCCGGCCCATCGGCCGTTTCGTCAGGCTGGCGTCGCCGATGAAGGTTGCGCTGATCGGGTGCGAAGCGATCAGGCCCATCAGCAGGCGCGCCGATGTGCCGCTATTGCCCATATCCAGCGCATTGTCCGGTTGCATCAGGCCGCCGACGCCGACGCCATATACGGTCCAGACATCGTCCTTCTTTTCGATCCTGGCACCCATCATCCGCAGGGCTTCGGCGGTGGCCAGCACATCCTCGCCCTCGAGCAGGCCGGTGATCCGGCTTTTGCCGACGGCCAGCGCGGAGAATATCAGCGCCCGGTGCGAAATGCTTTTGTCCCCGGGAACGGAAATCTTGCCGCCGAGCGGGCCGGACGGTTTGAACGTCGCAGGCTGTGGAGTGTTGCTGGTCATGTCAGAGCTTTGTTAGCGGAACGCACGAATGATTCGTGCAGGAATATCAAACGGCTTTTGACAGCGCCGCAAAGCTATGGCAAGGCGCGCCGGATTTCGCGGCTGATTTAGGCATGACTTGAATCGCCGAAGAGCAGACTTACCTATAAACGAATTGATTTAGACAGGATTTGGACACCAGCCATGGTTAAACCGGAATGGGGCACAAAACGCACATGCCCGAAATGTGGAACGCGCTTTTACGATCTCGGCAAGGAAGATCCGGCGACCTGCGTCGAATGCGGTGAAAGCTTTGTGCCGGAAGCCGTGCTGAAATCCAAGCAGCCCATGCCGTTCGAAGCAGCGCCCAAGAAGGACGCCAAGAAGGAAGCGGATTCGGTTGACGATGACGATCTGGACATCAATATCGATGATGATGATCCATCGCCGGACAATGAAGTTGACCTCGGCGGCGACGATGATCTCGGCGTCAGCAAGGGCAAGGGTGACGACGAACCAGCCGATACCTGATTTTTGATTTGCATATTGGAGGGCGTCTGGATTAAAGGCGCTCTTCGATGGGGCCTTAGCTCAGCTGGGAGAGCGCTTCGCTGGCAGCGAAGAGGTCAGCGGTTCGATCCCGCTAGGCTCCACCAGCCTTCGCTGAAGCTTCGGCTGGCAAGCCAGCCGCTAGCTTCAGCCAAGGCTGTCCGCCGAAGCTCGAAGAGCGCAGGAGGACCGGGCGCTGCGATTCGTTTACATCATTCAAAGCATTGATCATCCTGACCAATATTATTCCGGTCTTACCGCTGATGTTGAGAAGCGCCTGCAGGACCATAATTCCGGGAAATCCAAGCACACGGCCAAATTCAAGCCTTGGCGGCTAGTATCGTATCATTTTTTCGAGAATGAAAATGCAGCATTGGCTTTTGAAAAATATTTGAAAAGCGGTTCGGGCAGAGCCTTTGCCAAAAAGCGCTTGCGCTAGTCGCGACTCCAATCCCACCACCAAGCGTGCTGCGCCGACAAGCTCAATCCGGGTTCGACCGTTTCGGCGGAGAATCGAACAGCGGTTCGCCCAGCATGAACCCGATGATGTTCGGACTTCCGATCTGTTCGACCAGCGCCTTGCCGGCGATCAGCAGCGGCACGGCTATCAACGCGCCTGCTAGTCCCCAGATCCATGTGAAATAGCTGATCGCCAGCAAAATGACGACCGGGTTCATCGAGAATCGCCGCCCCAGGATCGACGGCGTCACCAGATTGGCCTCGATGGCCTGGAGCCCGATATAGGCTGCCATGGGAGCCAGGCCGCCCGCCAGGTCTCCCGAGGATGCCGCGCCGAATCCGAACAGCAGAACGGCCATCAGCATGGGCCCGAGATAGGGTATGAAATTCAGGATGGCTGCAATGCCGCCCCACATCAGCGGTGATTCGATATCGAGCAGCCATGCGCCGCCGGCGACCAGCACCCCCACCCCGATGTTGATGGTAGTGACGGCACCGATATAGTGCGAAAGATCCTCGGTAATGCTCCGGCCGGTACGGGCTGCCTTGAGCGTGGTGCCCAGATTGAGGCGGTTCGACAATATGAGCCGTTTCAGGCGCAGGCGCGACTCCAGCATGAAATAGACCAGCAGGACCACCAGCAGAAACTCGACCAGCGCCGCCGGTGTCGCATAGGCAGCCTCTTCCATGACATTGGGGCTTGCGAGGACCACTTCCTGGCCCCTGGATTCGCCGATGGTCGAGGAAAATTCCGCGCCCATCTGGGATATCGAGGCCGTGAACTGGCGGATATCGACCATCCGTTCCTGCAGGATATTGGTGATATCGGGAAATCTCTGTGCGAGCTCCAGCGCAGGCTGAAGGATGATGAGGAAACCAAGGGCCAGAATCAGCAGGAACACGAGTACGGCAAGAAAGGCGGAAATGGCATTGGGTATGCCAAGCCTGGTAAGTCCGTTCGTCAGCGGCAGCAGCAGCAGCATGATCACGATCGCGGCAAACAGCGGGCGGAAGAAAACGGCGCCGGCTGACAAGGCGAAGGGCAGGGCCAGAAACAGGCCAAGCGACAACAGAAAGATCGTGGTCGAGAACAGCCGTTTTATGGTTGTTTTCGAACCGACATCGCCAATGTCTTCGGATGGGGCATCGGCGTCTGCCGGAACGGCAATAGGATCATTGGCCAATAGATGGTGCGCCTGTCTGTGTGAATGTTTCGCTGCCTGCAATGCATCGGGTCGTTGCCAAAGGATAGTCAATTTCCCATGCAATGGCGGACCGCAAGGCATCACTCTGCGCTCTTTCGCATTCCCGCATTTCACTCTCCTCCAGCATTTGCGTTGACGTTGGATTGAAAACGCGGACCGGTTCAAAAGGTTGCGCGCGAGGCATTGTGCGCGTGGCAACGGGAAAATGACGGATCGGTTGCAGGAGGCCCGCTGGAGTTTGCCCGCGCGGTGCCTTGCGCCGTCCGGGCTATTTTTTCGCGCGAAAAGCTTTACAGAAGGGCGGCCCGGCCGCTTGTGAAAGTCAGCGCCGGCAGCGATCGCACAATCCGCATATGCCAGAAAGTATTCGACAATCCGATGCCCAAGCCTCCGACCCATCATGATGCAATCATTCTCGGCGCCGGCGGGGCGGGGCTGATGTGCGCGGCCGTCGCCGGACAGCGGGGCCGCAAGATACTGCTGATCGATCACGCCGACGAGCCGGGCAAGAAAATCCTGATCTCCGGCGGCGGACGCTGCAATTTTACCAATATCGGCACGGCACCAGACCGCTATCTGTCGCAGAACAGGCATTTCGCCAAATCGGCGCTGAGCCGCTATTCCGCCCATGATTTTATCGCGCTGGTCGATCGCTACCGGATCGACTGGCACGAGAAGACCCTGGGCCAGCTGTTCTGCGACGGCTCTGCGCGGCAGATTGTCGCGATGCTGATGGACGAATGCCCGGCCGATTCGGTCAGCCTGTCGCTGGGCAAGGCGATCACCGCCGTCAGCCATAGCGATGGCCGCTATCGGGTGGAATATGGCGGGGAGACCGCCTTTGCCCCTTCGCTGGTGGTTGCGACCGGCGGTCCGTCGATTCCGAAAATGGGCGCGACCGGATTCGCCTACGATCTGGCGCGGCAGTTCGGACTGAAGATTGTCGAGCCCCGTCCGGCGCTGGTGCCGCTGACGCTGGGCGGGGAAGAGACCCTGTTCCGCTCGCTGTCGGGTGTTTCGGCGCCAGTGATTGCCCGCAGCGGCAAGACTGCCTTCCGGGAAGCTGCCCTGTTCACCCACAAGGGCTTGTCGGGGCCGGCGATTCTGCAGATTTCCTCTTACTGGCAGCATGGCGAGCCGGTGGAAATCGATTTTCTGCCGGACCTGTCCGAAGACTGGCTCGCCCAGGCGAAGCGGCAACTGCCCCGGCTTTCGCTGAAAAAGGCAATCAACGCCCATTTGCCGGCGCGCCTGACCGAGACGTTGACCGAGCGGATCGCGCTGGACGGCGAGCTGGGCAATCTGACCGACAAGAAGCTAGATGAAGCGGCAAGACGGCTGTCGCACTGGCGCTTCATGCCCAACGGAACAGAAGGTTTTGCCAAGGCGGAAGTGACCGCCGGCGGGATCAGTACGGCGGAAATTTCGTCCAAAAATATGGAAGCTAGGCAAGTACCCGGTTTTTATGCTATTGGCGAAGCCGTTGATGTCACCGGCTGGCTCGGTGGCTATAATTTTCAATGGGCTTGGGCGAGTGGCCATGCTGCCGGTAAGGCAATATGATTCCCCGCACAGACCGTTTAATTACAACCTTATCTTCATAAACCGCAGGCGACTGGCATTTCCGCGCGGCTTTCACTTTTGCCACGGAATTAGAACATTATGCCTTTCTCGACAATTTCTCCGCTTCTCGCAGAGGCGCTTGCAGCGCATGAATATGACAAGCCAACGCCGGTTCAGGCCGCCGTGCTGGAACCCGAAGCCGATGGCCGCGACCTTATCGTGTCCGCCCAGACCGGCTCCGGCAAAACCGTCGCCTTTGGTCTGGCGATGGCACCGCAACTGCTTGATGACAATGGCCGCTTCCCGTTTCTGGTCGAACCGCTGGCCCTCGTTATCGCACCAACCCGCGAACTTGCCCTGCAGGTGAGTCGCGAGCTGACCTGGCTGTACCAGCCGGCCGGTGCCCAGATCGCCACCTGTGTCGGCGGCATGGATGCTTCCAAGGAGCGGCGTCAGCTGCGCCGCGGCGCGCATGTCATTGTCGGGACGCCTGGCCGTTTGCGCGACCATCTCGAACGCGGCGCGCTCGACCTCAAGAATCTGCGCGCGGCCGTGCTCGACGAAGCGGATGAAATGCTCGACATGGGCTTTCGCGAAGATCTCGAAGAGATTCTCGATGCCACCGGCGAGAAGCGCCGGACACTGATGTTCTCGGCGACGATTCCGAAGCCGATCATCAATCTTGCCAAGCGCTACCAGAATGACGCGCTGCGCATTTCGACGGTCGGCGAAGACCGCGGCCATGGCGACATTGCCTATCAGGCGATCACGGTCGCACCGGCCGACACCGAAAATGCGGTGGTCAATCTGCTGCGCTATCATGAAGCCGAGTCGGCGATGCTGTTCTGTGCGACGCGCGAGGCGGTCCGCCGCCTGCACGCGAGCCTTGTGGATCGCGGATTCAGTGCGGTGGCTCTCTCCGGCGAACATACGCAGAGCGAGCGGAACCAGGCAATGCAGGCCCTGCGCAGCAAGCGCGCGCGCGTCTGTGTCGCGACCGACGTTGCCGCCCGCGGCCTTGATCTGCCGACATTGAGCCTTGTCGTGCATGTCGACATGCCGCGCGACGCCGAAACCCTGCAGCATCGCTCCGGTCGTACCGGACGTGCCGGCAAGAAGGGCACGGCGGTTATCATCGTGCCTTACCAGCGGCGCAAGCGGGTCGAATCGATGCTGCGCGGCGCAAAAATCAACGCTGAATGGAAAGATGCGCCGACGCGCGGCGACATTCGCAAGAATGACGCCGAGCGGCTGATCGAAACCTTGTTGCAGCCGGTCGAGATCGACGAGGATGACATGGCTCTGGCCAAGCGCCTGATGGCCGAGAAGACGCCGGAAGAAATCGCGGCGATGCTGGTGCAGTCGCACCGCGCCAAGATGCCGGCACCGGAACAGATGCTTGACCGCGGTGCCCAGTCGCAGCCCGCTCCCGGCGGCCCGCGTCCAGGATTTGAGGATACCGTCTGGTTCAAGATGAACGTCGGCCACAACCAGCGCGCCGATGCCCGCTGGCTGTTGCCAGTCCTGTGCCGTCGCGGCCATATCACCAAGAATGAAATCGGCGCGATCCGGATCAACGGCGACGACACATTGTTCGAAATTCCGCGCCGCGTGGTCGACAAGTTCACCGCCGCCATCGCCGAAAAGAGAGAAGCCGGTGGCGACGATACCGACGATATCACGATCACCCAGTTCGAAGGCAAGCCGCGCGACGAAGCCAAGCGCAACCGCAAGGGCGGACGCAGCGACAATGCCGGCGGCCAGCGTGACTACAGCAACGCCAGCAAGAAGCATGGCGGCAAGCAGTTCGGCAAGAACAAGTTCGGCGACAAGAAATTTGGCGACAAGAATTTCGGCGACAAGCCGGCTGGCGGCGGCAAGCCTTACCAGAAGCGCAAGCCGGATGGCGATGGCGGTTCCGACGGCGGTGCCCCGAAGCGCGACTTTGGCGGTGGCTTCAAGAAGAAATCCGACTTCAAGGGTGATCGCAAATCGGGACCCGGCAATTTCGGTGGCGACAACAAGAAACCGCACCGCGGCAAGCGTCCCTATGAGGGCGCGCGGCCAAGTGGTCCCAAAGCCGACTGAAGCGATCGATGCCGGACGCCATCACCATCCTCGTTGATGCGGACGCCTGTCCGGTGAAGGAGGAAATCTACCGCGTGGCCGAACGCCATGCGGTAGCGGTGGTGATCGTCAGCAACAGCCCGTTTCGGGTGCCGGTCCATCCGCTTTTCAGCCGGGTGGTGGTCAGCGACGCCTTTGACGCGGCGGACGACTATATTGCCGAGCGGACCGGCGGCCGCACGGTGGTGATTACCTCTGATATATTGCTGGCGGATCGCTGCGTGAAGGCGGGTGCCGCGGTCCTCGGGTCGAATGGCAAGCCGTTTACCGCCGACTCGATCGGAGCGGCGGTGGCGACGCGGGCGATCATGGCCGACCTTCGCGCCGGCATGGGGACCGAAAATATCGGCGGTCCGCCGCCGTTCAGCAAGACGGATCGTTCCCGCTTCCTGTCCTCGCTCGATGAAATACTGGTGCGCCTCAAACGGCTCGGCTAGTCGAGCGTGACCTGAAAGGTCAGGGCAAAGCTGCTGGCCGGGGCCAAAGACGCCGCGGTCGCGGTGATCGTTGAGCCAGCAAGCGATGCGCCATAGGGATCGCTTTCATCGCTGCCCGTCGCATCATCATCTTCCACCGTTGTGGCAGATCCGCAATTGCTGCCGCTTCTCATCGACCCAGACCGATAGGTAAACGGACCGTTCAGGCTGTCGGTCGCCACGACCGCATTGGCCGTCGCCGAGCCACCGTTGCTGACCAGGATGCAATATTGCACGACCGCATCGGGAATGCGCTTTGGATTGGTGGTGCCATTGACCGGATCGCTGAGGATCGAGCTGATCTTGGTGACGCTCACGCTTGCCGTGGGACGGCAGAAGGTGATGTCATGAATCGACATCGCCTGGTTGCCCGATGCGGTAGGTGTCGTCGGCTGGTGATTGCCGTAAATCACGGTCACCGAATCTACCGGCGAGGTAAAGGTCACCACGACATTGCCGAACGGGTCGGTCGCGCCCGATGCACCGTCGCCGATCACGCTGTTGCCGCTGACATAATTGGCGGTGTTGTTGGACAGGGTCGGCAGCACCGTGGCCCCATTGTAGGTACCGGTTATCGTCACCTTGTCGGTGAACTGGTTGGCGGCATAGTCGATATCGAAAATCCTGAACTGAAGGCCAGGCACCGCGGTCGGCAAGGTGAATGTCGTGCTCGAAACATGCGTTTCATTGCCATTGTTCATGTAGAAATAGAGCGCCCGGGTGCCGGCTGCACCGCCGCCGCTGTTGCTGGTCGTGATCTCCGGCGTGCCATTGGTGAATCCGTTTGGCGGCGGCGTGACATTGAAGAGAATATTGCCGAGTCCGGTGAGGCTGTAGCTCTGGCTGAGCGAACCGGACGGCGACCATGCCGTCGGCGAGGCCCAGCTGAAATTCAGCTGGTTGCCAATCGAACATACCGAAGTCAGCGGAGGGACATAGCCCGGCAGGCGTCCGCCTGCGGTAAAGCTGACGCTCGCATAATCGTCTTCGCTGGTGACGCCGTTATTGGGCGTGGAATCGATATCGGGGACAGAGGACGAGCGGATTTGCGCCACGTTGGTAATGCTGCCGGAAGTGGCGGTTATGGTGACGTTCAGATCGATCGAAATGGTCTGGCCCGGGGCTATCGAAGTGCCCAGTGTCCAGACGCCACCGCTGTAGGTGCCGGTGCCGGAAGTGCCGGTCAGCGTCACGCCGGCTGGTAGCGCGTCACTGACGGTAACGCCGGCCGCCGAAGATGGCGATGCTGCGTCATTGGTCACCGACAATGTATATTTGCCCGTGTTGGTGGACGTGGCACCAAATGTCTTGATGAGCGACAGGTCGGCATAATTGGCCGGTGCACTGGTCAGGTAGAGATCGCCGCGGCGGAAGGACCCGGTATCGACGCCCTCCTGATCACAGATTTTCAATGTCCAGGTACCCTGCGCATTTTCTCCGTCAAAGGCGGACAGGCTGGCCTGCGGAACCTTTGTGCTGTTGTACACCGGCGTCAGGGGGTCGTTGAACGTGTGGGAGTCGATGGTGCCGCCACTGGCCTCATCATCGAATTTGACATTCAGATTGTCGGCGCTGCCGCCGACATAGTCCATCAGGGTGACGACGGTACCGGTTGGCGAGGTCAGCGTGATTTCCAGATCGCGGCGATAGGTATGGTCGAGCAGGATGCCGATATCGACATCGCTTACCCTGTAGCTCGAGCCGACGCTGAAGGTGCGGTTGACCGTCGCCGGGCAGGCATTGTCCGGGATCGCGATCGTGCTGCTGTTGGAATAGGTGGTGACGGTCTGGGCTGCGGCGCTCTCGGCAGAAAATAGCGCGACCAGGCACAGGCACAGCCATCCCCAGGGGATACCGTGGACTGTCGATCGGCTCTGGCCCCCGATAGATTGTCCCAAACTCATCGACTTGCCCTACCCGCAAGCCGCTAATTAATGGTTAACCGGACGGCAAACATGACCCGGTTCCGGCGCGATTCCAGGGAAAGAGGCGTGGTTCTATGCAGGGTTCCAGTCGCCGCGGCCCGCCATCCACAGGCTGATCGCGGCAATCGCGGCGGTGTCGGCGCGCAATATTCTGGGGCCAAGCGATACCGGGACAGATTGCGGCAGGGCGCGGATCATTTCATTCTCCGCGTCGGAAAAGCCGCCTTCCGGGCCGATCAGGATCGCGGCGGGGCCGCCATGGGCGGCCAGCGCCTTCTGGAAACTGCCTTCGCCGGTGGCATGGATGCGCTCGTCGGCGAAGAACAGCTGGCGGTCCGCTGGCCAGTTTTCCAGCAGCGCGGTCAGTTTTGTCAGCGGATCGAGCGCGGGCAGGGCGGTGCGTTCGCATTGCTCGGCCGCCTCGATCATGTGGGCCTGCAATTTTTCCGGCTTGAGGCCCTGGCCCTGGGTGCGTTCGGTCTGCACCGGGACGATCTTTGCCACGCCCAGTTCGGTAGCCTTTTCGACGATCCAGTTGAAACGGTCCTTCTTGATCGGGGCGGTGCACAGCCACAGATCGGGGACCGCCTCCCGTTCGCGCGTCTTGCCGTCGATCGCCAGGATCAGGTCGCGTTTGCCGAGCGCGCTCACATGGGCGAGATATTCGCCGGTGCGGTCATCGAACAGCTTGACCGGATCGCCCTGTCTGATCCGCATCACCTTGAGCAGATAATGGGCATGGCTGCCGTCCAGCCGGATTTCGGCGCCCTTGGAAAGCTCGACATCGACATAGAGGCGCGGGGCGCTGTGCGGGGGATAGGCGGGTGTGGCGGGCATGGACGTTGTTTAGCGCCGGGTTGGGTTCTCGTCATGCTGAATTTATTTCAGCATCCCTTTCGGAAGAATGCGCATGTTCGGCCGGGGTCCTGAAACAAGTTCAGGATGACGAACAAGAGAAATGACGATAAGCGACTGGCATGGCGAACCATTCAGAACAGATCGTCCCCGATAGCGAGCACAAGGGCCTGACCGGCCTGCTGCCGGCGACCGTGCGTCCTTTTGCCCTGCTGGCCCGCCTTGACCGTCCGATCGGCTGGTGGCTGCTGTTCTGGCCCTGCGCCTGGGGTGTGGCTCTGGCCGGCGGCGCGATCGGGCGCTGGGACTTGCTGCTATGGCTGCTGCTCGGTTCGATCGCGATGCGCGGGGCGGGCTGCGTCTACAATGATATCGTCGATCGCGACCTCGACCGGCAGGTGGCGCGGACCCGCTCGCGGCCGCTGGCCAGCGGCGCGGTATCCCTGAAAGCGGCGTGGATCTGGCTTGGGATATTGTGCCTCGCAGGCTTGCTGGTCTGGTTCCAGATCAACGGCACCGCAAAGCTGGCGGCGCTGGGCAGCCTGGCGCTGGTCGCCGCCTATCCGTTCATGAAGCGGATCACCTGGTGGCCGCAGGCCTGGCTGGGGCTGGTGTTCAGCTGGGGCGGGCTGGTCGGCTGGCTGGCGATCGACCCCGCATTCCAATGGGCAATGGTCCTGCTCTACGCCGGATCGATCTTCTGGGTGATCGGCTATGACACGATCTACGCGCTGCAGGACCTGGAGGATGACGCCCTGGTCGGGATCCGGTCCAGCGCCTTGCGGCTGGGAGAGAATCTGCGCTTTGGCGTAATGCTGTTTTACCTCGCGGCGCTGATCAGCTGGAGCGCGGCGTTCTGGATTGTGCGGCCGCAATGGCTTGGTCTGCTCGCGCTGGTACCGATGGCATTGCACCTTTTCTGGCAGGTCATGACGCTGAAAAGCGCCGACGGTGACGATGCGCTGGCCAAGTTCCGCTCCAACCGCTTTGCCGGTCTGCTGATGTTTCTCGCCTGTCTGGTGCTCGGTCAGGCGGGCTAGCCGCCGGAGAAAGTGGATTGCGTTTCGCAACCCATGCGGGCTATGCTGCTTAACCGCACAGTTAATCCAAAATCCCGTTTCCCGGAGACATTTGCATGAAAACACGCCGCCTGGGCCGAAGCCCGATCTATGTATCCGAAATCTGCATGGGAACGATGACCTTCGGCAGCGGTGCCGACGAGGCGATGTCGCACCGGATCATGGATGAATCGGTCGAAGCGGGAATCAATTTCTTCGACACGGCGGAAAATTACCCGGTGCCGCCCAAGCGCGAATGGGCAGGCGAGACGGAGAATATCGTCGGCCGCTGGCTCAAGGGCAAGGACCGCGACAGCCTGATCATTGCAACCAAGGTTTCGGGCCCCAGCCATGGCTGGCTCGCTTCCTCTCAGCGCGCCGGGATGACGGCTCTCGACCGGCACAATATCGTGAAGGCGCTGGATGCCAGCCTGAAGCGGCTGCAGACCGACTATATCGATCTCTACCAGACCCACTGGCCCGATCATGGCACCGCCTATGACGAGACCATGGAAGTGCTCGACGAGGAAATCCGCAAGGGAAAGATCCGCGCCATCGGCTGCTCCAACGAAACCAGCTGGGGCCTGATGAAGTCGCTCGAGGCGTCGGAGCGGCTGGGCGTCACCCGCTATTGCACGATCCAGAATAATTTCAGCATGAACAACCGCCGGTTCGAGGACGAACTGGCGCAGGTCTGCCGACAGGAAGGGGTCAGCCTGATTCCCTATTCGCCGCTGGGCGGCGGTGCTTTGTCGGGCAAATATAATGACGGCGCGATGCCCGAAGGCGCGCGTTTCTCCGCCTATCTCAAGATGGGCGGACGGCAGGCGAAAATGGCCGAGCGCTTCGTCAACCCGAAGACCGAGGAATCGACCAAGCGCTTCATGGCGATTGCCGAGGAACTGGGTGTGGCGCCGGTGACGCTGGCCACAGCCTGGTCGAAGCAGCATGATTTCGTCGCCTCCACCATCGTCGGCGCGACCCACACCGACCAGCTGCCCGATATTTTCGCCGCCGCCGATCTGGTGCTGAGCGACGAGGTCATGAAGCGGATCTACAAGATAAGCCGCGAAATCATGTATCCGATGGGCTGAACGCCGGTCACAAGGACGAAAGACATTTTATGAACCGTTTTCTGGAACATACGGGCGCGAAATATCCGATCGTGCAGGCGCCGATGGGCTGGATTGCGCGCTCGCAGCTGGCGTCCGCGGTTTGCGATGCTGGCGGGCTCGGGATCATCGAGACCAGCTCCGGCGAGACCGAGGCCTGCATGGCCGAGATCGAGAAGATGAAGCAGCTGACCGATGCGCCGTTCGGGGTGAACCTGCCGATCATGTTCCTGAAGGACCCGGCGATCCTCGATCATATCTGCGGATCGGGCGTGAAGTTCGTCACCACCTCGGCCGGCAGCCCGCGCAAATTTGTCGGACCGCTGCAGGAGGCGGGGATCATCGTCTATCATGCCGTTCCCACCGTCGCCGCGGCGATGGGTTGCGTCGAAGCCGGTGTCGATGGCCTGATCGTCGAGGGCGCAGAAGGCGGCGGCTTCAAGAATCCCGAGGAAGTGTCGACGCTGGTGCTGCTGCAGGCGATCCGTCGGCAGACCGATATCCCGATGGTCGCCGCTGGCGGCATCGCCGACGGCAAGGGCATGGCGGCCGCTTTTGCCCTGGGCGCGGAAGCCATCCAGATGGGCACGCGCTTTGTCTCGAGCGCGGAAAGCCCGGTGCACCAAAATTACAAGCAGGCGATACTCGATGCCAAGGAGACCGGCACCTATGTGCTGAACAAGAAGGCATCTCCCTGCATTCGCGCGCTGAAAACCGAGCGAACCGCAAAAATTTACGAGGACGGACTGATGCCGGCCGACACGTTCAAGGGCATACTCGAAGTCTATTTTGGCGGCGACATGGAAGCGTCCGTCGGCCTCGCCGGTCAATCTTCCGGTTTGATTGACGAGGTAAAAACTGCCAGACAGATTATCGACGAAACGGTGGCCGAATTTTTCGAGATCACCGCAAGATTGGGCGCGCTAGCTGCCGCCAGAAATTTCTAGAAAACAAGAGAGAGGATTATCCCATGAGCCAGTTTCCCGATGCCAAGCAATTGTTCACCACCGTCACCGAGGACGGCAAATCCATTTTGTCGATCGAGCCCTATGAAGTGCCCGAACTGAAGGAGCATGAAGTCGTGGTCCGGATGGAGGCGGTGCCGATCAACCCCTCCGATCTCGGCCTGCTGACCGCGGCCGCCAATATGGACACGGTGCGCAGCGAGACGGTCGACGGCCATCCGGCGCTGGTTGCCGATGTCGATGCGGCCATGCAGCCCTTCTTCAAGGGCCGCGCTGGCAAGAAGCTGGCCGCCGGCAACGAAGGCGCGGGCACCGTGGTCGCAGCCGGATCATCGGGCGCGGCGCAGGCGCTGATGGGCAAGGTCGTGACGATCGTCGGCGGCGAAATGTACCGCACCCATCGGGTTATGCCGGCGATGATGTGCGTGCCGCTGCCCGAAGGCGCTCCTGCGAAGGAAGGCGCGAGCCTGTTCGTCAACCCGATGACCGTGCAGGGCTTTCTCAACACCATGCGCGCCGAGGGTCATGAGGCGCTGGTCCACACCGCGGCGGCGTCCAATCTCGGGCAGATGCTGGCCAAGCTGTGCCTGAAGGAAGGCGTCGACCTCGTCGCTATCGTGCGCAGCGATGCGCAGAAGAAGATCCTGACCGATATCGGGCTGACCCATGTCATCGATAGCAGCAAGGACGATTTCATGGACAAGCTGATCGCGGCGCTCGCCGAAACCGGCGCGACGCTCGGCTTTGATGCAATCGGCGGCGGCAAGATGGCGAGCTATATCCTGACCGCGATGGAAAAGGCGGCCGCGGTGCGCGGCGCGGAATTCAGCGTCTATGGCTCCACCGTCAACAAGCAGGTCTATATCTATGGCCGTCTCGACACCGGCGAAACCATCCTTGGCGGCGGTCTCGGCCTCTACTGGGGCGTCGGCGGCTGGCTGCTGACCCCGCATCTGGAAAAGGTCGGCGGCGAGCGGATGATGGAAATGCGCATGTACACCGTCGAGGAACGCAACGGTATCTTCAAGAGCGACTATTCCAGCGAGATCAGCCTGATGGACATGATCGATCCGGAGATTGCCAGGGGCTACGAGAAGAAGGCGACTGGCGAGAAGGTACTGGTTAATCCTAGTTTGTGAGGTTTTATAAGGGATGCTCATTGGCGACAATTATCTAAAGCTAGAGTGCAATTATCGCGGCGGTGTTCCTGACTACGATATCGACTATTTTGTGGTGAGTGTTCTGGCCGATGGATTCTCTGGCCATTGCGAAGTTATGATCCAATGGCCGCATCTGGCTGAACTTGCTGAAAGACTAAAGAGATATCCGATAACTCATGATGATCCCATAGAGGCCAATTGGGAGGATGGACCGGAGGGAGTCCAACTGGTGTTTTCTTCCGCCGGTCCAACAGGACCCGTCAGTGTCGCAGTTTCAATAACTGGAGGATACACGGGCGATTTCGCGGTAAAATGCCAGTTCATTGTCGACTACCCCAAAATTGAACAATTTCGGAATGACATTGTTTCACTGGTTAGGAAGCAAGCGGGTGCAGTGATACTTAAGAGTTGAACCAGTTCCAGCGGAAAACTCGTCACCCCGGACTTGATCCGGGATCCAGAGCGGCAACCCGCCATTGTGGTGCTTGCCGCTCTGGATACTGAAAGGAGTTCAGGATGACGATCCCTTCTCCCGCGAGGGAGAGGGATGCGCAAGCTGGGCGAGGGTGTTCTGGCAGTTGCTGGGCGCGCTAAACCAGCCACCCGAGCACCCTCATCCAACTTCGCCTAGCGCGCTGCGCTTGCAAGGCTGCGTACCCTTCTCCCTCAAGGGAGAAGGGACTAGGCATAGCTCACCACTTCCCACTCGATCCCGTTCCAGTCGAAGAAATAGAAGCGCCGCCCCGGGGCATAATCGCTGTGGTTGAACGGTTCGAGCCCCGCCGCGATGACCTTGGCCTCGACCGCATCAAGATCATCAACCGTCACGCCGACATGGTTCATCGGTTCGCCCTTGTTGAACTTCGGGTCAGCAGCCCGCACCGCGGGGTTGCTATAGAGCGCGATATAGGCGTCATCCGTGCCGATGTGGATCGTGTGGCCATCCGCCATGGAGGGCCCCTCCCACCGGATATGCCAGCCAAACAGATCGCGCAGCAG
>CAXIBD010000057.1:0-19391 GCA_964022135.1 uncultured Sphingomonadales bacterium | reverse complement strand
CGAATCGCTGACATTGAAGCCCGGCCGCCGCCACGCGGTCAGCACCGGCTTCGCGGTCGCGATCCCCGAAGGCTATGAGATCCAGGTCCGCCCGCGTTCGGGCCTCGCGATCGAGCACGGCATCACCTGCCTCAACACGCCCGGCACAATCGACAGCGACTATCGCGGCGAACTGAAGGTCATCCTGATCAACCATGGCGAGGAAAATTTCACCATCGAGCGCGGAGACCGGATTGCGCAAATCGTGGTGGCTCCGGTTCAGCGCGGGCTTCTTGTCGAAGTCGCCGATCTGGACGAGACCCAGCGGGGGGCTGGCGGTTTCGGTTCGACGGGCGTATAAATGCCGACCGGTACCGTTTTTGAAGAGGTAATGTAATGATCAATATTCTGGCCGCCATTGCACTTTCAGGCGCTCTTGCCGCCGCCGACGACATTGAGATCAAGGAATTGTCGGCCGATTTCTACAATCTGGAACTGGCCCAGTTCGAAAAGAAACTGCCCGTGCTGGAACGGCACGAACGGGAGGCGGAGCGTATTGCCAAGAAGGCCGACTGCAAGCTGCCAAGCGATATCGGATGGGTGCATGCACGGGTCGATGTTGCACTGGCGGTTTCGCCAGAGGGCCGGGTCACCAAGGTCGTGCCGGTCGAGACGGGATGCCGGCCGCTGGAATCCTATGTCGTCGCCCATCTGACCAAATATGCCGGTCACGATGGCGCGGTCAAGCGGACTGGCGACCAGAAATGGTACCGGCAGGCGATCACGTTCCGCTGGCCTGAATGAGTCCACTCACCGACGAGCAGCTCGACCGCTATGCCCGCCATATCGTGCTCAGGGATATTGGCGGGGTGGGGCAGAAGAAGATTCTCGACGCCCATATCCTGGTGGTGGGTGCCGGCGGGATTGGCTGTCCGGCGATTCAATATCTGGCGGCGGCGGGAATCGGGGCGCTGACCATTATCGATGATGATGTGGTGTCGCTTTCGAATCTGCAGCGGCAGGTTCTGTTTGGCGAAAAGGATGTCGGGAAGGCCAAGGTTGAAGTTGCCAAAGGTGCCGCGCAGCATATCAACCCCGGTGTCAGGATATTTCCTATAAATCAAAGACTTACCGCGCAGCATTTTTCCGACGATGCCGCAGCATTTTTTGCGCCGTTCGACGCGATCATCGACGGCAGCGACAATTACCAGACCCGCCTGCTGGTCTCCGACCTGTCCGTGAAGCACCGCGTCCCGCTGGTTTCCGCGGCGATCGGCCAGTTCCAGGGGCAGCTCGGCACGTTCCGCGGCTGGGAGGAGGACAAGCCCTGCTACCGCTGCTTCGTCGGCGACGCGCTCGACCCCGATGATTGCGACAATTGCAGCGAAGTTGGCGTCCTGGGTGCAATGGTCGGCCTGATGGGCAGCTTCGCGGCGATGGAGGCGATCCGGGTGGTCACCGGCTTTGGCCAGGACCCCGCCGGAAAACTGCAGCTTTTCGACGGCCTTGCCCCCTCGATGCGCAGCATCAACCTGCCCAAGGACCCGCATTGCAAGAGTTGCGGCACGGCGTAACCTTTGCCGGTGCAAAGCGGACCGGACCGGCCAGCCCTTGCCTTTTAACCGCCGCTGACGGATAGTCGTCCGCTCAACAGGGGGACCAGACCATGACCTTGCCGGTAACCGCACTCGCCGCCGCCATCTGCGCGCTGCTGCTGATCTTCATGAAATTCCAGGTGATCGGCCAGCGCATCCGCACCGAGACCATGTTCGGCGCGGGCGAGGACGCGAAAATGAAGATGGTACGCGGCACCCATGCCAATCTCGCCGAAAATGCGCCGATCGCGCTGATCCTGATGGCGCTGCTGGAAATGACCAGCGCCCATCACTGGACGCTGACCGCGCTGGCGGCGCTGTTCCTGGTCGCACGGGTGGTGCATATCTACGGCATGTACCAGCATCACGGCAACGGGTCGGTGCGCTTTCGCCAGGCCGGGGTGATGGGCACCACGATCTCGATCGTCGCGATGGCGCTGTGGGTGATCTATCTGTTTGTGACGGTCAACTTATAGATTTGTGCTCCGCACTTGATGCGGAGTTCTGGAGGCCAGCGGCTGTCTCCGCCGTACCAGCTCCGCATCGGGTGCGGAACACGGGACCGGGCCATTGCCAAACGTGCGCTATCGCACAATTGCCAGACCGGGCTGGCTAGAAACAGCCGTATAGGCTAGTTCGCCCGGATGATTGAAAGCGGGTCGCACATAAGGGGGATCGATCCGGCGAAGTTTGGATTGCTCCCGCACGGAGCAATGCGCTGGGAAAAGCCGGAGGCGTCGCTCGAGGGGCTGATCGGCGACTATTTCATATTCGATTCCGAGGGTCCCGATTCCATCGGCTCCGTGGAATGGATGCTGCCGAACTGGCCGGTCCTCCGCTTTGTCTTGTCCGAAAACCCGATGACCATCGAGGGGCCGGACTGGCGCTGGTCGCCGCTGCCCGAGGCCGGCTTCTATGGCCCGACCAGCCGCGTCCTGAAACATATGTCCGACGGTGGCGTGACCGTCGGTGTCAGCCTGACGCCAGCCGGAGTCGCACGCCTGTTTGACATTGACGTCTCCGACTATCGGGACCGGATGGTGCCGCTGCCCGACTTGCTGCCCGACGGATGCGCAGAACTGGTGGCCGAACTCAGGGCGTCGGCCCGGGGGCTGGAGGTCAAATCCATATTCGACCGCTTTTTCCTCGAGCGGATGCAGCGGCCGCACCGGGCGGAACCGCAGATTGTCGCGCTCAACCGGCTGTTGCTGGACGAGAACGTGCAGACCGTGGGCGAAATCGCCAGCGCACTCGACCTGCCGGTGCACAGCCTCGTGCGGCTGGCGCGCAAGCGCTTCGGTTTCCCGCCCAAGACCCTGCTGACCCGCACCCGTTTCCTGAAATCCCTGGTCGCGCTCAAGCTGGCGGACACCGACCATGACTATAGCCTGATCGACGAAACCTATTCCGACATCTCGCATTTTCTGCGCGACTCCGAGCGGTTCCTGGGGATGACCGCGCGCCGGTTCCTGAAGCTCGACACGCCCTTTCTCGACGCGATATTGCGCGCGCGCCAGCTGATCCTCGGCACCGCCACGCCGGCGCTCGGGCCGGCGATTTACCAGAAGGCGGTAACGGAGGAATTGTAGGGCTGTGCTCCGCACTTGATGCGGAGCTTTCCCGGCGGAGATAGCTTTTTGCCGCCAGAGCTCCGCATCAAGTGCGGAGCACTATACCATTATCAGCGCTGCTAGAAACTGGCGCCGTCGACTTCCTGCACGGGCAGATGCTGCCAGTCGGCGGGGTCGAACAGCCGCATGTTGACGCCCATGCGGTCGGGCGGGGCGGTGATCGGGGTCCAGTGGCTGGCGACGCCGCAGGTTCGGCAGTGCCAGGTGGTGATCATCCGGTCGCCCTGGACATAGGGGACCAGCGCATCGGCGGCGGCATCGACGGTGACCGCGTCCGGATGCCAGTAGCCGCCGATCCAGCCGGTCTTGCGGCACAGCGAGCAGTTGCAGCGACTGACCTGCGCCGGCGGTGCCGGCACGCTGATCGTCACCGCACCGCAATGGCAGCGGCCGGTCAGCGCGCTTGCTTCAGCACAGGCCATGCGACAGGACCTCCTCCACCCAGTCGGGCACCAGCGCCCCTGCCCGGCCCATCCGGCTTTCGTGAAAATGGAAGCTGCCCTCGGACGGGTCGAGATTCATCTCCAGCGTGCGCGCGCCATGATAGCGGGCGGTCTGGACAAAGCCGGCGGCGGGATAGACCGCGCCCGAGGTGCCGATCGAGACGAACAGGTCGCAGCGGCCGAGCGCCCGCTCGATCCGCTCCATCTGATAGGGCATTTCGCCGAACCAGACGATATCGGGGCGCAGGCGGCCGGGCTGGCGGCAGTGCGGACAGGCGGGCCCCTCGGCCATCACGCCCTCGAACGGCGAGCGCGCATCGCAGGCGAGGCACCAGGCGCTGTTCAGCTCGCCGTGCATGTGCAGCAGCCGGGTCGATCCGGCGCGGTCGTGCAGGTCGTCGACATTCTGCGTGACCAGCAGCAGCTCGCCCGGCCATTTCTCGTCCAGCTTCGCCAGCGCCTTGTGCGCCGCATTGGGATGCACGGTCTTCAGCTTCGCGCGGCGCTGGTCATAGAAATTCTGCACCAGATGGGGATTGCGGGCAAAGGCCTCGGGCGTCGCGACATCCTCGACCCGCTGCCCCTCCCACAGGCCATCCGGCCCGCGAAAGGTGGCGACGCCGCTTTCGGCGCTGATCCCGGCGCCGGTCAGGATGACGATATTTTCAATTTCGCGTTGCATATTGCCCTTCTTCGTCATGCTGAACTTGTTTCAGCATCCATTTCGTCTCATAGAAATAGCCTAGAACATAGCGGGGTCCTGAAACAAGTTCAGGATGACGAAAACGGGTTCAGGGCGAACGGGAAGAAGACAGATGACAGCCATCGGAATTATCGGCAGCAAGGGCCGGATGGGACAGGCGCTGGTCGAGGCGATTGCCGAGGCGGGGCTGGACCATGCCGGCGGGGCGGACCAGGGCGATGATATCGCCGCGCTGGTCGCGGCCAGCGATGTGCTGGTCGACTTTTCTTCCCCAAAAGCGCTGCAGGCGACGCTGGATGCCTGCATCGCGGCGGGCAAGCCCGTCGTGATCGGCACCACCGGGTTGGAAGACGCGCATCACGCCGCGATCGACCAGGCGGCGGAGCAGATCCCGGTCCTGCAGACCGGCAATACCTCGCTTGGCGTCAATATGCTGGCGGCACTGGTCGAGCAGGCGGCGAGCCGGCTGGGCGACGACTGGGATATCGAGATTCTCGAGATGCACCACCGGCACAAGGTCGACGCACCGAGCGGCACCGCCAAACTGCTCGGCGAGGCGGCGGCGCGCGGGCGTGGGATCGATCTGGCGGCGCACAGCGAGAGAGGACGCGACGGGATTACCGGCGCGCGGGCCCGGGGCGCGATCGGCTTTGCGGCGCTGCGCGGCGGATCGGTGGCCGGCGACCATATGGTGATCCTGGCCGGCAACGAGGAACGGATCGAACTGAGCCACCGGGCGGAGAACCGGATGATCTTTGCACGCGGCGCGGTGAAGGCGGCGGCGTGGCTGGTCGGGCAGAAGGCCGGGCGGTACGGGATGGATGGGGTTTTGGGGTTTTGATATTATTGTGAGCTCTGACTTCCTGTTTGATGTGTCTGCCTAACCACAGCCGGATACGGGTATTCCGGACGGTGATGGCGAAGCAACCCACCAGCGGTGCGCCCTCATCCAACTTCATCCACCCGCCCCGCGCAACCAAAGCGCGCGGGGAGCGTTGATCAGGAAAGGCATAATCCCCCTCAGCAAATAAAGGCATTCCAATGAACATTCTTATGGTTCTGACATCGCACGACCAATTGGGCGACACCGGCAAGAAGACCGGCTTCTGGCTCGAGGAATTCGCCGCGCCTTATTATGTGTTCAAGGATGCCGGGGCGCAGATCACGCTGGCGTCGCCGAAGGGCGGGCAGCCGCCACTCGATCCGTCGAGCGATGCCGATGATGCGCAGACCGATGACACCAAGCGGTTCAAGGCCGACAAGGAGGCCCAGCAGGCGCTGGCCAACACCGAACTGCTGTCGAGCGTGTCGGCCGACGGCTTTGACGCGATCTTCTATCCCGGCGGTCACGGGCCGCTGTGGGATTTGGCCGAGGACAAGGACAGCGTGGCGCTGATCGAGCGCTTTGCCGCCGATGATCGCCCGGTCGGTGCGGTCTGCCATGCGCCGGCGGTGTTCCGGCATACCAAGGGCGCGGACGGCAAGCCGCTGGTGTCCGGCAAGAAGGTGACCGGTTTTACCAATACGGAAGAGGAAGGCGTCGGCCTGACCGACGTCGTGCCGTTCCTGGTCGAGGACATGCTGGTCGCCAAGGGCGGTGAATATCGCAAGGGCGACGACTGGTCCTCCTTCGTGGTCGTCGACGGCAAGCTGGTCACCGGCCAGAACCCGGCCTCGTCGGCGGAAGCCGCCCGGCAATTGCTGGGCCTGCTGTAAACCAAAGAAAACGGAGAGAAACATGGATATTCTGATCGCCGGGGCTACCGGCAAGACCGGGCTGCGGCTGGTGAACGAGCTGAAGACCAAGGGTCATGCGCCGATCGCGCTGGTCCGCGAATCCTCGGACACCGGGGCGCTGCCGGACGATGTGGCGCTGCGCCGCGGGGATCTCACCGATCTCGAGAACGGGGTCTGCGACGGCTGCGACGCGGTGATCTTTGCCGCCGGATCGGGCGGTTCGACCGGCCCCGAGATGACCGACAAGGTCGACCGCGACGGCGCCAAGCGACTGATCGACCTGGCGGCGCAAGCGGGCGTGTCGCGCTTCGTGATGCTGAGCAGCGTCGGGGCGGACGATCCGGACCCGGACAGCGAACTCGGCCATTATCTGCAGGCCAAGCACGAGGCGGACGAGCATCTCAAGGCCTCCGGCCTGAGCTATGCGATTATCCGGCCGGTCAGCCTGACCGACGATGACGGCAGCCGCGACATGCGCTTTGGCGACGAGGTCGATCCCAAGGCCAAGGCGGCGCGCGGCGATGTCGCCGCGGTGCTGGCCGATGCGGTGGAGGACGAGGCCTGGACCGGCAAGGCGCTGCTGATGCAGTCGATCCTGCCGGACGCCTGAGCGCGCCGGGTGCGGTGATCAGCTGCCGGCGCGGCGCGGCGCGCCGGCGGCGAGGTTGCGGGATGGGGCGGCGCGTGCATCACTGGCGATGCTTTCCGCTGGCATCCCGTTGCTGTCCACAAGCCGGACGGCGCGAAGGGTCGGGGATTCGGGCGCTTCCATGACCGCGCCGACATTGATGGGCGCCTGATCGGTCTCGTCCGGTTCCGCATAATCGACCGGCTCGTCGTCGATCGCTTCACCAAAGCTCTGCTCGTTCCAGTCCTGCAGCCGTTCCAGCCGCAGCCGGTCGCTCTTGCGCGCGGGTTCGGCCGGAGCCAGGATGCGGGTGCCGTTCTTGTAGCGGCCGATTTCATAGCCGGCATTGGCATATTGGGTCGGCTGCGCCGGGATCGTCGCGAGTCGGGCGCTGGTCCTGTCATAGGCATTCTGGCCGAGCGCATAGCGTTCGACCGGATCCGCGGGCGGAGTGGCCGACAGGCGCGCGTGCATGGACTCCCGGGTCACATCGCCCATCGCCATGCCGGAGAGCAGGCCCAGCGAGACCGCAATGGTGGTCCAGGAAAAAATCTCCGCCGGCGTCTTTTTTCGAATGCCCATGAGACAGATACGCCCAACCCTCGGCCAGGTTCCCGCTGCGCTGAAATATGGGGACGAAGCCTGTGAAGGCCCGCACACCGGATAGCAGGGCGCCCTCCTCCCTCATCATCCGGCAGGCGCCGCCGTGATGCCGGTCACGCGCACGGCAGCAGCGCGCGCGATATTCCATCCCCATCAGCACAGGAGAATGGATGATGAAGCCAGCAATCACCATCGGCCTGTCGAGCCTGGCGATCATCGCCAGCGATCCGGTGAGCGGCGGGACTCCCGGAGGATGCGACTTGCTGCCCGGAAGGGCGGCGTGACGAGGCGACCCTGCCCTTGAACCTTCTCGGTTCAGGGCATCCTGGCGGCGACAGGATTTCTGTCGCCGCCTTTTTTCGCGCCATGGCTCGGGCGATTTCACGCCCCGCTTGCCAAGCTCCGCCACAGCCCATAAGCCCGCGCCATGGATTTTGATGATCAGCTGCAGCGTTATTTCGGCACCACCGACATGGCCGCGATCCGGCCCGAGGCGATGGCCGCGGGAATCGAGCATATGCGCGTCGACTTCGGGCTGGAAAAGGACCGCGGGCGGCGCTTTGCCTTGTGGGCGGTGCTCTACATGCTGGGCACGCATCTCGATCTCGACACGGCGTTCGAGGACGCGGCGGACCGGGATTCGGCGCGGGACTTCATGGATCTGATGGACCGGATGCAGGACGACTGAGCGCGCCATGAAAAAAGCCGATATCTTCGAATTCTATTCCCGGCTCGCCGCCGACAATCCGGCGCCGGAGACCGAGCTCAACTATGGCAATACCTACCAGCTGGTGGTGGCGGTGGCGCTCTCCGCCCAGTCGACCGATATCGGCGTCAACAAGGCGACGCGGCGGCTGTTCCAGGAGGTCCAGACGCCGCAGCAGATGGTCGATCTCGGCCTCGACGGGCTGAAGCAGCATATCAAGACCATCGGGCTCTACAATACCAAGGCGAAGAACGTGATCGCGCTGTCGGAGATGCTGATTGCCGACTATGGCGGCGAGGTGCCGGCGGACCGCGACGAGCTCACCAAGCTGCCCGGGGTCGGGCGCAAGACCGCCAATGTCGTGATGAACTGCGCCTTCGGCGCCGAGACCTTCGCCGTCGACACGCATATCTTCCGGGTCGGCAACCGCACCGGGCTTGCGCCGGGCAAGACGGTGCTGGCGGTGGAAAAGAAGCTGGAGAAGCAGACGCCGGCGCCGTTCCGGGTCCATGCCCATCACTGGCTGATCCTGCACGGCCGCTATATCTGCAAGGCGCGCAAGCCCGAATGCTGGCGCTGCCCGGTCGCCGACCTGTGCCGCTACAAGAAGAAGACGCCGGCCCCGGCATAAGGGATACTCCTGATTAACGGCCGTTCAGTTTTTCGACATGAAACATGGGATAGACATTCAGAACATCCTTCAAGAAGCGGAGAAGATTCATGCGTATTCTCGCCCCTGTCATCATCAGCGCGATCCTGGCCACCGGCGGCTGCGCCGCGACCGGCACCGAAATGGGCAGCAAGGCATCGGCCGAGGAGGACTATGTCATCCGCACGATCGGCGAGCCGAAAAGCTGCATCATGCGCTCCAGCATCCGGTCGACCGACGTGATCGACGACCAGACGATCGATTTCAGGATGCGCAACGGCGACATCTATCGCAACCGGCTGCCCAACAAGTGCCCCGGACTCGGCTTCGAGGAAGCCTTTTCCTACAAGACGTCGACCAACCAGCTGTGCAATGTCGACATCATCCGCGTGCTCGATGACACCGCCGGTCGGCTGGATACGCGCGCGGCCTGCGGGCTCGGCAAGTTCCAGCAGATCGAGAAAATCCCGAAAGAACCCGAAGAGGACTAGGCGCGGACCGGCAGCGGCCCAAATATCCGGCAGCCCGAATATTTGATTGGCAAAGCGGCAAACTCGCTGCTAAACGCCCGTTCGGCGACACACGCCCCGGCACCCGTAGCTCAGCTGGATAGAGCGCTGCCCTCCGAAGGCAGAGGCCACAAGTTCGAATCTTGTCGGGTGCACCATTATTTCAATAGGTTGTAGGAATTTGACGGTGCATCAATTTGTGTCGCGGAAGCATTACGGAAGCAAAGCTAGAGATAGTTATCGCTGAGCCATCAGTCCCAATTATTCAATGCTTAGGCCATAACTCGACAAACCCCGACATCCGAAAAAATAATACAAGGCGGTGGACAGGATAGGAGCGATTCCTGTGTTCCACTTTTGGCCAAGAAGGTTAGAAATACGTGACATATTTTGCCTTTGTTTAGCAAGGTGTGTAGCAAAGTGTAGCAGTCATAACGCTGCACGGAAGAGGTGAAATTAATCGTGCCTCACACGTCCGCTGGCGGGCCTCCTGGTTTCGAAACTTCAGCTTGAATAGCGACCGTTCGGTCAAGGTATTGGTGAACGATTGCTTCCGCCCGTTTATCAACATTCCCGAGCAATACACCCGATCCTGAAATAGGACGTTGTCGCGTAAAAAAATGCCAAGACTTCAATCGCAAATCAATGAATCTTGAGGGTCACCGGAAGCGTCTTGCCGATTTCCAAAGTCGACACCCCACCGTTGACATTATCGGCCAAAAGGTTCATTCATGGACACAAGAAGGCTCTTAAAATTTAGTTATTCTGGAGCATTTTCAGGTCGCAACGACTAAGCTTCTGACCGGTTATTGTCGGAACAGATTGAGGTGGGCGACATGCGGAGAAATGACAGATTTAGCAATATTAAGCAAATCAGTTCTCTTCGCTCGCCAACAACTGAAGCCCCCTCGCCGAAATTTGCAATAGTGTCGCCATTTGATCTCTGGTCCATCGGCATGGAATTGCTGATACAGGAGATCGGCGGGCATGTAGCAGGTCATTGGCGGAGCTTGGAACAGGCGACCGCCGCAAGTGGATTCCAAAATGCGGACATTGTGGTCATTTCCTGGCGGTTGATCGACTTTCGCGGCAACAGAGGGGGCAGCCGGCCACTGGACGGAAAATTTTCCGGAAAAATCGTGGTTGTGATCAACCCTAGTGATGTGATTTCGGTTGGTGACTTCGTCACCATTGATGCCGAAGGCCTGATCCATGTGGCCGCTACCCTCGAAGAAGTAGTTGCTTGTATCGAGAACGTCTGCTCAGGACGATCGTGGGTTGATCCAAACGTGCGCAGACTACTCGGCGATTCCACCTTCCAATTCGACAAATTAAAGGAATTGAGTAGCCGCGAATATGAAGTTGCTGCACATGTAGCGTCAAACCTAACCAACAAACAGGTCGCTCGGAAACTTGGAGTATCCGAAGGCACTGTCAAGATGCACGTGCATCATGTCCTGACCAAGCTGAATATTAACAGCAGGACGGAACTATTTAAACTGACAAACGAACTCTCTACCCAGCCTAACGGCAGGCTGCGCTGACCCTTGATAGATTGCGTTGCCTCCAAAATGGTCCCCAAACGTCTTTAGATTTCTTGACGGCTCCCTGTTAGTAGCTGGGGCCGCATTGACAAACCGATGCCAAGCAGACCACGTCGGACGGGGCAACTATACTAGATCGTCAAAGAAAGCATCTATCTCCGTACGATGCGACTTTCAATTGTGGCGAAGTTCGCCCGAACGGGCCAGGCCGAATATGCTGACCAAAATTTTTGAAGATATATCGCCATATATATCTCTGACCGACATCCGATTACTGACTATCGATCAATTGAAATAAATATAGATTGAATTATAGATAATCTATTAATGGCTCATACGATTGATTCAGCCATTATAATTATATAATATAATAATTATATAATAAATAATATCTATTAGATAGGAGGAATTTATGAAAATATTTACATCTGTATTGAGCTCTATTGCGCTTGCCTGTTCAGCGAGTGTAGTGCTTCCTTCGGTGGCACAAGCAAGCGAAGGCAGAAATGATGGAGCGGAGTTTTGCCGGGCCATTGCTGACGCAAACCCCGCGTACACGGTAGGGGGGTGCATGAGTGCCATATATGGCAACGGTGGCGCCGACCGTGCTTCGATTTGTAAAAATGCAAGAAACGACGGCCTTTTTCCACTTGATCTCGGAGGAGGAAACATACTGAGAAATGTGGGAGACTGTGTCGGCTATCTCCGCGGCCTTGGGTTCTAATATTTCAAACAGCATTTTTCAGCATTAGGGCCCCCGACAAAAAAGGGGGCCCTTACTGCATTTTTACAGCGTAAGTCATTGGACCTTAAAAATAAACGATCGTGTGATCATGAAACAATTGACCACTATCCTTTTTATTTATGTACTTGTTGCGCCCGCAGCTTCTCGCGCACAGAAAATTGACACGTCGCTGCAGAATTTCGCGCAAGTTTCACTCGGCGAGCCGCATTCGTTCGGGCCTGAAATTGATCGCGAACCCAAAATTAACATTGCGCCATTCCCGAAATCGGAGCCTCCGCTTCAAGTTCTTCAATTTGACATTGGCGGCTATGCCGAAAGGTCTGAATACAGTTATCCGACCGATAGGCTGAGACCTTCCGTCAAAATGACAGTAAAGCGCGGTCGTGGCAATACGGCCGAGATCCGGCTACCGGACCAGGGCATCATTACCCGTATGGTCCTTGACAATGGAAGCGAAATATTCCGGCCCGGCCAACATGTGATGGCTGGTGCGCTGACGGCAGGCGATAGTTGGCGGCGCGAGGTCGATCTCAGCTTCTCCCCCCCCATCCTTGAGACACTAGGCGTCACACTATCGGCAGGCGCTTTCTCCGATCGCAGGCCAATGCTGAATGGTTACGGAACCCGCCACGGCGTCGGCGAGCTGACCCGGTGGCGGGAAAGCAATGTCTTCGACCTAGGCCTCAAGATCGACGTACCAGGCACCGGAATCCGTTATGAAGGCGGGCTTTCTCGATCTGAATATAGCTTGGCGTCCGGCTTTAAGGTTGACGATCGAGAAATCTTGCTGTCACCCAAGCCGCAATGGCGCCAGGGCTTTTCGCAGTGGCACAAGATTGAGGCCGACCTGTTGGACAGCAACCTTGGGAGTGCCTCAGCCTATGCAACCTATGGCACAATGGACACAGACTATCGATCCTATCAGCATTATTCCGCTTCACCTTTGATTTTTGAAGGCAGTACACTCGAGCTTGGCGGCAAATTCGAACGCGGGAAAACTGCTTTTGCATTCAGCCACCGGTCGACTCGGGGTGATGAAATTGAACTCAATAGTACGACCGGAAGACTGAAGATGGGGCGCGTTGACCTGAGTTACGATACCGGGACCTGGACATTTAAGGACAAGGAGCACGGTGAATGGTCGACGACAGACCGGTATTGGAAAAGCCGAGCCAGAATATCGCTCAAGGGCAAAAACAGTACCGGCATCCTGCCTGACTGGATGGCATTTAACGCAGGACAGACCCGCCGCGAATTTCTGAATTTCAATACCCAATCATCGAGCGCACAAACAAAACAAGGATTTAGCCTGGGCTGGTCAAGAAAGGGTTCGGAAACGGATATCTCCATTTCCCGCATCGAAACTAGTCGACATGACACTTCAGCGCTCGGGGCATCTCTCGGACACAGGTTAGCCCTTGATTTCAGCCAATCCTATTTTGGCGATTGGTGGGATTTCTCGATTTATGGTTCGGTAAGTACTGATCGTTTACCCGAAGATTCAAGCAAGTTTATTAGCGGCGGCCTATCGTTTTCAATAGACAGTAACGATTTTCCCAAGATATCAGTAGGACTGGACGTCAACCGCCTCGATCTTCGCTCGCCCGGATATGATATGCACGATCAGGAAGTGAGCTTGAACGCCACACTCGACCTTTCCAAACACCTTCCCGACAGAATCGCCAGCGAAAAGACATATCTGCTCCTCAAGGCCTTCGGTGACTGGTCACTGAGCGGGGAAACGGACAGCCCCTATAAACATAGCGTGGAGCCGACCGCCCTATTGGTTTTTGGAATGAAATTCTAGATATGTGGTCCAAAGTCATTTGGACCGAATTTACACCCACCTTCAGCTGTCCAACCCGACATCCGATTTGCTTGGGCCGTCCCTCATAATTTGTTTCATCAGCAAGGAGGAGGGGGGCTGAACCACTTTTTCTGAAGCGGGCTGGAAAATGTACGCCAATATTCTGTAACAAAAATAATGAAGACGGGAAATCCACTTTGTCAAAGCAGCGGAGTTGTGGCGTTTTCTGAAAGGGATGGTGGACAGGATAGGAGGGGTTCCTGTGTTCGACGTTCGTTCAAGACCTTGGGAAATGTGTGACAAACTTCACCTTTGTGTAGCAAGATATGTAGCAAAGTGTAGCAGTCACGACGCTGTACGGAAGAGGTAAAATCAATTGCAATTCTGATATCCACTATAGAGCCTATACGGGCTGGCTGCTTTTAGAAAACATCGATGGAAAACGAAACAAAAGCCTTTTCCCATCGCGACAACATCTTCCGAGACAGGCGTTACCCTTTATTGTTCCCGTGGGAGTGTTTCGGAAGGTGAAGCTATTATCGCGGGGGCGGTATTGAAGGCGGCATACCACGCGCTATCTTCACAAACGGTCACCACCTTGCGGATAACCTCTCTTGCACCGAGAATATCGAATGTATAAACATAGCGCTCGAATTCATATGAGTAGAAGGCCACAACCAATTTGTTTGTGTCGCGAAGTTGCTTGATGAATCGAGCCAGCTGGGACTCCGGTGCGGTCGACGAGAGCCGCGCCTCTACGGAGAAGCGACCTCTACCGTTTTCGCCGCAACGCGCACCTGCACGGGCGTGCTCGCCAGCACTTCGCCGTCGATGGATATCTTGAGCTTCGGCACGGTTTCCAGCCGAAAGGATGTTCCGGCAAATTCGCGCGTGTTTGCGTTTCTGTCTCGCAGCTTGAGCGCTTTTGCATACCAGTCCCACGCCAGCTGGAATTTGCTCTTGCCGACCACGGCCTGGATAATGATCTGGCCGCTGTCGATCTCGGCATTGTCGGACAGTTCCAGGCCGCCGTGATAGGATCCGTTCAGGATCCGCACCTCGGTCGACCACAAGCTGTGCTTTTCCGCGCCATCGTCGATCATCAGCCGGAACGGCCGGAAACCGGCGAGGCATTTTATCGCCCAGAACAGATAGCCGAAACGGCCGAGATAGCGTTTCAGCTTGTCGGGCACCGTTTCGCCGATGATCGGGGAGAGGCCCAGCGAAGCCGCGTTTACGAAATAGTCCTCGTCGATCATGCCAAGATCGATCGGCTTGCGATGCCCGTTTGCGATGACGTCTATGGCGCCGTCCAGTTCGAGCGGCAGTCCCAGCGTCCGTGCCGAACTGTTGGCGGTACCCAGGGGCAGGATGGCGAATACGCAATCCTTGCCGACAAATTCGTCGACGACGCCGGAAAGCGAACCATCGCCGCCGCCAACGATGACCATCGGTGCGTCCTTGATGGCCTGGCGAACGATCTTGCGGATATGCTCGGGATTTTCGACGTTCACTGCGTCGACGAGATTAATCCCCGCCTCCGCGAGCTTGGCTTTCGCCTCCTCGAACAGCTCCTCCCCCTTTCGGGATCCGGCGTTTATGACTAGAATGGCATCCCGAGGGAGAGAACTGGTTTTCATGATGAGACTACGCCGGGATGGATAATTGGATGCACGATGAAACTTGTTCCGGATTCAACCGTTAGACCTGCATGGCCCGGATCGCACATCTGTCTGACATTCATTTTGGCGCAAATGACCCGAATATCGTCGCGGCGACGATCGACTGGCTGAAGGAAAAACAGCCCGATCTCGTCATCATCAGCGGTGACCTGACCCAGCGCGCGCGCGAGCGCCAGTTTCGCGATGCCGCCGATTATCTGAGCGCGCTGCGGGACAACGGGCTTCGATTGCTGGTCATTCCCGGCAATCATGACATTCCCCTCTATGACGTGATCCGGCGGTTTGGGTCGCCGCTTGGCCGTTATAGACGCTATATTGCCGAGGATCTGTGCCCCTGGGTGGAGACCGACGAAGCCGCCATATTGGGAATCAATACCGCGCGGTCACTGACGTTCAAGGATGGCCGGATCAACAAGGACCAGATGCAGCTCATTCGCCAGCGGTTCAGGGGCGTATCGCCCGGCAAGACGCGCATCCTGGTGACTCACCACCCGCTGTTTGAACTGCCCATTGGCGAGGGCAACGAGCTTAGCGAAGCGGTGGGCCGGCACGAGGATGCGCTGCAGGCGATCAACGATGCCGGCATTCACCTGACGCTGGCGGGCCATTTTCACCGGACCTATGCCGAGGCGGCCAGCAAGATGGTGGCCGAGGCCGGGCCGACGCTGGTCATTCAGGCGGGCACGGCGACGTCGACCCGTCTGCGCAACCAGGAACCGCAAAGCTTCAACTGGCTGCATGTCGAGCAAGGCAACCGGATGGAGTTGCAGGTCATCGTCTGGAACGGCGAGGAATTCCAGCGGGCAAGCCATGTCGGGTTTTCCCTGGAAGGGGAGGAATGGCATTCGCAGCAACTGGCCGTGCACGAATAGGCCACGGGTGACTTGCCCGGAGCGGGATCATGGCTGACCGGTTTCGCGCGGGATCGACACCAGCCTGTCTTTTCATCAGAAGTCGCCATGTCAGCTCCCGATATTTGACCAACGATCGAGGCGCATAATTGTCCCGGAAAAATTGCCTTTGCCGGCCCGCTCAGGCGGATGCGCCCATTGCCGAAAATGCCGCGGTTCAATCGTTATTTTTGATAGGTCAAAATTGTTAGGCCAAACTGTTAGGCGCTAAGCCCTGACCGATGCCGTAACGTCTCCGAAAGCGCAAAAAGCGCTGGAAGCAAAAAAATTTCAGGAGGAGATTCGGAATGGCGAAAACCGCATTGCGTGCAGATTTGATCTACGGGACATCATTGGTGGTTGCCATGATGATGGTGCCGACAGCGGCCTACGGGCAGACACCGGCCCTGTCCGCAAATGGAGCGCAGCCACAACTGGCCACCCCCGCGAACCCTGCGAGCAACAGTCTGACGGCAGCCGTCCTGGCCCAATCCGACGCGGACACCGCCCAGCTCCCCGACACCGCCGAGAAGGACCCTGCCCAGACTGGCGGCCTGCAGACGATCGTCGTCACCGCCCGCCGCCGCGAAGAATCCGCCCAGTCGATTCCGGTCTCGGTGCAAGCGATCGGCGCCGAGGAAATCGCCGCGCGTGACCTGACCAGCCTCGAGAAGATCGCCGCGGCGACCCCCAATTTCACGATCGCGCGTTCCTCCAATGGTGCGGGTGCCCAGCTTACCCTGCGCGGCATCGGATCGTCCGCCACCTCGATCGGCATCGAGCAGTCCGTCGCCATCGTCGTGGACAGCGTCTATTATGGCCAGGGCCGGGTGATCAACGAGGGGTTTTTCGACCTCGCGCGGGTCGAGGTGCTGAAGGGCCCGCAATCGCTCTTCTTTGGCAAGAACGCCACCGCCGGCGTGATTTCGCTGACCACCGCCGATCCCGGTCCGGATCCGGAATATATCGGACGGGTCGGCTACGAATTTGCCGCAGAGCGGGCATTTGCCGAAGCGATTGTCTCGCAACCGCTGACCGACACGCTGGGCATCCGCGTTGCCCTGCGCGGTTCGCGCATGTGGGGTGGCTATTATACCAACCAGCAGCAGACGATCAGCTATCCGACGCTCGACGTGAGCAACGGAAACACCAACCCGCACAGCGCGGCGCCGGCAGCCACCGACCAGCCGCAGGAGCGCGAGCTCATCGGTCGGGTCACCCTGAAATATGAACCCGACGACCGGCTGACCGCCAAGCTCAAGGTTTCCGGCACCTATAACCGCACCGTCGGCAACGGCTGGAACTATGTCGCGATCGATTGCCCCACCGGCCAGACCACCAATGCGCCCAGCTATGCCTGCGGCAAGAATTTCACCCTGCACCAGAATGACTTCCCCGTCGATATCGCGCAGGACTATCCCTTCGCCCGCGAGGATGGTGGCCTGTACAATACCTACAAGTCCTGGGCGGCAACCGGGTCGCTGGAATATGCGCTCGACGATATCACGATCAGCTCGATCACCAACTATAACTGGAACAACAACAAGTTTGCCTGTGATTGCGACTTTCTGAGCGCCGGCGTCTGGGCGACGGAAAATGCCAGCTACCATGCGTTCAGCCAGGAACTGCGGGTACTCACCGACTTTGATTCGCCGGTCAACCTGATGGTCGGCGCGCTCTACCAGAAAACCCGGCGGGACTTCTTCCAGGCGGTGATGTTCGCCAATCTGGAGGATTCGACCGCCGCTGCGGAAAACCGCTATGTCGCCTATTCCAAGGAATCGCGGACGGACGGGGAAACGCTGTCCGGCTATGGCCAGCTGATGTGGCAGATCACGCCGACGCTGGAGGCCACCGGCGGCGTGCGCTACATCCATGAGACGAAGGACAGCAGCTTTACCCAGCCCTATGTCAACGTCGGACTGCAGGGGCTGTTTGTCCCCGAAGGCGCGGCGGCCAACGGCACGATCTTCGGCGACCAGACCTTCAACGACTGGTCCCCCGATTTCACCCTGCGCTGGACGCCGACCGACGACCTGATGCTCTATGGTGCCTATCGGGTTGCCTATAAGTCGGGCGGCTTCTCGAACAGCGCCATCAACTCGGCGCTGTCCGCCAATCCGTCGGGCGACCTGAGCTTCAACCCCGAAAAGGGCAAGGGGTTCGAGCTGGGGGTCAAGTCGACCCTGGCGGACAATCAGCTGCAGGCGAACCTGACCTATTATAATTACAATTATACCGACCTGCAGGTCGACTTTTTCAACTCGCAGATCTTTGCCTATATTACCTATAATGCCGGCAGCGCGCGCTCGAAGGGCGTCGAGCTGGAACTGGAATATGCGCCTTACTCGATCCCCGGACTCCGGTTGCGCGGCAATCTGAACTATAACCAGGCGCGCTACGAGGATTTCATCGCGCCTTGCTATTCGGGCCAGTCGATCGCGGCGGGCTGCTCGCTCAATATCGCCGGCGTTCCGTCACAGGATCTCAGCGGCGTACCGACCGCGGTTGCGCCCAAGTGGACGGGTACGGCGGGCATCGCCTACGAGACCGAAGTGTCGACGGGGCTGAAGCTGGGCACCAATATCGACATGCGGTACAGCGGCTCCTATATTGCCTCGAGTTTCGGCGACAAGGCGACGACGCAATCGGCCTACGCGGTGCTGGACGCAGGGATCCGGATCGGCGCCAGCGATGACAGCTGGCAGCTTGCCCTGATCGGCAAAAACCTCACCGATAAATTCTACTTTACCGGTGGTGGTACTGCTCCGTCGACGGGCTCCGGGACCGGAACCGCTGCCGCGGTGCGCGGCGATGCCCTTGGCTACGGCGCGTTCCCCCGCACGGTAACGGTGCAGGCCACGGTGCGGTTCTGACCGGAGACAAATGGCGCATGGCGGTCCCCCTCGACCGCCATGCCGGACTGGAGAGCAAATCATGACCCAAGACCAATCCCGATCTGCCGATCCGCCAAGCCGGGAGCAGCGCATCTCGGACATGCTCGACAAGCAGGACTGCACGGAACTGGTGCATCGCATGGCGCGGGCGATCGACCGCTGCGATGGAGAACTGGTCAACCAATTGTTCCACCCCGATGCCACGGATGATCACGGCAGCTACAAGGGTACCGCCAGGGACTTCGTTCCCTGGGTGATGGAGGTGCTGAAGGGCATGCACCGCACCCAGCACATGATCGGCAATGTCCTGATCAGACTGGATGGCGATACCGCTTATGGGGAAAGCTATTTCATCGCCCATCATGCCATTCCCGCCGAGGATGGCACCGACAATTTCATGATCGCCGCCGGCCGCTATCTCGACCGGTTCGAGCGCCGTGACGGCGAATGGCGCATGGCCCATCGCGGTGCCGTCTATGACTGGAGCAGCATCAGCCCCTCCACCGATATATGGGATCGCGCCGCCATGGCCGATTACAGTTTTGGGGCCCGCGGCAAAGCCGATCCGTCCTATGCCCATTTCGCCAGCCAGACGTCGTCATGACGGCAGGCTCTCATCACCGGAAAATTCAGAGGAGATAGT
>CAXIBD010000056.1:0-19459 GCA_964022135.1 uncultured Sphingomonadales bacterium | reverse complement strand
TCAACAAGAAACAGCTCAAGGCGCACCTGATGCGGATCGAGGAAGCGGCAAAGGGCGACCACCGCAAGATCGGCCAGGAAATGGACCTGTTCCACTTCCAGCACGAGGCGCAGGGCTCCTGCTTCTGGCATCCCAAGGGCTATTTCATCTGGCGCGAGCTGGAACGCTACATGCGCCGCCAGCTCGACCGGGCCGGCTATGACGAGATCAAGACGCCGCAGCTGATGGACGTCAACCAGTGGGAGAAATCCGGTCACTGGGGCAAATATTCCGAAAATATGTTCGCCGTCCCGGACGAGGTCCCCCACGCCGAAGGCGAAGGCCCGGTGATCACCGGCACCGCCGGCATGATGGCGATGAAACCGATGAACTGCCCGGCCCATGTGCTGGTGTTCAAGCAGGGCATCAAGAGCTACCGCGACCTGCCGATCCGGATGGCGGAATTCGGCTGCTGCCACCGCAACGAGCCGCATGGCGCGCTGCACGGCCTGCTGCGCGTCCGCCAGTTCACCCAGGACGACGCGCATATCTTCTGCCGCGAGGACCAGCTGACCGACGAGATCGTCGCCTTCTGCGACCTGCTCGATGCGGTCTACCGCGACCTCGGCTTTGCCGATTATCAGATCAAGCTGGCGCTGCGCCCCGACGAGCGCTTCGGCTCGGACGAAGAGTGGGACCGGTCCGAACAGATCCTGCGCGAGGCGGTCGCCAAGGCCGGCCGCGCCACCGAGGATTATGGCTGGGAAGAACTGCCCGGCGAAGGCGCCTTCTACGCGCCCAAGCTGGAATTCCACCTGACCGATGCGATCGGCCGGACCTGGCAGGTCGGCACGATCCAGGCCGATACCGTGCTACCCGAGCGCCTGGACGCCAGCTATATCGGCGAGGACGGCAGCCGCCATCGCCCGGTCATGCTGCACCGTGCGATTCTCGGCACGTTCGAGCGTTTCATCGGCATCCTGATCGAACATTATGCCGGCAAGCTGCCACTCTGGCTCGCCCCGACCCAGGCCGTGGTCGCCACCATCGTCACCGACGCCAATCCCTATGCCGAGCAGGTCGCCGAGAAGCTGAAGGCTGCCGGAATCCGGGTCGAGGCCGATCTGCGCAACGAGAAGATCAACTACAAGGTGCGCGAGCATTCGGTCGGCAAGGTGCCCAATATCCTGGTCGTCGGCATGCGCGAAGCGGAAGAAGGAAAGGTTGCCTTGCGCCGGCTCGGCCAGAAGGAACAGGAATTCCTGACGCTGGATGAAGTCGTCGAGATGTTGCAGAAGGAGGCGCTGGCCCCGGACTTGCAATCCGTCGCGCAATAGCGATATAATCCCTTGGCTGTTGCATTCAGACCACGGCTTACGGAGCTTATATCTCTTTCGCTATCAAGAAAGCTTTATTCCCGTAAGCTTTGGGTCTAATGAGCCAGCATAAACAACCACTCAGGAGTATTTAACATAGCTGCACCCCCTCGCCGCCCCACGCCACCCGTCAAAGGTGGCCCGCGCTTCAACGATCTGATCAATTCCGAGACCGTCAGGGTAATCGACGACAAGGGCGAGAACCTTGGCGTGATGAAAACCAGCGAAGCGATCGAGCGAGCAGCAGAAGTTGGCCTGGATCTGGTCGAAGTCTCTCCCAATGCGCAGCCACCGGTTGCGAAATATCTCGACGTCGGCAAGTTCAAGTACGAGGCCCAGAAAAAGGCCAATGCCGCGCGCAAGACGCAGAAGGTTCAGGACGTCAAGGAAATCAAGATGCGTCCGAATATCGACGATCATGATTATGACGTCAAAATGCGCAACGTGAACAAGTTCATCGACAATGGCGACAAGGTGAAGGTGACCCTTCGCTTCCGCGGTCGCGAAATGTCGCACCAGCAGCTCGGCATGGCCTTGCTGGTCCGGGTGCAGGAAGACATGAAGGAAACCGCGAAGGTCGAAGCCTATCCGAAGCTGGAAGGCCGTCAGATGCTGATGGTGCTCAGCCCCAAATAGGCGCCTTGCCTAGCGGGCGTCGAGCCGGGCGATCCACAGAAACGCGAGACCAGTCACCAGTCCGGCGATTGCGATCAGGATTTCAAAATCGTGGTTTACCATTTTTCCCTCTGCGTCTTCCTCCCTTGTAACAGGACGAAGCTAACAGTCGGTTAAATGGCGCCCTGCCTCAGGTTACGGGCTGCGCCCGGTATTGGGTCGGGAAATATCGCTTCAGATTGGCCAGCTTGGGCATGTCCCAGCGGACGATATAGCCCTGGCGCGGATGATTCTGCAGAAAATCCTGGTGATAGGCCTCGGCGGGATAAAAGGCCTTGTAGGGCTCGATCCGCGTCACGATCGGCTTCTTCCAGTAGCCGCCCTTCTCCAGTTGCGTGATATAGGCGCGAGCCGCTTTCGCCTGACCGGCATTCATCGGCACCAGCGCGCTGCGATACTGTTTGCCGCGATCGGGACCCTGCGCGTTGAGCATCGTCGGATCGGCTACGACCGAGAAGAATATCTGCATCAGCTTGCCATAGCTGACCTGACTGGGGTCATAGACCACGCGCACGGCCTCTGCATGATCGGTCATCCCCGAACTGACCAGCTGATAGGAAGCGCTGCGCTTGCTGCCGCCATGATAGCCGGACGAGGCGCTGATCACGCCCTTGGTGTGCTCGAACACACCTTCCACTCCCCAGAAACAACCGCCTGCGAAAATCGCAACGGCGCGCTTGCCGGTTTCACCGGCTCCGACCCGCGGCGCCGGGACGAGCGTGGCCTTTTCCGCCGCATGCGCTTCGCCGACGAAGAAAGCACCGGCTGCCTGCTGGTCGGCGGGCACAGGCGACTGGACGCCGGCCCATATCGCGCCGAACGCGGCAATGGCGGCGCCGAAGACAATGGTTCTGGAAAGGATCGGGTTCATCACAGCCTAGCTGAGCAACTGGCCGGCGGCGCTTACGGTCGACGAAAGATCGCTGCCCAGTTCCGACCGCTGGTCGGCTGGCTGCATGAGGAACAGCATCAGTGCACCGGCGATGAAGCCGCCGCCCAGGCTGTAGGTCAAATCCGATTTCAAAAATTTCATCATGGTCTGTTCCTTGGGTCCTGCTGTTGATTCGCAACAATCCGCCTGCTGGTTACAGTTCTAATATAGTTTTCCTGTCGCCGCTGTGAACCTGATCACATGGGCATATTCAGTTTGCCGGCGAGAAGCTTTTCTTTAACCTCAAGCGCCGGGCGCGGGCATCCGCCCGCCCGGCGCTTGAGGCCTAAATTAAAGCGGAGCAGGCCCGCTGGATCCGGGTGCAGGCCTCGGTCAGCAACTCCTCGGACGTCGCATAGCTGATCCGGAAGGCCGGCGAGAGGCCGAAGGCCGCGCCGTGGACGGCGGCGACCTGCGCCTCGTCGAGGAAATAGGCGATCAGATCCTCGTCCGTCTCGATCACCTGACCCTTGGGCGTCGTCTTGCCGATCACGCCGCTGGCGTCGGGGTAGACGTAGAAGGCCCCTTCCGGAGTCGGGCATTCGAGGCCGGGCGTATCATTCAGCATCGACACCACCAGAGCCCGGCGCCGTTCGAAGGCGGCGTTGCGCTCGATCAGGAAATCCTGCGGGCCGTTGAGCGCCGCCACGGCGGCGGCCTGCGAAATCGAGCTCGGGTTGGAGGTCGACTGCGACTGCAATTTGGCCATCGCCTTGATCAGCCAGGCCGGACCGCCGGCATAGCCGATCCGCCAGCCGGTCATCGCATAGGCCTTGGAGACCCCGTTCACCGTCAGCGTCCGGTCATAGAGGTCGGGGCAGACCTGGGCGATCGTCGCGAAGGGAAAGTCGGCATACCAGATATGCTCGTACATATCGTCGGTCATCACCATCAGATTCTGGTGCGGCAGGATCACTTCGCCCAGCGCCTTCAGTTCCTCGGCGCTATAGGCGGCTCCGGTCGGGTTCGAAGGCGAGTTTAGGATCAGCCATTTGGTCTTCGGCGATATCGCCGCTTCCAGCTGCTCCGGCGTGATCTTGTATCCCTGGTCGGCGCCGGCCTCGACAATCACCGGCGTGCCGCCTGCGAAATTGACGATATCGGGATAGCTGACCCAGTAAGGCGCGGGGATGATCACTTCGTCACCCTCGTCGAGCGTCGCGACCAGCGCGTTGAACAGGGTGTGCTTGCCGCCATTGTTGACGGTAATCTGGTTCGCCGCATAGGTCAGATCGTTGTCGCGCTGGAACTTGCCTATGATCGCCTTCTTCAGGGCCGGCGTGCCATCGACCACCGTGTAATTGGTGTCGCCATCGCGGATCGCCTGGATCGCCGCTTCCTTGACGAAATCGGGCGTGTCGAAATCGGGCTCGCCCGCCGAAAGGCCGATGACGTCAATGCCCTGCGCCTTCAGTTCGGAAACCTTCGCCGACATGGCGAGAGTCGCGGAAGGCTGGATACGGCCGAGAGCTTTGGAAATACTGGTCATCGAAAATCCCGTTGCAAGGAGGGGGCGGCGCCTTGCCTAATCAGAAACGTGTTGCACTGCAACACCACTATTGGCCGCCGCTGCGTTTTTTCACGAACTCGGCGCGCAGCACCAGGCCCTTGATCCCCTCGTGCCGGCAATCGATCTCCTGCGCGTCGCCGGTCAGCCGGATCGACTTGATCAATGTGCCGCGCTTCAGCGTCTGGCCAGCGCCCTTGACCTTGAGGTCCTTGATCAGCGTGACGGCATCGCCGTCGGCGAGAATATTGCCGACCGCGTCGACCACCTCCGGCCCGCTCGCCTTCGCCGCCGCGTCATCCGGACTGAGCCATTCGCCGCTTTCCTCGTCATAGACATAGTCGCCCGCGCCCTCGCTCATCACAGCGACTCCAGCGCTTGTGCCATGTCGGCGATGATATCGTCGATATGCTCGATCCCGACCGACAACCTGACCACGTCCGGCCCGGCGCCGGCGGCGACCAGTTCCTCCGCCGACAGCTGGCTGTGAGTGGTCGAGGCGGGATGGATGATCAGCGATCTGGTATCGCCGATATTGGCGAGATGGCTGAACAGCTTGACCGCGCTGACCAGCTTGACGCCCGCGTCATAGCCGCCCTTCAGGCCAAAGGTGAACACCGCCCCGCCCTTGCCGCCGAGATATTTCTGCGCCAGCGCGTGATAATTGCTGTCCGGCAGCCCGGCATAGGAGACCCATTCGACCTCGTCGCGGCCCTGCAGCCACTGCGCCAGCGCCAGCGCGTTGTCGCAATGGCGCTCCATGCGCAGCGCCAGCGTTTCCATGCCGGTCAGGATCTGGAAGGCATTGAACGGCGCCAGCGCCGGCCCGAGATCGCGCAGCGACAGCGCCCGCGCCGCCAGGATGAAGGCCATTTCGCCAAAGGCATCGGTAAAGACCTTGCCGTGATAGCTGGGGTTGGGCTGGTTGAGAAAGGCGAACTTGTCGCTCCGCGTCCAGTCGAACTTGCCCGAATCGATGATCAGCCCGGCGATCGAATTGCCGTGCCCGCCGAGGAATTTGGTGCCGCTTTCGACCACGATATCCGCGCCATGCTTGATCGGGCGGCAGAGCACCGGCGAGGCCATCGTATTGTCGACCACCAGCGGAATGCCCGCGGCGTGCGCGACATCAGCGATCGCCGCGATATCCTGCACCACGCCGCCCGGATTGGCGAGGCTTTCGATGAACACGCAGCGGGTGTCGTCGGTGATCGCATCGCGCACCGCCCCGATATCGTCGGCGTCGACAAAGCTGACGTTCCAGCCGAATTTCTTGACGCTGTGGCCGAGCTGGTTGAGCGAACCGCCGTAGAGCTTCTTCGCCGCGACGATATGCGCGCCCGGGTCCATCAGCACATGAAAGACCAGCAGCTGCGCCGCGTGACCCGAAGCCACTGCCAGCGCGCCGATGCCGCCTTCCATGGCCGCAATCTTGCCCTCCAGCGCACCGTTGGTCGGGTTCATGATCCGCGTGTAGATATTGCCGAACGCATCGAGGTTGAACAGGTCGGCGGCATGGGCGGCATCGTCGAACACATAGGACGCCGTCTGGTAGATCGGCGTGATCCGCGCATTGGTTGTCGGGTCCGGCTCGGTCCCGGCGTGGACGGCCATGGTTTCGAGGCGGGGGGTTTCGGCAGCTTCGGTCATTGCGGGACTCCGTTTGTGATGCAGCCACGGGCTATGGGATCGCCGCCCCTTTTACCAGAGGCTTCGGCCCGTTGCCGACAAAATATTGCCGCGGGCATGGCCTGCAACGCCGCGCCCCGGTTACGCCTATTGATACATCTCTCACCAGACGCGAAATCATTCTATGCGATCCGCTATAAAGCCATCATAATACGTCCACAACAAGCCTTGACCCCGATCTCAACCGGAGAAGCATCATGATCTTTCGCAAGACCGCCCTCTATCTCTCGCTCGCCGCCTGTTCCGTCACTCCGCTCGCAGCCCCCGCAGCGATGGCGGCGCTCCCGCAAGGCGCCAGGGCGATGGACTTCACCACCCAGGCCGTGCTCGGCGGCAAGCCGTTCACCTTCCACCTCAAGGACGCGCTGAAGAAAGGCCCGGTGGTGCTCTATTTCTACCCCAAGGCCTTCACCTCGGGCTGCACGATCGAGGCAAACCAGTTTGCCGAGGCGACCGAGGAATTCAACGCCATGGGCGCGACCGTCATCGGCATCAGCGCCGACGATATCGACACGCTGAAGAAATTCTCGGTCGAGGAATGCCGCAGCAAGTTCGCGGTCGCCGTCGGCAGCAAGCAGGTGATCAAGGCCTATGACGCCAACCTGCCGGTAATGGGCGGCTCCAACCGCACCACTTATATCATCGCCCCCGACGGCAAGATCATCTGGAGCCACAGCTCGCTCAACGTCAAGGGCCACGTCCCCGGCGCGCTGGCCGGGGTGAAGGCCTGGTCCGAGGCGATGTCCCAAAAATAGGGAACCAGTCGGCGGCCGGAACGGTTTATCCTTGGGAGCATTGATTCACAAAGGAGAGAGCCATGCCTGCCAAATCGAAAGCCCAGCAACGCGCCGCCGGAGCGGCCCTGTCCGCCAAGCGCGGCGAGACCAGGGTCAGCGAACTGCAGGGCGCGTCCAAGGACATGTATGACAGCATGACCGAGGAGGAGCTGGAGGATTATGCCAGCACCGACCGCAAGGGCCTGCCCGACAAAGTCGAGGACGACGACTAGCCCCCACGACCCCGCGCTCAAGCCGCCGCGATCACTCCGCGGCGGCCAGCCGGCACGAAAAAGCCGGGCGAAATCGCTTCCGCCCGGCTTTTTTCAATATCTCTGCAGTCCAGCCTTACCAGTAAGGCGTCACCGTCCAATATTCGTAGACGCTGGCCTGGTAATCGCGGTCATAGGGGCGATCGTCATCCTTGCTGTCAAAGCGCGGCGCGTCCATCAGCTGCTCCTTGGTCACGTCCAGGCAATAGCCGCCAAGCTCGGTGTCATAGTCCAGCTTTTCCCACGGGATGCTGTGCTTCTCGTCGCCGATGCCGAGAAAACCGCCGGCGGAAATGATCACATCGGTCACATTGCCGCGCCGCTTGTCGATCAGCAGCTTGTCGACCTTGCCGATCTTCTCCTTGTCGGCGCCGTAGACGGTGGTGCCGTCGACGCGGTCGCTGGCGATAACGGTTCTGTCTCTGTCTTTCTCCAGTAACATATCATTCTCTCCTCTCACGTTTCAGGGGGTAGCCGCATGGCGGCCCGCAGGGAGGGGGAGGGCCGGTGCCATGTGGCTACATGAAACCAACGGGCGGCCCGGCCAATCGTTCCGGAAAATCCGGAATTTTTTCGCCCGCCGGCAGCGACCGTCCGGCCCTCCGCTGCCATGCCCGCCTCCAACAGATTTTCACTGCCTCGCACAATCCGGTGCAACCTTCTCGCCAGCGGGCGTTGATAAGGGAACAGCCAAAAAGGAAAATCACATGAGCGACGCAGACATGAACAAGGCCGCCGATCCCGACGAAGTCCGGGAGAATTTCTGGAAAGCGATGGCCGACAGCCCGTTCGTGATGCTCGGCCTCGACAGCGACCGCGCCCACGCCATCCCGATGCGCGCGCAGCTCGACAAGGACGCCAACAGCGCGATCTGGTTCTACACCTCGCGCGACAACCGGCTGGCGAAGGGCGGCCCGGCGATGATGCAGTTCGCCGCCAAGGGCCACGACCTGTTCGCCTGCGTTGCTGGCAACCTGACCGAGGAAACCCGCGAGGAGATCATCGACAAGCACTGGAACAACGCCGCCGCCGCCTGGTACGAGCAGGGCCGCCAGGACCCGAGCCTGCTGATGCTGCGCATGGACCTCGGCGATGCCGAGATCTGGGAAGCCGATCCGGGCGTGGTCGGGATCTTCAAGATGATGACCGGCATCACCATGAAGGGCGACGAGATGGGCGACCATGCGGCGGTGGCGCTTTAGCGGGACGGAAATTACCCACAACCACTTTCTGACCGGAATCAGCCGGTCAGGCTCGCGCCGTTGATCGCAATGGAAATCGTCCAGCGACTCCCGCAGGAAACCCCGCGGGAGTCGCAGACCTTCTAGAATTCGATCGTGGCCGATGCCTTGAACGTGCGCGGCGCGCCCAGCGCCAGATCCGGACGGAACGAATCGAAGGCCGATGCCCAATAGGCTTCGTTGGCCACATTATCGATGCTCAGTCGCAAGGTCAGCGGATTGTCGCCAACCAGCGCGACGTAGCGCGCGCCTATATCGAACCGGGTCCAGGAATCGAGGACCAGCGTGTTGGCGATATCGGCAGGCTGTTCGCCTGTATGCACGATGCGCCCCGTTAGCGTCAGCGCCGGTACGAAGGGCACATCCCATTCGAGATTGGCGTTGAGCAGGAATTCGGGGACGCCGACCGCATCATTGCCTTCGTTGACGCCATTTTCCGTCCGGCGCAGCTTGGCATCGATCACCGAGCCGCCGGCGATCAGGCGCAGACCCTTGCTGATTTCGCCGGCGAGCGTGAACTCGATGCCGCGGTTGCGCTGGATTCCGAAGGGTCCGAATTCGAGCATTGTCGAATCCGCCGGATCAATACGGAGGATGGCGGTCTCGCGGTCGATCTGGAACAGCGCCAGGGTCAGGTCCACCGGACCGAGGGCGAGCTTGCCGCCGATTTCATACTGTTCGGACACATAGGGCGACAGGGTTTCGCCGGCATTGCTCACCGGCAGCGGATTGCCGCCCGCCGGATTGGCGCCGCTGGCGGGCGCGCCGGCACCCTGCACCAGCGATTCGATGCGGTTGGCGTAGAGCGACAGCCCCTCGACCGGCTTGACCACCAGACCGAAGACCGGCGTCCAGGCGTCGTCCTTATATTCGCTCTGCAGCGCCCCGCCGAAGTAGGAATAGGATTTCGAGCGAATCTCCTGCAGCCGCACGCCGGCGGTGAACAGGACCCTGTCGCCCCAGAAACCGATCGTGTCGGAGACAAAGGCGCTGCGCAGACGGGTGCGCGAGACCGGGAACGGATTGTCGAGATCGCCACCGGCGAAGGACACGGTGGAGGAGCGCGGCAGCTCGACCGGGTCGTAGAGATTGTTGAGGCCGGGCGAGTTGGTGTAGAATTCATAGGCGTTGCGGTTCACCAGCCAGTTCATCGAGCCGCCGAAATTGATCTCGTTGGATATTCCGCCGGTCTCGAACCGGGCGCGCAATCCCGCCGTCGCCGCCTCGTTGTTGTCGGTGCGCGGAATATAGGAGCTGCTCACCGAAATATCGCCGGTGGCCGCGTCGAGCAAGGTCGGCGTGCTGTACACGCCCTGCTCCGACCCGTCGCGCGCGCCGAAGGCGGCATAGACCATCACGTTCTCGGCAATATCATATTCGGCGCGAAACTGGCCGAAGACATCACGCAAGGTCGTATATTGCCAGGGCTGGCCGAAATTGGTGCTGGCATCGGGTTCCCGGGGGATCACGCCGAGGCCGGACACGCTCAGTTTCGGCCGGAAGTGCGCGACCTTTATACGCTGATAGGCGAGGTCGAGCGAAAGCCGCAGCGGCCCGGAAACATAGTCGAGCCCGGCACCGAGCACATAGGTGCTGCGGAATTCGTCGTCGACCGAGACATCGCCGCCCCGCGCCGCGCCGTTGATGCGAATGCCCCATTCACCATCCGCACCCAGTCGGCGGCCAATGTCGAAGCTGCCGCCCACGTGCTCGGGCGCCGTATAGCCCAGCGTCGCACGGGTTGTTTCCCCGTCGGTGGCACGCTTGGGAATCAGATTGACGCTGCCGCCAATCCCCGACCCCCCCGGTGCCGCGCCGTTCAGGAATGCGCTGGAACCATTGAGGACCTCGACCGATTCATAGAGTTCGGGCGCAGCAAGCTGGCGGGGCATGATGCCGTAAAGACCGTCATAGCCAATATCGTCACCGCCAAGCGTGAATCCGCGGATGTTGTAAAGTTCGCCGGCGATGCCGAACCCGGTGGTGGTTCGGATCGTCGGATCGTTCTCGAGCACCTGGCCAAGCGTCTGCGGTTGCTGATTGAGGATCAGCGCCGAATTGTAGCTCCGTAGACTGAACGGCAGGTCTTCGGCAGGCTTGTTGCCCAGCACACCCGCGCTGCCGCCCTGGCGCACACCGGTCTGATTCTCCCGCTGGGCCGTGACGATGATCAGGTCCTTGTCAGGTTGCGTCTCTTGGGCAAGCGCAGGGAAAGCCAGTGTGGGCACGGTGAAACTCGCGGCGACAAGAAGCGCAGCGCGCGCATGATTTTGGTTCATTCTTGGTATCCTTTTCAGAGCTGAATTCTAGTGATTATGTACGACGGGACCGCATCGCCCAGACGAGCGCGGTCACCGGCGCGGCCAGCGCCAGCCAGGACAGGCCGTCGCGCCAGCCGGCCCCGGTAAGGGCACTCACCAGCCCGACGATGCCGAGCAGGAAGATCGCCATTGGCCATGCAAAGATCGCGCGCAGCGGCAGGCTGCGCTTGTTGCGCCCGGTCATTCTGCGGGGACCGCCAGTTCTTCTAACCGACGCAGGTGGGCCTTTGGAGAATCCCCCCGCTTGACCAGCCAGAGATATAGCCCGCTGGCCAGCACCACGATGGTGAACAGCGTCAGCGCTGCCCACAGGATCTTGAGCGGCAGCCCGCCATAGTCGCCGAAGTGCAAGGGGCGCGAGAGCGACAGGGCCTGATAATACCACGGCATTGGCCGGGCGTCGGTGAAGTCACCGGTCTCGGCATCGATCAGTGCCGGGGTAAGCAACCTCTCGGTCAGCGGCGTGTCGCCCTGGAAAAACACAGCATAATGGTGCTTCGAACTGAATGTTCCACCCGGAAAGGCGATGAATTGCGGGTTGTTGCCCGGCAGCTCTGCCCGGGCCCGCGCCATGGCGAGGTCGAGCGATCCGTAGCGCGCGGGCGGAAGCGCCTCGCGCCCGGCATATTCGCTGGTCATGTCGGCCAGTTCGTTCGCCTGCCAGATGTCCTCGATCGGTGTGGACAGCGCATTGATCACGCCGGTCAGCCCGACCACCAGCATCCAGGCCAGCGCGACGATGCCCAGCAGATTATGGTAATCGAGCCATTTCAGTCGTGGACTGCGCGACGTGCGCAATGTCCCGAAATCGAGCTTGCGCATGAAAGGCGCGTAAAGCACCACGCCGGATACCAGGGCAGCGGTGAACAATATTCCGATTACCGCGAGGAACAGCATGCCCGGCAGACCCAGGAACATGTCGGTGTGCAGTTGCAGCAGAAAGTGCATCACGCCGCCGTCGCTCTCCGCTACCATGCCTATCTGCTTTCCGGTCGAGCGGTCGAAGGACTGGATGGTCATTTCGGCGGCGGGCGAATCGGGGCGCGGCGCGGTGGTGACGGTCATCGAGGGCTGATCATTGTCGAAGGCCATGAACACGGGCACTTCGCCCGGACGGTTGGCCAGCGCGCGCTGCATCATCTCGTCCAGCGGGAGCAGGCCCTCCGCCCTGCCCGAGGAACCGACACCCGTCATGCCGAATTGCGGCTGCTCTTCCGTCAGCAGGTCGATCTCGTCATGAAATATCAGCGGCAGACCTGTGATGCAGAGCATCAGCAGGAAAGCGGTGCAGACCAGACTGCTCCACTTGTGCACCAGAAACCAGCCCCGAATCGCCCTTCGCGTCAAAATGATAATCCTTATTGCAATCGATTATCATTAGCTTCTATCGTTCGACGGTAACCATTGCAAGCGGGTAAAGTCGACCGTGACTCAACTTTATCGTTTGACATCTGTCGGATAGGGTAATCTGCACTGAGCGACCGAAACACCATGTCTTCGCGGCCGGATCAGCCAATTGAAGGTCTTGGCAGGGAACTGGGAATTTGCGTCCCACGGTCTGGAATTGGCATGCGCAGCGGGCATGGGATTTATTTTGGACCAAGTGTCCGCAATTTATCATTCCGGCTGCTCATGATATTGAGGGATACAGATCGCACCTCCGGTGATGAACCCGAGGACATCCCACCTCAATAAACCCAGTTCAACACAATCAGATAAACCGCCGACAGCACAATCCAGGTCCCGTCCAGCGTCTTCAGCCTTCTCGCCCCCAGCCACAGCGCAATCGGTCGCGCCAGAAAGGCGCCGAACACCGCGCCCGGTGCGGCCAGCAGCACGATCTCCCACGGCATCGTCCCCATCTCAATATGCCAGATGCTGCCGACCAGCGCGCTGACCGAGGAAATCACGCAGGCGGTGCCGGTGCACAGCAGCACCGGATAGTGGCGGATGAACAGATAGAGCGCGACCAGCTCGCCGACGCCCACGGAAAACAGCGCGGTCAGCGCGCCGCCGGGAACCGCGATCAGCAGCAGCACGGCAATATCGACCGGCTCCAGGCGGCCCCGTTCCGGCCGGTTGTTGTTGACCGTCCAGGTGGTGATGATCAGCGCCAGGCCCAGAAAAATGGAAAAAGCCTTGTAGCCCAGCAGGATCAGATGCCCGTCGACTGCGGTCAGCCGCTGCATCGCCCACATCGCCGGCAGCGACAGGGCGAGCACCGCCAGAATGACCAGCGCATAATCGCGCGGCCGCACCCGGACCTCGGTGGCCGATGCCACCGGCTGATCCAGCAGCCGCTCGGTCCAGCGCAGGCCGCCGACCGTCATGCCAAAGCTCTGGATCGCCATCGACGCGGCGGTGACCCGAAGCGGATCGAGGGTCATGATCCCGTGTTCGCGCAGCGCATTGAACACCGGCACGAACACTACCCCGCCGCCGGTGCCCGACGTATTGGCAATCACCGCCGCCAGCATGCCTATTCCGGGCAGAAACCACAGCTGGCCGATCAGCAACGGATCATAGGTCGCGAACAGCACGATCGAGAGATACATCAGCAGCAGAACCGCGCCGCCGGCCAGGACCAGGCGGCCCTGCGCTGGCCTTGTGAATCGACGGTTGAAAAGGAGCATCATTTGCCGTTGGCCAAATCCGGGTTGCGGCGCAACCCAAAATCACCGGCGGCGAAAGGCGGTCGACCGCGAAATTCCGGAACCCTTCGACCAGCCGCGGGTTCTGGACAGATGACCAACCGGAAATACAACGCCGCCCTGGCCCTTGCCCTGATCCTGTCCGGATGCGGCCAGACGCAAACGCCGCAGAATGACGAACCGGCCGCGACCGGCCGCTTGACCGAGGCCGGGCCGAAGCCGGGCGGAGACGCCATATCCTCGCAGGATACTGCCTCTGCGGAGGGCGCCACCGCGACCAATGACGGCCAGCCCGATCTGACGCCGCCCCGACTGACCCCCGAGGCCGATCGCGGCGAAAAAGGCGCGCGCAATCTGCTGCTGTCCTTCGCCCGCGCGATCGAGTTCCGGGAATTTGATCAGGCCCGGGCCATGCTGAGTCCAGCGGACCGGAACAGGTGGAGCAAGACCGGTTTTGCGGCCCTTTTTTCAGACCTGTCCCCGATCACGGTCTCCCTCGCCGACGGAACGATGGAAGGCGCAGCCGGATCGCTATATTACACGGCTCCGGTCGCTATCACCGGCAAGGACAAGGAGAGCCGCCCGGTGCGGATGGAGGGAACCGCTGTCGTGCGGCGGGTCAATGACGTGGACGGCGCCACCCCGGCGCAGCTGCGCTGGCACTTCGAGACCCTTACACTCGACTGGACGCATTAGCACTGGCCGGCTGCCAGCAGGGGTCTAAGCGACCTCGCCTCTGACCAGCCCCCGCACACTGTTCCCGACAAAAAATCCGTCGGCCAGATCCTCGGCGCGCAGGTCCGCCTCGAGCGCCTGCCCGCTCTCCAGCAGCTCCGCTCGCAGCACGCCCGGCAACAGGCCGCGCGCCATCGGCGGGGTCAGCAGCTTGCCGTCGCGCTCGACGAATATATTCCAGATCGCGCCTTCGGTGAGATATCCCTCGCCGTCGACAAACAGCGGGTGCACGCCGTCGGCGAGACCGCCATCGTCTTTGGCGACCTGATAGACCCGGCGGTCGCTGGTCTTGTGGTGCAGGCGAAAATCCTGCGGGTCGGTCGGCATCGGCACCAGCCGGCAACGGACCGGGCCGTCCGGCGGCGCCGGCAGCGGCTTCAGCTCGATCGCCAGCGCGCCGGATTGCCCGAGGTGGAGCCGGACCATCGCCGGCGCTTCCTGGTGAAAGGTGATCGCCTGGATCGCGTTGCGGGCGGCGTGGCGGTCGAATTCGAACTCGAGAGCGCGGGCGCTGGCCTTCATCCGCTCGAGATGCGCTTCCAGCCGGGCGATGCCGCTGGCGGGATCGAACGCCATGGTCTCGATCAGGTCGACCCTGTGGCCATCCTGTGCGTTGACATCCACCTTCGCAAATCTCCCCTTGGCGAGGCATTCCCGCCACTCGTCATCCCCGTTCGAGTCCGCCACTATGCCAGAGCCGAGGCCGATGGAAAGCCTTTCTTTGCCCGGCGCCAGGAACAGGGTCCGGATCGCGACGTTGAAGGCGGCGTCGGACCGCCCCTTTTCATCCGGCGCATCGATCCGGCCGATCGCGCCGCAATAGATGCCGCGCGGGTCCGGCTCGAGCGCGCCGATGATCTCCATCGCCCGGATCTTCGGGGCGCCGGTGATCGAGCCGCACGGGAAAATCTGGCGGATGATATCGACCGCATCGAGCCCGTCCCGCAGCTGCGCGGTCACCGTCGAGGTCATCTGGTGGATGGTCGGATAGCTCTCGACATGGAACAGCTCGGGCACCCGGACGCTGCCCTGCTCGGCGACCCGCGACAGGTCGTTGCGCAGCAGGTCGACGATCATCAGATTTTCCGCGCGCTGCTTGGGGTCGTCCTGCAGCTGCTGCTGCACCGCCGCATCGGCCTCCGGGTCGGCGAGCCGCGCCGCAGTGCCCTTCATCGGCCGGGCGGTGATCCGGCCGTCCTTCAGCGCGAAGAACAGCTCCGGCGAAAAGGACAGCATCCAGTTCTGCCCGTCGAACACGACGCCGCCATAGCCGGCCTGCGCCCGGCCCCGGATGGCGGAAAAAAGCGCCAGAGGATGACCGGAAAAGGCCATTTCTGCGCGAAAAGTGAGATTTGCCTGATAAATATCGCCGGAAATGATATAATTTTGCACCTTTTCGAACGCCGCATCATAAGCTTCGCGCGACACAAGCGGTTCGAGCCGGCCAAGCCAGGCGCCGTTGCGGTCGGGCAGCGCTTCGGCCAGATCGTCCGGCGATATCTCCTTGCAATCCTTGAAGATTCCGAACCATGCCAGCGGTTTGGGCGGGTCGGCCGGCATATTCCCCCGCAACCGCTCCTCCAGCCCCAGACCCGCCTCATAGGCCAGATAGCCCGCCACATGCCGCCCCTCCCCCCGGGCCCGGGCCAGAGCGGCAAAACATGCTTCCAGTTCTTCCATCCGGTCGGCCCGCACCACCGCCACCGGATCCCGGTAAAGCCGCGCCGGAGCAGCGCCGCTGGCCCGCGCATCATCGAGCAGAACAAAGGGTTGGTCGGTAGAAAACATGGTCCCCTCTAATTGCTTTTGTCCCGCTTCGTCCATAAACATCGCAAAACGGAACAGCAGGATGAACTATGATACGCAATTGGGTGGCCGGCATGCTGGCGGTAACAGCGGTGATCGCAATGCCGGGACCGGCGCTGGCAGAGGATGCTGCGCCCAAGCCCACCGCGATCGTCGCCGACGAGATTCCCGCCGTGCCGCTGGATATGGTCGAACGCACTCGCCCCTATATGGAATATCGCACCGCCAGCTTTGTCGACTGGGACCCGAAGACCCGGGCAATGCTGGTGTCGACACGCTTCGGCGACACCAGCCAGCTGCACCGGGTCGCCTCGCCGATGGGCCAGCGCGAGCAGCTGACCTTTGCCAGCGAGCCAGTCTATTCCGCCCAATATGCGCCCGACGGTTCGGCGCTGCTGTTCCAGAAAGACAGCGGCGGAAACGAGGTCAACCAGATCTATGCGCTGGAAAACGGTAACCCCAAGCTGCTCACCGACGGCACCAGCCGCAACAATCTCGGCCCCTGGTCGAGCAGCGGCAAGCTGCTCGCCTTTGGTTCGAACAAGCGCACCGGACTGTACAACGACATCTACCTGATGAACCCGGCCCATCCCGAAAGCGCCCGGATGCTGGTGGCGTCGACCGGCGGCGGCTGGTTTCCGATCGATTTTTCGCCCGATGACAAGCAATTGCTGGTGTTCAACTATGTCTCGGTCAGCGACAACCAGCTCTATATGATCGACCTTGCCGCTGGCGAGGCGCGCAAGCTGACCGAAAGCAGCAAGCCGGTCGGATATGACGGGCTGAAATTTGCGCCGGATGGCAGGCTTTGGGCAGCATCCGACTATGACAGCGACGTCAAGCGGCTGGGCGTCGTCAATCGCGAGACATCTGTGTTCGAACCGGTGGTGGACGAGAAAATCTGGGATATCACCGATTTCGATATCAGCGAGGACGGTCGCTGGATTGCCTTCGAAGTCAATCAGGCCGGTCGTTCGCTGCTCAAATTCTATGACGCACAAAGCGGCAAGGTTCGCGGGGTTGAGGCCTTGCCGGCCGGCGTGATCAGTGGTGTCAAATTTGCGCCGTGGGGCGAACTGGGGATCACGCTCAACAGCAACCAGACCGGCACCGATGCCTATAGCGTAAACCCCGAAACGCTGGCGGTCACGAGGTGGACCAGGAGCGAGACCGGCGGTCTCGACAGCGCCGCCAATGTCGCACCGGAACTGGTCGAGATCGAAAGCTTCGACGGCGAGAAAATGTCAGGCTATCTCTACCGTCCCGATCCCGCCCGGCACAAGGGCAAGCGGCCGCTGATCATCAGCATTCATGGCGGTCCGGAAGGCCAGGCCAAGCCGCATTTCCTGGGACGCGACAATTATCTGGTCAATGAGCTCGGCATCGCGCTCTTCTACCCCAACGTCCGCGGATCGACCGGCTTTGGCAAGAGATTCGTGGCGCTCGACAATGGCCCCTGGCTGCGCGAGAACAGCGTGCTCGATATCGGGGCCTTCATGGACCATCTGCGGAAGGACAAGCGAATCGACCGCAAGCGAATCGCCGTCACCGGCGGTAGCTATGGCGGCTACATGACGCTGGCTTCGATGCTGCGCTATGGCGACAGGCTCAAGGCAGGGCTGGAGGTGGTCGGCATCTCCAATTTCGTCACCTTTCTGGAAAATACCCAAGCCTATCGCCGCGATCTCCGGCGAGCGGAATATGGCGACGAGCGCCTTCCCGAACAGCGTGCGAAACTGCAAGAAATCAGTCCGCTGGTTCGGGCCCGCGAGATCGACATCCCGCTGATGGTGGTCACCGGAGAAAATGATCCGCGCGTGCCCGAGAGCGAGGCCGAGCAGATCGTCTCCGCCGTCCGCGCCAACGACCGCCCCGCCTGGCATCTGCTGGCGGGAAACGAGGGTCATGGTTTCCGGAAAAAGGCCAATGCCGACTATCAGTTCTGGGCGAGCCTGCTGTTCTGGCAGAAATATCTGCTGGACGAGGGAAAATGAGCGCGAGGCCGGGCGGATGACAAGCGGACCAGCCGCCGTCGCAGATACAGCCGGTGCAGCACGACCGTGACGCGCCGAACGGCCTGGATCATTTTTCTCTATGCCGTTACTCTGGCGGTCGCCGCCTTTGCGCTGGAGTGGCTGCAATTTCAGTATTTTGCCAAAAGCTATCCGGTGGAAATCTATGTCGTGCTGATCGCACTCGCCTTTGCCGCGCTCGGCATCTGGGTGGGCCACCGGCTGACCGTACAGAAGCCGCGCGGGCCGTTTGAACAGAATCGGGCGGCGCTGCAATCGCTGGGCATTTCGGGGCGGGAACTGGAAGTGCTGGAGGCATTGGCGGCCGGGCAGTCGAACAAGCAGATCGCCCGCACGCTCGATATTTCGCCCAATACGGTGAAGACCCATATAGCGCATCTTTATACCAAACTGCAGGTCAATGGTCGGGTTCGTGCGATCGAGGAGGCGCGCAGCCTGCATCTGATTCCCTGATCCTTCCGGATGATTCCGGCTCAATCACCCGTCCGGGTGATTTCCAAAACCGCGTTTTGATGCCATAACTGCCGCAGCAACGGGAGGCAAAAAGCATGCAGAAAATTGCCATAACCTATGGAATCTTGTCCGGAACCATCACAATCGTGACCTTGATTCTCGCCTTGGTGGTCAGCGATGGCGGCAGCTTTCTGTCGTCGGAACTGTTCGGCTATCTGACCATGCTGGTGGCGCTGTCGATGATCTTCATCGGCATCAAGCGCTACCGCGACCAGGAACTCGGCGGAGTGATCCGCTTTCTGCCGGCCTTTGCGATGGGCCTGGCCATCGCCGTCATCGCCGGAATCGTCTACACTCTGGTCTGGGAGCTCTATTCGATAAGCACCGACTATGCCTTTATCGACAGCTATGTGAATGACGCGATCGAGGCGAAACGGGCCGCTGGTCTGACCGGTGACCAGCTGGCGCAGGAAATTGCCGCGCTGGAGGCGATGCGCACCAATTACGGCAAATTCTATATCCGCATGCCGATGACCTTTCTCGAGATTTTCCCGGTGGGCCTGGTCATCGCCCTGCTCTCCGCAGCATTGCTCCGAAATCCGAAAATCCTGCCTGCCCGATAATGAAATAGGAGAATGAAAATGAGACTGGGAGCCTTTTCGATCAGCCTGTCGGTCAAGAACATCGCCAAGTCCAAGGCCTTTTACGAAACGCTGGGGTTCAGCAAATTTCATGGCGACCAAGAGCAGAAATGGCTGATCCTTAAAAACGGCGAGACGGTGATCGGCCTGTTCGAGGGGATGTTTCCGAAGAACATGCTGACCTTCAACCCCGGCTGGAGTCAGGATGCACAGAATCTCGACGATTTCGAAGATATCCGCGATATCCAGCAGTCATTGCTGGCAGCGGGCGTGACGCTCGAGAGCAAAGCCGAGGGTGATGCCGGGCCGGCCAGCATCATGCTGACCGATCCCGATGGCAATCCGATCCTGATCGACCAGCACCGGTAAGGCG
>CAXIBD010000055.1:0-19672 GCA_964022135.1 uncultured Sphingomonadales bacterium | reverse complement strand
TGGTGGGCCCGGAGGGACTCGAACCCCCGACCTAGCCGTTATGAGCGGCCAGCTCTAACCAACTGAGCTACAGGCCCGCATGAGCAGCTTTTTCCAGGCAAATCTCATTGCGATGGTCCGATAGCGGAAGCCGTGCTGATTTGGCAAGAACGATCATCGCGATTCGCGCCATGAGGGACAAAGATATGCTAGACGCCGGTCGCCGCGGCGATCAGCTGGTCACTGTTGATGGGGTTCACACCGCGCGTTGCAAGATGCTCCAGCACATCGCGCCACCAGTCATAGAAACCGTCCAGATCAGCTTCTGTCCGCACATAGGGCGTATGACCGGGCGACAGCGAGGGTGAATGAAAGGAGAAGACCAGCAATTGCAGATCATCGTCCAGAGCGACGTCGATGGCTTCCTTCGTTTCCCTGGCAGAAATGCCTTCGGGCGTCAGCGGAATGCGTTCCAGCATCTTGCTGCGGGAAAATAGCGCGTTCACCAGGGGTGACCGATTCATGATCCCCGCCGCGAGTCCCGCCTGCTTGCGCAGCAAGCCGGAATATACCGTGGTCAGCGGCACTTCGAGAAGCCCCCTGTCATCGTCCCACCAGAAAGGCTCGGACCCAACCGCAAGAAAATCCGGTCCCCCTTCCCCGCTATAGTCAAACCGCGACCGGATACTGCTGTCCATGACAAAGCCATGTTTGCGCAGCAGCGCGGTGGTGTGCGGCCCAATGCCATAGCGTCCGGCTCTGTAGATCGTCGGCGTTATGCCGATTTTGTCGCGAATGGCATCCCGCAGCGCCACCAGTTTCTCTTCTTCCAGCTCTTTCGGCAGATTACCCGCAAAGCTGTTGCGAACATTGACCTGCTCGTCGAACGGCGGATTGACCCAGGGATGCAGATGGACTCCGATTTCGGCGGTCTTCTGCTCGGCCACGGTCCTGAGAAATGCCACCGCCGCGTCGTCCGTGATAATCGAATAGTCGACAAAATAGGCGGGTTTGACCTGATATTTCTCGATGAATTCCTGGAACTTCTTGAGCATGGGGACCGACACGGTCGTATGGCCGCTGCGCTGGAACGGGGCGTCCCAGTCGAATTCCTCTTCGGTGTCGACCGACACAAGAAAGCGCTTGCCAAAATTTTCCGGCCACTGGACGAAACGAGTTGGCTTCGCGAATTTCATCGGCTGATGTTCTTCTGGAGAAATGTCCGTCACCCCCGTTTTGCCCGCAAACGACCAAAATCCGGGCCCCGAACAGGCTATTCCGTTTCCCGGATACTGATTTGGCTAGTCGCCGCTGCTGGCAGGGTCAAGGCAATGTTGTCCTTGCTGATGGTCAGCGAACCGCCCGCAGACTGCGCCAGATTTCGGACCAGTCGCAGCGAGAAACCGAGCCCCAGCAGCGAGGATTCGCCGCCCTCCCCGTCAATACCTTGCGAAGGATCCAGCAGGACGCTCTCGGCGATATCCTTGATTCGCGAAGGGCGGGAGAGAGTGAAGCGGTTGGCCGGCTGCACACCGATACGCGTGCGCAATTCACCGTTCAGGGTTTCACCATGCTCGCAGGAAATGATGGCGGCCGACAACAGCCGGGCGAAAATCCGCTCGACCGATTCACCGTCCAGCGCGAACGGCCGCACCGGCTCTGCCTTGCTGATATTGAGCTCGACGGCGTTGCTCTGCGTCAGCCCCTGCAGCCGCTGCGTCATCCGCTCGAACAGCCAGTCCGCCTTGGTCGTGCCGCTCGATTCCGGCAATTGCCCCGAGTCGACTTTTACCGCGATATCCAGGTCCTCGAATCCCGCCAGCAGTCGCCGTGCTTCATCCATGATATTGCGCGCCAGCGAGCGATATTCATGGGAAGCGGGGCCGAAAAGCTGCTGCTCGATTATCTCGCTGAACCCGATCACCGCATTCAGCGGCGTCCTGAGTTCGTGGATCAGCTGCTGGAGCTGTTCGCGGCGTTGCACATCGATCGCGCCATGGCCGGCGTCCTCGGCCATATTGGGCCGCCGCATGACCCCCCGATAGCCCTCGAAGCGGCCGGTCTCCTCGCTGAAATACGGAATTGCGCTCATCCGCCAGTCGCCGGTGACGATCGCCGCTCCGCACAGCCGCATCCGGGCGTTTTCCATCGGCATGCGCTGGCGGAAGGCAGCCGCTCCATAAGCATCGGGCCCGGGACCTTCATCAAAGGCCGGCTGGGCGATGGAGACACCAACAATTGCCCCTTTTGGCGGCCCTTCTGTCCAGTTGACGGTCCCGGTCTCGTCGGTTTCAAACCGGATGCTGTCGAGCGAATCGACAAAGAAACTGCTATGCCCCTCGTCATCGACCGGCGGATGCGGCGCTTCGACCGGACGGTTCTTCTGATAGTCGGCGATCTTTTCCACCAACGCACTAATCTGAGATTCTGCCAGTTCTTCAGCTGAATCCGCCGCCCCCTCTTCCGGCGACTCGACAGCGGCCTCCCCGTCCACATCGGGACCGGGAACCGGTGCAGATTCCTCTCTTATCGGCGACGGCGCATCCGGCTCGTCATCTGCGGCCACAAGGCCCTGCGATCGCAATCGCGCGCGAGCGCGCGGCGAAAGTCGGGGCAATGCGTCCTCAAAAACTTCCGGAGTCAGGTCAGCAGCGTCCATCGCCGCGTCGCAAATCACGTCGGAATCGGCAGCCAGAAAAACCAGCAAGGGAGCGGAACGCAATCGCCCCTTGAGCGACTGGACAGCGGCCAGACGGTCCTGTTCGGAAACCCGGTCATGCAGGTCGCGCAAACGGGTCAGTCCCGCCTGTACATCGTGGTTGGCCAGGTCGCCCGGCTTCTGGGCCAGCAGATCGATTACCTGCCGCCATTGCGTGGCCGCTCCTCGGCCTTCCGGCAGGCTCCCCTTGAGCACAGTGGTCAGGCGGTCATCGAAGCGCAATATTTAGATCCCGGAATCTTTATCTTTGGATTACCCAATTGTTAATCTGGTGATAACCCTTTCGGGCAGCGACTGGAAGCAATGAAAATTTCGCGTCACAATGTGGGACATGGGAGAAAGCATTGCTTGGTTCCCTTATTTTATTATAACGAGCAAATGATTCGCGAACGGATATTACACTTCTATGGCTGATACGAACTTGGATGAAATTGATCTCAAAATTCTCAAACGCTTGCAAGAGGATGGCCGGATCACCAACGTGGAACTCGCCAACAGCGTTGGCCTGACCGCGCCTCCCTGTCTCCGCCGGATGCGCGCACTGGAGGAAGAAGGCGTGATCAACTCCTATCATGCCGCGATTGATCCTGCCAAAATGGGTTATACCATCACAGTGTTCGCGATGGTCAGCCTGAAAAGCCAGGCAGAAGCCGACTTGCAGGCTTTTGAAGAGCATGTCCAGAAGCTCCCCGAAGTGCGCGAATGCCACATGCTCAATGGCGAGATCGATTTTATATTGAAGGTTGTTGCCAGGGACCTGCAGCAATTTCAGAGCTTTCTGACCAGCCAGCTCACCGCCGCGCCGAATGTGGCCAGCGTCAAGACATCCCTGACCATCCGGTCAGCCAAGCATTTGCCCGGCGTCCCCATTCAGGAATAAACCCATTCAGGAATAAAAAAGGGCGCCAGAAGCGCCCTTTTTCAAAATTGCATGCCGGACCAACTAGCTTGCCGGTTCTTCAGCCGCGGCCGGTGCTGCCGGCGCCGCAGCAGCTGCCGCCGGTGCTGTCTGCTGATCGATCCATGTCTGCCACATCGAAGCCAGCGGAGCGCGGGTTCCGGACACTTTCGCAAAGGCCTGCTTTGCCTGATCATAGTCGCCGGCATAGGCATGGGCGGTGCCTATACCCATATAACCGCGGTTCATGTCCGCTCCCGGCTTGGTAAGGCCGGCTTCGTAGAAGGCCACGGCCTTGTCATAATCCTTGTAGCCCAGCCAGACATCGGCGAAATTCATCATCACCGAACTGCTGCCGGAACCGCGCACGCCGGAAGGCTGTGCAGGCAGGGACGCACGGTCGGTCGAAACTTCGCGCTGGGCAGGCTGGAGAACCTCGACCAGAAGCGGGCTGCCGGCGGAAATAACGCCCTTCTGCTTGCCTTCTTCCAGCACCGCAACGATCTCGCCAAACAGGTTCTTGCGCTGTGCCTCCTCGGCATATTCCTTGTAGTCCCGCGTGGTCTTCAGCGAATCGCTTGCCTTCATGAACCGCAGCACTTCAAGATTCTGAACGCTGTCGCCTTGCGAGGTTGTGCGGTTTGCTGCGACGGCATCGCCCCAGGAATCCCCTGAAGGATAGGCAGTGGCCCATTTCGTCGCCCACACGGCATAAAGATTCTTGTCCTTGCTCGCCAGCGCGCGATCGCGGGCCAGACGGTACCAGGTTTCCGGTGCCTTGGTCGGCGAAGCATTGGCATTGTTCAGGATCTCGTCCCACTTGGCCAGACCTTCGCGGTACATGTCCCGCTTGAAGTAAGTCTCCGCCAGCAATGGCTGCACATTATTGTCCCGATAGCCCAGGTCATAGGCCGCCTGGAAATATTTCGCGGCATCTGCCCAGCGTTCGGCACCATAGGCGAAATTGCCCGCAAAAAAGTTGAAGGCGGGCAATTGCGCCGCTGCGGTTTTGCCGCTGTCGATCGAGGCAATGATGCCCTTTTCCTGAAGCCCGGTATCTTTCAGAGTACCGCCGAGCTGAATGGCGAGCTGACCCGCGACGAAACGGTCGTCAGGACCCAGGGATTCGGCCAGCAAGGCTTCGACCAGCGGCTTCGCTGTAGCGGGCGTTTCGGTTGCCATGGCGGCCTGGATTGCCGCTACCTTTGGCTGTATTTCCTTGCTGATCTTGATGCTGGACTCGGCTTCTTTTTTCTTTTTCGCGGCCTGCGCATCCTGCGGAAACGCCGTTACTGCCAGCGTGCCAGCAGTCGCCAGCGCGACAGCCATCGAAAAGTGAGATAAAAAACGCATGAATATCCTCCGGATGATTATTATGTGGGGGAGACAGGCTCCCCGGAATATGGTTGCACCACACACTCTTGGCCCTATTACCAAGCTTTGATCGCTTTTCTAGAGTGAATCCGCTGAATGAGGGTTGAACGGCTGCGACGCCGTGGCTGCGGCGGGCATTCCCTATAATATAATGAGGTAAAATCGCGTGCTTGCAATTATTTCCCCCGCCAAATCGCTGGATTTTGATTCCGACATTCCCGACCTGCCGCAATCTGACATCCGCTTTCCCGAGGAAACGGAGCGGCTGGCAAATGCGATCGGGAACCTGACCGTCAAGAAACTGAAGGCGATCATGCCGGTTTCCGACAATCTGATCGCCCTCAACCGGGAACGGTACAGCGACTTTTTCGCCCAGCCCGAGCGCCCGGCGATCTACGCCTATAACGGCGATGTCTATACCGGGTTCGAAGCCCGCAGCATCAATGACGAGGCCATGACGTTCGCCCAGGACCATCTGCGCATCCTGTCGGGCCTGTACGGATTGCTCCGCCCGCTCGACCCCATCCGCCCGCACCGGCTCGAAATGGGCACGAAATGGGCGCCCCGCTACAGCAAGCTGACCGATTTCTGGAAAGACAAGATCGCCAAGGCCGTGGCGACGGATCTCGAACGCATTGGCAGCGATGTCATCGTCAATCTGGCGAGCAATGAATATTGGGCGTCGGTCAAGCCGCACAGCGCCAAATTGCCCGCCCGGATCATCGAGGTCGACTTCCGCAAGGACAGCCCGGACGGACCGAAATTCATCAGCTTCGAGGCAAAGCGCGCGCGCGGCATGATGGCCCGCTATATCTGCGAGAACCATCTCACCGACCCGGAAATGCTCAAGGGCTTTGACCTTGACGGCTACCGGTTCGACAGCGACGGCAGCGCCGAAAACAGCCTGCACTTCATCCGTTCATGACGGGGAAATCCGCCGTCATCTTCGGCGCGACCGGCGGGATCGGTTCGGCAATCGCCGATCAGCTGGAATCGGACAGCCGGTTTGACACCGTCATCCGTTTCTCCCGTTCTGACGCCAGCCCTCTGCCCGTCGACCTGACGTCCGAAGCGACCATCCGCGATGCGGCGCAATGGATGAAGGACAGCCAGATCACGCCCTCGATGGTGTTCGTCGCCACCGGCCTGCTCCACGACGACGAGCGGGGACCGGAAAAGAGCCTGCGGCAGCTGGATGCCGACTGGCTGCTGAAAAACTATCAGGTCAACGCAGTCGGTCCGGCCCTGATCGCCAAATATTTTCTGCCGCTGATGGACCGCAAGGAGATCATGAGATTCGCCGCTCTCTCCGCCCGCGTCGGTAGCATCTCGGACAACCGGCTCGGCGGCTGGTACGGCTATCGCGCAGCCAAGGCGGCGCTCAACATGATGATCCGCAACCTGTCGATCGAATGGTCGCGCAAGAATGACCAGTCGATCATCGTGGCGCTGCACCCGGGTACGGTCGACACCGCGCTGAGCGAGCCGTTTCAGGGCAATGTCCCGGCCGAAAAACTGTTTGATTCCAGTCGCGCCGCACGGCAGCTGCTGGATGTTCTCGAGGCGCTGGAACCGGCCCAGAGCGGCAAAATTTTTGCCTGGGACGGAACCGAAATCCAGCCCTGATTCCGGCAGTGTAATAATAATGTAAAACCGGCCCGAAAGGCTGGCTTTTGCCTGCCCCTTCCCCTAGAAGAATCAGCAAGAAAAAACCCATGAAAAAGGCCCGTTTGTGAACGAACAAACCACTCCACCGTCGCCGTCCAACATCGAACCGATCGACATCGTCGACGAGATGAAAACCAGCTACATGGACTATGCCATGTCGGTCATCGTCAGCCGCGCCCTGCCGGACGTGCGCGACGGCCTGAAGCCGGTCCACCGCCGGATCCTGTTCGCCGCCCAGGAAGGCGGCATGGTTGCCGGAAGGCCCTATCGCAAATGCGCGAAGATCGTCGGCGACGTGATGGGCAACTACCACCCGCATGGCGACAGCGCGATCTACATGGCGCTCGCCCGGATGACCCAGGACTGGTCGATGCGCGTGCCGCTGATCGACGGCCAGGGCAATTTCGGCTCGATGGACCCGGACATGCCGGCATCGATGCGCTACACCGAGGCGCGCCTGAACAAGGTCGCCAATTTCCTGCTCAACGATCTCGACAAGGACACGGTTGATTTCGTGCCCAATTATGACGGCAGCCGTCAGGAACCCAATGTCCTGCCGGCCCGCTTCCCGAACCTGCTGGTCAACGGGGCCGGCGGCATCGCGGTCGGCATGGCCACCAATATCCCACCGCACAATCTCGGCGAGGTGATCAACGCCAGCCTCGCCTATATCGACAATCCCGGCATCACGATCGACGAGCTGATCGAGATCGTCCCCGGGCCAGATTTCCCGACCGCTCCCCTGATCCTGGGCCAGTCCGGCGCTCGCGCCGCGTACAAGGACGGCCGCGGCTCGATCATGATGCGCGCCCGCCATGTCGTCGAGGAAGGCCGCGGCGACAAGCGCTCGATCGTGCTGACCTCGATTCCGTTCCAGGTCGGCAAGTCCGGTCTCGTCGAGAAGATCGCCGAAGCCGCCAAGGACAAGCGCATCGAGGGCGTCTCCGACATTCGCGACGAATCCAGCCGCGCCGGTGTTCGGGTGGTGATCGAGCTGAAGCGCGATGCCACGCCCGATGTCGTGCTCAACCAGATCTGGCGCTTCACCCCGGCGCAGTCCAGCTTCCCGGCCAATATGCTCGCGATTCGCGGCGGTCGGCCGGAAGTACTGACCCTGCGCGACATCATCGAATCCTTCGTCAAGTTCCGCGAGGAAGTCATTACCCGCCGGACCAAGTTCGAACTCAACAAGGCGCGGGAACGGGCCCATATCTTGCTCGGCCTGGTGGTCGCGGTCACCAATATGGACGAGGTCGTCCGCATCATCCGCGGGTCATCCACCCCTGCAGAAGCTCGCGAATCCCTGCTGCGGCGCGAATGGCCGATTGCCGAGATTGCCTCCTATATCCGGCTGGTCGAGGCAATGGAAACCGATGTCGAGGGTGACAGTTACAAGCTGTCCCCGGTTCAGGTGAAGGCGATCCTGGATCTGCGTCTGCAAAAACTGACCGCGCTTGGCCGCGAGGAAATTGCCGACGAGCTCAGGGAACTGGCCGCCGCAATCGAGGAATATCTCGCCATCCTGGCCGACCGTGCAAAACTCTACGCCGTGATGCGCGAAGAGCTTGAGGAAGTGCGCGACGAATTCGCCACCCCGCGCCTGTCCGAAATCACCGCGGCCTGGGACGGCCTGGAAGACGAAGACCTGATGGAGCGCTCCGAAATGGTGGTCACCGTCACCCACGCCGGCTATATCAAGCGCACCCCGCTCGACACCTTCCGGGCCCAACGCCGCGGCGGCAAGGGTCGCGCCGGCATGGCGACCAAGGACGAGGATGCGATCGTCGAACTGTTCGTGACCTCGACCCACACCCCGGTCCTGTTCTTCTCGACCCACGGCAAGGTCTACCGGCTCAAGGTCTGGAAGCTGCCGGAAGGCGGCCCGCAGACCAAGGGCCGGCCGATGGTCAACCTGCTGCCGCTGGCCGATGGCGAAACCATTTCCACCGTCCTGCCGCTGCCGGAGGACGAAGCGGAATGGGCTGATCTGCATGTCATGTTCGCGACCGCCAAGGGCGGCGTCCGGCGCAACAGCATGGACAGCTTCACCAACGTGCCGTCCAACGGCAAGTTCGCGATGAAATTTGACGAGGGCAGCGATGACCGCCTGATCGGCGTCAAGTTGCTGACCGACAATGACGATGTCCTGCTCGCGACGAAAAACGGCAAGGCGATCCGCTTTGCCGGCGACGCCGTCCGCTCCTTCCAGAGCCGTACCTCCACCGGTGTCCGCGGTATCGCGCTGAAGGGCGACGACGAGGTCATTTCGCTGTCCGTGCTCCGCGGCTTCGAGGCATCGACCGAAGAACGCGATCAATATCTAAAGGCCGCGCCGTGGAAGGACAACGAGAACGCGCCGGAACTGTCCCCCGAACGCATGGCGGAATTCAGCGAAACGGAGGACTTCATCCTCACCGTCTGCGCCAACGGCTATGGCAAGCGCTCGAGCGCCTATGAATATCGCCAGTCGGGTCGCGGCGGCCAGGGCATACTCAATATCGACAACATCAAGCGCAACGGCACGGTCGTCGCGAGCTTCCGGGCTTCCGACGACGAACAGGTCATGCTGGTCACGGACCAGGCCAAGCTGATCCGGATGAAGGTCGCGGATATGCGGGTCATCGGACGCAACAGCTCGGGCGTAAAACTGTTCGATGTCGCCAAGGGCGAACATGTCGTCGGCGCAGCCAAGATTGACGAAGAGGAAGAACCGGAAAACGAAGCGGAAGAGGCGGTTGTCGAGGAAATGGTCGAACAGGGTATTTCCGACGGCGACGTCGCTGTGCCGGATGAACCCGAGGAATCCGACGACGCCAATGAATAGCGGGCGCCGTTCGTCCTGAGCCTGTCGAAGGACGCCTTGCGGAAAGAAGTTTGCGGCGCAATTGCGTCGACAAGCTCGGCGCAGACGGGACTGAATGGAGGAGGAAGCCGATGAAAATAACCCCATCCGGACAAGCCTGCGGAGCCGAAGTCACGGGCATCGATCTCACGCAGCCGCTTGCCGATGAAACCGTCGTGGCCATTCGCTCGGCCTGGCTGGACCATCATGTCCTGTCCTTCCCGAATCAGGTGATGACCGACGATGATCTCGAGCGGTTCACTTTATATTTCGGCGACTTCGGCAACGATCCCTTTTTCGATCCGATCGAGGGCCGCCAGCATATCGCAGCCATCCGCCGCGATGCCGACGAGAAAAGCCCGCTGTTCGCCGAAAACTGGCACAGCGACTGGAGCTTTCAGGCGCAGCCGCCGGCGGGCACCTGCCTGCTCGGCATCACGATCCCGCCGGTCGGCGGCGACACCTTGTTCGCCGACCAGCACCAGGCGCTGGACGCGATGCCAGCCGAAATGCGCGCCCAATATGAAGGCCTGATCGCGATCCACAGCGCGCAAATGGCCTATGCGCCGGACGGTGCCTATGGCGAAAAGGACGAGGGCCGCAGCATGGCGATCCGTCCCGACGAATCGGCGCGAGCCACCCAGATGCATCCGCTGATCCGCGCCCATCCGGAAACCGGTCGCCCCGGCCTGTTCAGCTGCATGGGCTATATCATCGGCTTTGAAGGCATGGCGCAGGCAGAGGCACTTCCCCTGCTCCAGCAGCTATATGCCTGGCAAAGCCGCGACGAATTTGTCTATCGCCACCGGTGGCAGCCGGACATGCTGGTGATGTGGGATAACCGTTCGGTGCTGCACTGCGCGACCGGCGGCTATGACGGCCATGACCGGCTGCTCCACCGGACCACGATCGCCGCCTATCAGGCGTGAACCGGATCCGCGCTGTCCGCTGCCATTTCGTGGCGCAAGGTCGCGACGATGCCGGTCGCGATCATGAACTGGCCGAAATAATATAGCGGCCAGATCAGCATATCCGGGATGACGCTGGTTTCCAGAGGCCCCATTCTGGCGAAAATCAAAAGGTCGGACACCAGGAAAAACACCGCGCCCGCGCCAACCTGATAGCGCGAAAAGCGGCTGGTCCATGCCATCGCCGTCATCGCAGCGACAAAGAAACAATAGACGCCGACGCCCGCAGCGGCGGACCGGTCAAACGGCAAGGTCCAGGCGATCAGCACCGACAGCGGCACCAGCAGGATCGCAAAGAGTTTCTGGCTGAACGCCAGTTTATGGCGGCGGAATCGGGAATAGAATAAAATCGCCAGCACATGGCCGATCATGAACGCGCCAGCGCCCAGCAACAGGTCATATTCCAGCGCCATGTCGCCGATCGCGCCAGAAGCCATGATCGCGCCGACAATCTTGCCGTCCAGCCGATGCAGGCGGACCAGCGCGTAAATGGCGAGGAATCCGACACCCGCCCCTTTCCAGGCCATCAGGTAAAGGCCCGGAATATTGCTGCCGCTGACAAAATAATAGCTGATCCCGAACAGCAGGCTGAGCAGCAGAAACGGTCGGGATTCGGCAAATGGGCTTTTCATCGGATTATCGTCTTCCCCCTTGTTCGGAATCGCCTGTATCATGCAACCAGCGCGACTGCCAGATTGACATTATAGTCTTACCACAACACTAAGGCGCCCATGACAGATGTACATATAATCGGCGGCGGACTCGCCGGGTCGGAAGCAGCTTGGCAATTGGCGGAACAGGGCGCGAAGGTGCGCCTGTCGGAGATGCGGGGGAGCGGCGAGATGACGCCTGCCCATCAAACCGACAAGCTGGCCGAGCTGGTCTGTTCCAACAGTTTCCGGTCGGACGATGCCGAAAAAAATGCGGTTGGTCTGCTTCATCAGGAAATGCGCGATCTCAATTCGATCATCATCGGCGAAGGCGACCGGCATCGCCTGCCCGCCGGTTCCGCGCTGGCTGTCGATCGCGATCATTTCGCCGACGGCGTGACCAAGCGACTGGGTGAGCATCCCAATATCGAGGTCGTCCGCGAGAGGGTCGACCAGCTGCCCGAAAGCGGCCTGACCATCGTCGCCACCGGACCGCTAACGGCGATGACCCTCGCCGAAAGCATCGGCGCCGCAACCGGCGAGGACTCGCTGGCCTTTTTCGATGCCATTGCGCCGATCGTCTACAAGGACAGCATCAACATGGACATCGCCTGGATGCAGTCGCGCTGGGACAAAGTCGGCCCGGAAGGCGACGGCAAGGACTATATCAACTGCCCGATGACCCGCGACCAGTATGAAGCTTTCATCCAGGGCCTGCTCGAGGGCGAAAAGACCGACTTCAAGCAGTGGGAAAAGGACACGCCCTATTTCGAAGGCTGCATGCCGATCGAGGTGATGGCCTCGCGCGGTCCGGAGACCTTGCGCTTCGGTCCGATGAAACCGGTTGGACTCACAAACGCCCATACCGGCGAAAGCGCCTATGCCGTGGTCCAGCTACGCCAGGACAATGCGCTCGGCACGCTGTGGAACATGGTCGGCTTCCAGACCAAGCTCAAATATGCCGCACAGGCCGAATTGCTGCGCACGATACCGGGTCTGGAAAAGGCGGAGTTCGCGCGCATGGGCGGCCTCCATCGCAACACCTTCATCAACGCGCCCAAATTGCTCGACAAGGAAATGCGCCTGAAAAAGGCTCCGCATATCCGCTTCGCCGGCCAGATCACCGGTTGCGAGGGCTATGTCGAAAGCGCGGCCGTGGGCCTGATGGTAGGCCGGATGGTCGCCGCCGAATTGCGCGGCGAGCCCTTCACCCTGCCCCCGCAGACCACCGCGTTCGGGGCGCTGCTGTCGCATATCACCGGCGGCGCGGATGCCCGCGACTATCAGCCGATGAACGTCAATTTCGGCCTGTTCCCGCCCTTCGACCAGCGCATCAAGAAGAAGGAACGCAAGGAAGCCTATACCACGAGGGCGCGGCAGGATTTTGCCGAGTGGCTGCATCCGCTGTCCACAAAGGGTCTGCAACTCGCCTAGCACCAGCTACTAGCATTTGCAGCGCGGGGCCGAGCGTTTCGGGCGGGTCGTGCGGAATTCCGTGCGCGTCAGCTCGCCATTCTTGTCGCTGTCGGCGCCGGCAAACTTGTCGCTGGTCGCCACCGCCCATTCCTCGAAGGTCAGCAGATTGTTCCCGTCCTTGTCCAGCTTCCGGAACGCATCGGTGCGGCTGCTCATCATCTCCAGCCGCGTGATGATTTCGTCGCGGTTGCGGTCATAGCGGTTGAACCGCAATTCCTCGCGCGAGGCCTTGTAGGCCCTGGGAGGCGTCGGCGGCGCGGGTCCGACCGTCTGCGCATCAAGGTCGGCTTCGGGCAAGGCGTCCGGTTCGGCTGGCGGTGGCGGCGCATCTGGGATCGGAATATCCTGTCCCTGCGCCCCGATCCACAGGAACAGCCCGGCGGTCAGCAACAGCAAGATACCCGCCGCTCCGGCGGCAAATTTCAACATCGGCAAAACCCGCGGTTCGGCAACCGCCGCTCTAATGCCCCGTGAGACCGTGCCAGATGATCTGCGCAGCGCTGGCCGGGCGATAGAGATCGGCAGTCAGTTGACCTTTTCTAACATCGCGGCCCATCAGCTTGCAGAGGATAGAGAGCGGTCGTCCGCTTCTGTCAAAACGGAACGGAGGCGCGGCGGCGACCAGCTGCGCGCAGCGATCAAATGCAGACTGGCGCATGGCGGCATCGGAACAATGGCGGGCAAAATCCCACAAGGCCCAGGCCCTTGCCTGTTCTGCCTGGCCTTCGCTCAGCGAATGCTCGTCCGCCAGGCCAAATCGGAACAGGCCGCAACCGCGGGCATCAGCATAGCTGTCAAACTGCCGGTCTTCCCACGGAAAGTCGTCGAGCATCACCTCCCACCCGTCGAGCAGGGTCAAAAGCGGCGCGAGGCTTTCGCCCCCTTCTTCGAGCCGGTTGATCTTCTCGACCAGGGGTTCGCCCACCGGTCGCTCGGCAACAGGCTTGGTCAAGACGTCCCGCCACCAGGTCAACCGTATCTGTCCAATCAATATTTCCGTTGTCGAACGGACAATATCGGCGAGGCGCGCATCCAGCGCAAACAGCAGCGAATAGCGATCGCGATCCAACCGCGGGGCATAAGCAACAATCAGCCGTTGCAGTGGTTCCAGCTCTTGCAAGGCGTCGCTCATGACCCTGCGGTCGCGAGTTTTGGGACCGAAATCAAGGTAAACTTCATTTTAACCATTGCTGTTGGACCGCCGCTAACCCTTTTCCGCGTAATCGGCACATTCGAATTGGGTTATTTCAGGGGGCCAGAGCGCATGCTTGGCAGAAAATACGGGAATCCGGTGGCAGCCTTGTTCAAGGCGTTGCGCTCTAACACGGCCGGTAATGTCTATGCAATGGCCGCGGCGGCATTGTTTCCGATCGCCGCCATCATTGGCGGTGGTGTCGATATCGGCCGCGCCTACATGGCGCAGGCCCGTCTGCAACAGGCCTGCGACGCTGGCGCGCTGGCTGGCCGCCGGGCAATGTCCGGTGCCACCATGTCGAGCGCCGATGCCGTGGAAGCCCGCAAGTTTTTCGATTTCAACTTTCCCGAAGGATCCTTTGACACCGATCCCTTTGTCAAGATCAACGGCGTCGACAACCCCCGCTTTGTCGACGGGCCCGGCGACAAATCTGTCAGGGGCTTCGCACAGACCACGCTGAACACATCGATCATGAAGATCTTCGGCTATCAGAAAATGAATCTGAAGGTCGATTGCACCAGCCGTCTCGATATCGGCAATGTCGACGTGATGATGGTGCTCGACGTCACCGGCTCGATGGACTGGAAACCAAATGGCTACAGCACATCCACCGAGTCCGAGAAAAGAATTTTCGGTCTCAAGAATGCCGTGAAGGATTTCTATGATATCCTGGGCACCGGCGATAACAGCTCGAACAGCAGCCAGATCCGCTATGGCTTCATGCCCTATAATGCGATGATCAATGTCGGCGAAGCGCTCTATGACGAAGATCCGTCATGGCTGGTCGGCGGGGTCGGCACGGCCGCCGAGGACGAATGGAATTATCAGACCCGGCGAGCCCACTGGCTTATCCCCGGAACCGGCAAGCAGACGACCTACGAGCAGATCAATGTCGCTGGTGCCTACGGCAATGACCGGGATGCCTGTGAATATGATTTCGGGCGAAATCGGGCGGTATCGCCGGTCTGGAGCCCGGGCAGTAGTGGCTACGGCAACGGCACCCCGTTGACCCAGAATGGCTATTATTATGAATTCAGCTATTACAGCTACCGACGGTACAACAGCGATTACAAATTGTGCACACGCAAGGTCGAAAGATATGATTCGCCACCGGTCAAGACCACCACATGGCAACCTGGCGCCGTGTTCGACTTCTGGGAATATGACGAGTTCGACCACGATGTCTCGGCCTATGTTGCTTCGATAAAGTCTGGCAATCCCACTGCGTTGCGACCGACGCTCTATAATAGTCCCTCCAACAATACCGACGGTCCGAGAGACCGGTGGAATGGTTGCATCGAAGAACGCGACACCTATTCGAACATTACCGCCACAACCAATGCCATTCCGGCCAATGCCTATGATCTGGATATCGACCTGATCCCGAACTCAAAAGCGACCCGCTGGCGGCCGTATTGGGGTGGCGTCGAATATCGGCGTAGTGGTTCTTCCGCGAGCGATTCCGTTTGCCCTGCAAAGGGAAGGCGCCTCGCCGAATATGCCAGCTATGACTCGGACCCTGGTCTCGATTCAGACGGCAACACGCTCTATTCTGGTAATCTCAAGACCTACATCAATGCACTCAGCCCTGCCGGCAATACCAACCACACGATCGGCATGATCTGGGGAGCCCGGTTCCTGTCGCCAACCGGTCTGTTTGCGACGGAAAATACGAAGTCCAGGAATGGCTTCAACATTGCGCGCCACCTGATCTTCATGACCGATGGCGATATGAATGTCTTCCCGGACAGATATAATGTCTACGGGTATAATGACCTCGACGGTCGCCTTGCACCCGCCGGCACCAATCAGTCAGACTATGAGGCCATACAGGCTCAGCGCTTCCAGCTGATGTGCAGCGCGGTCAAGGCCCAGGGCGTGACCGTATGGGTGATCCAGTTCACCAACAGCACGACCATTCAGCCGAACCTGTTGAACTGCGCGACCAGCGCCGACCATGCCGCCGCCGCGACCAGCAATGCGGCACTGCAGGCCGCGTTCGGCGATATTGCCAAAACCATCGGTGGACTGAGGTTGTCGAAATGATCAGGTCATTGCAGAAAAAATTCCGTCTCCTGAGAGATCAGCGCGGTGCCACTCTGGTCGAGTTCGGCCTTGTGGCCGGGCCGTTCATCCTGATGCTGCTGGGCATCATGGATCTGGGATATCGCGGCTACGTGGATACAGTGTCCAAATCGGTGCTGCACCAGGTGGCACGCGATGCCTCTACCGGGGAAATGACCCCTACCGAGATCGAGCAGCAGGTTAACAACGGGCTGGACGATCTCGTTCTCAAAAACGCCGTGATTTCCGTTTCGACCGAAAGCTATTTTGATTTTACCAATATCGGCAAACCGGAAAAACTGACGGTCGACAACAATGGCAATGGCGAAGTGGATCCCGGCGACTGCTTTATCGACAACAACGGCAACGACGTCTTCGATACGGACTATGGCATTGCCGGGACCGGTGGCCCGGATGATATTGTGAACTACAAGATCGAAATTGTCACGCCGCGCCTCTTTCCCCTGGCGTCGATGATCGGTCTCGATGAAACCATGACCATTTCCAACAGCACGGCTGTACGCAATCAGCCCTATGGCGCCCAGGTCGACCTCGTCGCAACCTGCGTGTCGACGCTGAATTAGAGAGAGGCGGAAGGACAATGCAGAAAATGCTGAAAACCGGTGCCCTGAAGCTGACCGACAGGTTCAGGAACCTGCCGATTGTCGAAGACACAAGCGGTCTGGCACTGCTCGAATTTGCCTTCACCGCGCCGGTGATGCTGCTCATCGGCATGGCCGGCATGGAAACCGCAAATCTCGCCGTCGCCCATCTGCAGGTCAGCCAGATCGCGATGCTGGTCGCCGACAATGCATCGCGTGTCCGCGAGTCGATCGATGAAGCCGATATCCGTGAAATATTCACGGGCGCGGATCTGACCGGCGACGCGATCGACTTCTCGCCCAACGCCCGTATCATTCTCTCCAATCTCGAGGTCAACGGCAAAACCGGGTCCGACGCCGGCCAGTGGATCCGCTGGCAGCGCTGCTATGGTGGCAATACAAGCTATGCGTCGTCTTACGGAAATGAAGATGACGGGAGAAACAATTCCAGCCTGAACGCCGGGATTGGCCCGGCTGGCAACAAGATAACCGCATCCTCATCGACCGCGATCAATTTCGCGGAGGTGGTTTACGACTACAAGCCACTGATTTCAGACCGGTTCTTTGGCGACACCGTCATCCGCTACGAAAGCGCCTTCGTCGCGCGCGAACGCGAGGACCATGTGCTGAAAAATGCCAGCTCGATACCAAGCAACGAGCTGTGGAAATGCGACGTCTACGGCACGATAGACAATCCGCCCAGCTAAGTCGCTGCTGGCGAAAATGGCTCGATCACCGGCCTATTTGTAGCAGACTTTCTTGACCGCCGCGATGATCCGGGCGCTGTCGATCAGCGCCGCTTTCTCGAGGTTCGCGGCATAAGGCAGCGGAACATCCTCGTTGGTCACCCTCGTGACCGGCGCATCCAGATCGTCGAACCCCTGCTCCATGCACAATGCAATGATCTCGCTCGAAATCGAACAGGTCGGCCAGCCTTCCTCCGCGACAACCATCCGGTTGGTCTTGGCGAGGCTCTTCAGCACGGTCTCCGTATCCAGCGGTCGCAACGTCCTGAGATCGATGACCTCCGCCTCGATCCCCTCGCCGGCCAGCCTGTCCGCTGCTTCCAGTGCCAGACCGACCCCGATCGAATAGCTGACAATCGTCACATCGCTGCCTTTGCGAATGATCCGCGCCTTGCCGATCGGCAGCGTATAATCGTCGAGTTCCGGCACTTCGAAGGACCGCCCGTAGAGCAACTCGTTTTCCAGGAATACGACCGGGTCGGGCGACTGGATCGCGGCCTTCAGAAGGCCCTTGGCATCCGCAGCATCATAAGGTGCGATCACCACCAGGCCCGGCACCGACGCGTACCATGGGCCATAATTCTGGCTGTGTTGCGCGCCCACGCGCGAAGCCGCGCCATTGGGTCCGCGAAACACGATCGGACAACGCATCTGGCCGCCTGACATGTAATTGGTCTTGGCGGCCGAATTGATGATCTGGTCGATCGCCTGCATGGCGAAGTTGAAGGTCATGAATTCGACGATCGGCTTCAGTCCGCCCATCGCGGCACCGGCGCCGATGCCGGCAAAACCATGTTCGGTAATCGGCGTGTCGATCACCCGCTTGCCGCCAAATTCCTCGAGCAGCCCCTGCGTCACCTTGTAGGCGCCCTGATATTCGGCGACCTCTTCGCCCATCACGAAGACGGTGTCGTCCTTGCGCATTTCCTCGGCCATGGCATCGCGCAACGCCTCACGCACCGACAGCGAGGTCATGGTCGTGCCCTCCGGGACGGACGGATCGTCAGCCCGTGACACCGGCGGGGGCGGAGCCTCCGCCATGATTTCCGGCTTCGCGTCTTCTTCTTCGGAAGGCTCCGTACTTTTCTCGGATTCCTCGGGAGCTGCGGAATTCTCGTCCGCGTCGTCCTCGGCCTCTTCGTCTTCCCCGGCCATTTCGGCAATCACCGTTCCGACCGCGACCTCATCGGTTCCCGCCTCGACCAGGATTTTCGTGATCACGCCTTCGTCGACCGCTTCGAATTCCATTGTCGCCTTGTCGGTCTCGATTTCCGCCAAGATGTCGCCTGAGCTCACCTCGTCGCCTTCCTTGACCAACCATTTGGCAACCGTACCGACTTCCATGGTCGGGGACAGAGCGGGCATTTTGAGTTCGATCGCCATCAATATTGCTCCACCAGGACGTTGGTATAGAGTTCGGACAGATCCGGTTCCGGCGATTCCTCCGCAAAGTCCGCGGCTTCGAGCACCGTCTTGCGGACCTTCTTGTCAAGCGCCTTCAGATCCTCTTCCTGGACGCCCTTTTTCAGCAGAGCCGCCTTCAGCCGCTCGATCGGATCTGATTTTTCGCGCACATCCTGCACCTCGTCACGGCTGCGATATTTGGCCGGGTCGGACATCGAGTGGCCCCGATAGCGATAGGTCTTGAGTTCCATCAGCACCGGCCCGCCGCCGCCGCGCACATCCTTCAGGACTTCTTCCACCGCACCGCGTACCGCCAGCACATCCATGCCGTCGACCTGCACGCCGGGAATGCGGAAGCTTTCTCCCCGCCGGTAGAGCTGGTCCTCGGCGGACGAGCGATTGACGCTGGTGCCCATCGCATATTGGTTGTTCTCGATCACGAAGATCACCGGCAACTGCCATAGCTCGGCCATGTTGAAACTCTCGTAGACCTGCCCCTGGTTTGAGGCGCCGTCGCCGAAATAGGCCAGACAGACACCGCCATCCTCCTTGTACTTGTGGGCAAAGGCCAGGCCGGTACCAAGCGATACCTGTGCCCCGACGATTCCGTGGCCGCCGTAAAATCCGTGATCAACCGAGAACATGTGCATCGAACCGCCCTTGCCCTTCGAAATGCCGGACGCGCGGCCGGTGAGTTCTGCCATCACGATATTCGGATCGATGCCGCAGGCCAGCATGTGGCCATGATCGCGATAGCCGGTGATGACGCTGTCCTTGCCCGGATTGATCGCCGACTGCAGGCCGGTCACGACCGCTTCCTGGCCGATATACAGATGACAGAAACCGCCGATCAGGCCGAGGCCGTAAAGCTGCCCCGCCTTCTCCTCGAACCGCCGGATCAGCAGCATCTGCTCGTAGAAATCGAGCATCTCTTCCTTGGTCGCCTTATAAAGCGGTGCCGTCAGCCCGCCGGTCGAATGCACGACCGGCTTCGGCTTGGCGGGGGCGCGCTTGGCCGGTTCTGATTTCTTGGCTGGGGTGGTTTTCCGGGGAGCTTTTGCCACGCGAGCGGGATCCTTTTTTTGAC
>CAXIBD010000054.1:0-19770 GCA_964022135.1 uncultured Sphingomonadales bacterium | reverse complement strand
CCGGCCTCGACGCACATCACGCCATTATAGCCTTCGAACATGAAGTCCTCGACCCGCAGCTCCTCGGCATGGAAGTCGACCGACTCGAGCACGTCGATCACCGTCGGCATCATCTTCTTGGTCAGGGTGAAGGTCGAGTCATGCTTGGGATCGCAGCCGATCTGCAGCACCCGGTGGCCGAGTTTAGAAAAGGCCGCCGACAGGTTCGACGAAGTCGTCGACTTGCCGATCCCGCCCTTGCCATAGACCGCGAATACCTTCGCGCCCTGAATCTTGTCATCGGGATCGAGGGCAACCTGAACACTGCCGTCGCCATCGGGCGGGGAGTCGCTTCCATCTAGGGTCATCTGCTTGTCGCTCCTGTCATTCTGCTGCGACCAGGCCTTCCAGCCGGTCTTCCAAGTCATCACTGGCGTCCCTGAGGGCGGCCAGCGTCGCTGCGTCGGGTGTCCACAATTGCCGTTCGCATGCTTCGAGCAGGCGGTCGGCAACACGGGCGGATGATTTAGGGTTCAGCTCTGCCAGCCGCGCCCGCATGGCGTCGTCGAGGACAAAGGTTTCGCTGATCTTCTGATAGACCCAGGGAGAGACCGTGCCGGTCGTGGCCGACCAGCCCATCGTATTGGTCACATGATGCTCGATTTCGCGCACGCCCTCGAAGCCGTGCTTGAGCATGCCCTCGTGCCATTTCGGGTTGAGCATCCGGGTCCGGGTCTCGAGATCGATCTGCTCGCCCAGCGTCCGGACCTTGGCCGCCCCGCCCTGCGTGGCGTCGACAATATAGACCGGTGCGGTCGAGCCGCGCGCCTTTTCAACCGCCTTGCTCATGCCGCCGAGGCCATCGACATAATGGTCGATGTCGGTAATGCCGAGCTCGACCGATTCCAGATTCTGGTAGGTCAGTTCGACCCCGGCCAGTTCGCTTTCGAACAGGGTCCTCTGCTGCGTCGGCTCGCCGCTGCGGCCATAGGCATAGCCCTTGTGGGTCTCGAACATATTGGCCAGCTCGTCGGGATCACTCCACGAGCCCTCGTCGATCATCATGTTGACATTGGCGCCATAGGCACCCTGCCGGTTGGAAAAGACGCGCAGGCTTGCGGTTTCCAGGTCGCAGTCATGCTGCGCCTGATGCGCCAGGCTGTGCTTGCGGACGAAATTCTGTTCGGCGGGCTCGTCGGCCATCGTCGCCAGATAGGTGGCTTCGGCGATCATCCGCGTCTGCAGCGGCAGCAGGTCGCGGAAGATGCCCGACAGGGTGATCACCACGTCGATCCGCGGCCGCCCCAGTTCCGCCAGCGGGATCAGTTCCGCGCCGGCCAGCCGGCCATAATCGTCAAACCGTGGCCGCGCGCCGAGAAGCGCCAGCGCCTGGGCGATCTGGGAACCCTCGCTCTTCAGATTGTCCGTGCCCCACAGCACCATGGCGATGCTCTCGGGCAGCGTGCCGCCATCCGCCAGATGCCGCTCGATCAGTTGCTCCGCCTGCGCCCTGCCCTGCATGCAGGCGAACTGGCTGGGAATACGGAACGGATCGAAGCCGTGCAAATTGCGGCCGGTCGGCAGGACATCCGGATTGTGCAGCAGGTCGCCGCCCGGCGCCGGTGCGACAAAGGTTCCGTCGAGCGCCCGCATCAGCGAGCCCAGCTCGTCATTCGCGTCCAGCCTGGCTTCGATCTCGGCGCGGTCCAGTTCGGGGCTGGCACCGCTCATCGCGGAGACCAGGTCATCGCGCTCTGCCCCGGACAGCTTGCCGCCAAAGACGTGCAGGCCCTGCGGAATCAGTTCGCGCTCGATCTCGTAGAGACGGCCCGACAGGCTGTCCATGTCCCCGGCTTCGATATCGAGTTCAGCGCAATGATCGCGGATCAGGATTTCCAGTTCCGCCTGTTCGGCCGCATCATTGGCGACCGTCCGGTAGCGTTCGAGCAGCGCCTTGAGCTCGCCAAAACCCTTGTACAGCCCGGCCTCGGCCAGCGGCGGCGTCAGATAGCTGATCAGCGTTGCGCCCGAGCGGCGCTTGGCAATGATGCCTTCCGACGGATTGTTCGACGCATAGAGATAGAAGTTCGGCAGATCGCCGAGCAGCCGCTCCGGCCAGCAATCGCCGCTCAGACCAGCCTGCTTGCCGGGCATGAATTCGAGCGCGCCGTGGGTGCCAAAATGCAGCGCGGCATCGGCCCCGAAATCCTCGCGGATATAGCGATAGAAGGCCGAGAAGGCATGGGTCGGGGCAAAATCGCCCTCGAACAACAGCCGCATCGGATCGCCCTCATAGCCGAAGGACGGCTGCACCCCGACAAAGACATTGCCGAAATGCGCGCCGAGCACATGGATATTCTGGCCATCGCTCTGCTGGCGTCCGGGAGCCGGTCCCCACTGGGCCTCGATCTCCCTGAGGAAAGGCTCCCGGCGGACATGGTTATCGGCGCTGATCCGGGTTGCAACATTGGCATCAGCGCCGAACTGGTCAGCATTGCCATGGATGATGGCATTGCGAAGCTCATCCACCGTCTCCGGTGCATCCACATCATAGCCTTCCTTGGCAAGACGATGGAGGGTGGCGTGCAGTGACTCGAACACCGCCAGATGGGCGGCGGTGCCTGTGGCCCCGGCATTGGGCGGAAAGTTGAACAGGACGATCGCCAGCTTGCGCACGGCGCGTTCGGAGCGGCGCAGGTTGATCAGGCTGAGGACCTTGCCGGCCAGCGCCTCGGCGCGCTCGGGACAGCTGTGCATCGCCCGGACATTGTCATTGGCGGGGAATTTGCAGTTGCGGCTGCAGCCGGTGCAGCCCTCGGGCGAACCGTCCGACCGACCGCCGAAAACGCTGGGAGCCACCGCGCCATCCAGTTCGGGAATGGCCAGCATCATCGTGGTTTCGAGCGGCAGCAGGCCCATCTTGCCGGCACCCCATTGCTCGAGCGACTGGAATTCGATCGGATGCGCCGCGATATAGGGCACGTCGAGACCGGTCAGCGTTTCCACCGCAGCATCCACGTCGTTATAGGCAGGACCGCCGACCAGCGAGAAGCCGGTCAGGTTGATGATCGCATCGACCTGCGGCTCGCCGTCCCGGACAAAAAATTCCTCGATCGCCGGCCGGGCATCGGGGCCGATGGCGAAAGCGGGAATGACCCGCAGGCCATTGGCTTCCAGGGTCCGGATCATGCCGTCATAATGGCCGGTATCGCGCCCGAGCAGATAGGAGCGCAGCATCAGCAGGCCAACCGTGCCAGTGGTCTGCTTAGCCGCCGGCAATCTTGCCGCATCTTCGGTCAGCCGCTCTTTGAGGTCGGGATGATAGACACCCACTTCGGGATATTCCCGCGGTGGCTCTGCGGCCATCTGGCCGACCAATGCCGCCCGTTCGCCGGTGGCATAGCGGTCGATCAGCGAGCGCACCATGTCGACAACATTGTCATCCGATCCGGCCAGCCAATATTGCATGGTCAGGAAATATTGCCGCACGTCCTGCGCCGCGCCAGGAATGAAGCGGAGGATCTTGGGCAGCCGCCGCAGCATCTTCATCTGGCCGGCACCGGAACTGGCGCCCGGCTTTTTCGAGCCGCGCAGCTTCTTTAGCAGCGCCAGGGGACCCTTGGCCGGCTTGTCCATGCTGTAACCGCCGAGCCGGGTCAGCTTCACGATATCGGCGGAGGACATCAGGCCGACGATCGCGTCGCAATCATCGCGGCGTTCAAGCAAGGCGGGACGGATCGCCTGCACATGATCTTCAAGAAACAGCATGGTGGCGATGATGATATCGGCCTGGGCGATGTCGACCCTGGCGCGATCGAGAACCGAGGGATTGCGGTCCCAGTCGGAAGCGGCATAGATGCCGATGCTGATATTGTCCTTTGCGATCCGTGCGTTGGCGCGCTCGACGGCACCGGCGAGATGATTGTCCAGGGTGACGATGACCACGCGGACGGAGGGGCTGGCACTACCTGGCATAATGGGCCTTTGCTTCGTACAGCGTCTCCAGCTCGATCGTGGCGACGCCCTGTTCGGAAGCAAATGTCTCGGTATTCCGCTTCGCTTTGCCCCGCACGAAAAACGGAATTTTCTTCAGCTCCCGCTGGGCGTCTTCGCTCCACACCGCTTCGGTATCATTGGCAGGCGCTGCCATCGCGTCTTCCTTCGTCGGCGCCGAATGACCGGGCCCAAGATGCGATGCACCGGCATGATCGTTGAATTCGAAATCATCGCGGAACATGGTCAGCAGATGCTCTTCCAGACCCATCACCAGCGGATGGACCCATTCATCAAAAATCACGTTCGCGCCTTCGAAACCCATGTGGGGCGAGTAGCGCGCAGGAAAATCCTGAACATGGACGGGAGAGGAAATCACGGCGCAGCCGATGCCGAAGCGCTTGGCGATATGGCGTTCCATCTGGGTGCCCAGAACCAGTTCGACCTGCGCATCTTCGATCGCCTGCTCGACCGCGAGATGATCATCGGTAATCAGCGGCTCGACGCCGTAGAGTTTTGCAGCTGTCCGGACGTCGCGGGCATATTCGCGATTGTAGCAGCCGAGGCCAACGACCTTGAAACCAAGCTCCTCGCTGGCGACACGGGCCGCGGCCACGGCATGCGTGCCGTCGCCAAAGATGAAGACCCGCTTGCCGGTCAGATAGTTTGAGTCGATCGAGCGGCTCCACCAGGACAGACGGGACAGCCCCTCTTTCAGCATGGGCTCCGGATCGACGCCGGCCAGCTCTGCCACTTCGCGAACGAAGTCCTTTGTCGCCCCGACACCAATCGGCACGGTGCGCACGATCGGCTGACCGAATTCGCGCTTCAGATAGTCTGCAGCGAGATCACCGGTCTCCGGATAGAGAACGATATTGAAATCTGCTTCCCCCAGCCGGGCGATATCGGCGGCACAGGCACCCAGCGGCGCAGTGACATTGACATCAATGCCCATCTTGCCGAGCAGGCCGCTGATTTCGATGATGTCATCGCGATGGCGAAAGCCGAGCGCCGTCGGGCCCAGCAGATTGACCAGCGGACGCCGGCCATCCCTGTCGCTGGCACGGCGGTTCTTGTCGCTCAGCGTGCGGACGATCTGGTAGAATGTTTCGGCCGCGCCCCAATGTTCCTTGCGCTGATAGCTCGGCAATTCCAGCGGAATGACCGGGATCGGCAGGCCCATCTTCTCGATCAGGCCGGCCGGGTCATCCTGGATCAGCTCGGCGGTGCAGGACGCGCCGACCAGCATGGCATCCGGGGCAAAGCGTTCGACCACGTCGAGCGCCGCGGTCTGGAACAGTTGCGATGTATCCTTGCCAAGATCCCGCGCCTGAAAGGTCGTGTAGGTCACCGGCGGCCGCTTGCCGCGCCGTTCGATCATCGTGAACAGCAGGTCTGCATAGGTGTCGCCCTGGGGCGAGTGCAGCAGATAGTGGATGCCTTCCATCGCGGTCGCCACCCGCATCGCTCCAACATGGGGCGGGCCTTCATATGTCCAGACGGAAAGCTGCATCTCTATACCCTCAGCACATCGCGGCGGCGCAGCGGCCGGGCAAAAAGTTCGGCAAGATCGCCAGCCTGGTCGAAACCGTGGATCGGCGAGAAGACCAGCTCGATCGCCCATTTGGTCGACAGGCCTTCGGATTCCAGCGGATTGGCAAGGCCAAGGCCGCAGACCGTGAGGTCGGGCTTGGCCGCGCGCACCCGGTCGAGCTGCTTGTCGACATCCTGCCCTTCGCTGAGCTGGACCCCCGCCGGCAGCGCGGCCAGTTCCTGCGCCAGATGGGTGCGGTGCAAATAAGGGGTGCCGACCTCGGTCAGGACCATGCCCAGCTCGTTCGCCAGGAAGCGCGCCAGCGGCACCTCCAGCTGCGAGTCCGGCATGAAGAAAATCGTTTTGCCTTCCAGCCGTTGGCGCTGATGCGCAATCGCCTTCACGGCGCGTTGCTGATAGGGCGCAAGCACCGCCTCGAAGCGATCCTGATCCACGCCGAATTCGTCCGCCGCCGCCTGCAGCCAGCTCGTCGTGCCCTGAACGCCGAAGGGAAACAGCGCATCCAGCCGTTGCGCGCCGCGCTCTTTCAGGCATTGCGCCGTGTCTCCCAGAAATGGCTGGGCAAGCAGGAAGCGCGTGTTGGGGCCGACACCCGGCAAATCCGAAACCGCCCGCTCCGGGAGGCTCGCGACATTGTCGATACCCAGATCACGGAAAAGGCGCATGAACTGGTCTTCGACGATGTCGGGCAGCGATCCGACGATGACAAGATTGGCCGGTGCATCCGCTGCCAGCGCGGGCATGACCGGCACCAGCGATGCCAGGCAGGCATCCTCGCCTTCGGTAAAGGTGGTTTCGATACCGCTGCCGGAATAGTTGAGCACGCGGACCCGGGGGGCATGTTTCGCACCGAGACGCTGCGCTGCTTTTGAAAGATCCAGCTTGATCACTTCCGAAGGGCAGCTGCCGACCAGAAACAGCGACTTGATCTCGGGGCGCCTGGCGAGCAGCTGGTCAACGATCCGGTCGAGCTCTTCATTGGCATCGGCCAGACCTGCGAGATCGCGCTCTTCCATGATGGCGGTGGCAAAACGTGGCTCGGCAAAGATCATCACGCCCGCAGCAGATTGCAGCAGGTGTGCGCAGGTGCGCGATCCGACAACGAGAAAGAAGGCGTCCTGCATTTTGCGATGCAGCCAGACTATACCGGTGAGGCCGCAAAAGACTTCGCGCTGGCCGCGTTCCTTGAGAACCGGCGCGCAATCATTTCCCTTGGCTCTGGCAAGCGGCAATATGGCGTTCATGCCGCCACCGCCATGGACTGCGTGCCTTGCAGCCGCGCCATTCTCAGCTTCCAGAGAAATTGTCCGGCGTTGATCACATAGGTCGCATAGGCAGCCAGAGCGACATACAGGCGCTCCTGGACCGATCCCAGGCCACCGAGCAGCATTACCAGATAGGCGGTGTGCAGTGCGAGCACCGCCATGCTGAAAACATCTTCCCAGAAGAAGGGCCGGGCAAAAAGCCATTCGTCAAAAACGACCTTCTCCCAGATCGATCCGGTAATCATGATGATGTATAGAATCAGTGTCTTCAGCAGAATGGAAATTTCTGCAGCTAATTCTCCGTCTCCGGTAAGCAGATATCTGATGACGAGTGATAAACTGCACAGGAAAACAAGAAATTGGATGGGGGCCAATATGCCCTGCACCAGGGTCCAGATCGACTCGTCGCGCCGCTTGCGCTGGGCTTCCGTATATAATGAAGAGGGGCGGCAAGTCCCAGCTAGAACCTCGCTTTGCGCGCTTGTCAGGTCTGGATACTTCTGTTCCATCATTTGATGATCGACCGCTCCCAATGTTGCAAGATACAGAGTAAGTCGGTTTTGGATAAAGTGTCAAGTTTTTTAGACGTCCATTTTATTTGACACATTGTCCATTGTCAGCTACCCAAAATTGACATAGCTTGCGACTCACTTGAGGCTGAAAAGAGCCCGAGGGGACGACGTTATGTCACGCCGACCAGACTTTTAGGGGAGTCTGACAATGCCTCATGTTTTTGGGATATCCGAGCTACGATCCAAACTCGACGATTGGCGATCTACTTGGAAAATAATGGCACCCGAGAATTCTCGCGCAGAGGACAGCGAGAGCAGGAAACTTCCTGAAAAGGACGGAATTGACAATGCCGGTTACGAACTGTCTCTCTTGATACAGAATCTGGTCATACCAAGGCTGATCGCCGATCGGCAGGAGCCCGGCTATCGGCTCTCCGAACAGAACCCCTCTCCCCAGCATATATCCGGAACGTCGGGCACGATCACTCCCCAGGATGTCGAAGAATTCTCGCTTCTCTCGACGCGCAGCGATGCCCGCGAACTGCTCGATTTCGTCGACAAATGTCTCGCCAACGGCAGCTCCGTGGATTCGATTTATGTCGATCTGCTCGCCCCTACGGCCCGACGGCTCGGCGAATATTGGGAGTCGGACGAGCGCGATTTTGTCGATGTCACCATGGGCCTGTGGCGCATCCAGGAAATATTGCGCGAACTGACCCTGCGCATTCCGCCACCTGCCGTCGCGGGCTTCGGTCAGCGATCCGCGCTATTTTCGACCATGCCCGGTGAACAGCACAGTTTCGGCACATTGATGATCGCCGAATGCTTTTACCGCGCCGGCTGGGATGCCGACATCATGATCGAGCCCTCCCAGTCGGAGCTGATCGGGAAATTCGCCGGTCGCCATTATGATCTGATCGGATTGACCGTAAGTTTGGATTGCCCTAAGGCGACGCTCTCCGGTCTGGTCAGCGCGATCAGGTCGGTTTCAAGCAATCCGGCAACACGGATCATGATGGGTGGGCGCGTTATCAATGACGACCCGGGTCTGATTGAAGAATGTGGAGCCGACGCAACCGCTGCCGATGCACCCTCTGCGGTGATATTGGCTGATCTGCTTGTTCCGTTGAAAGCCGACACGTTTGAAAGTTTAGTATAGATCATGACCAATGCCGATGAACATCCTGAAACCAGCTGATCACCGGATTCCCTTTGGCGATTCGGACGCTATTTTCGACGGCTTTTCCAAAGACGATGTCATCGAGCTCGCCTATGCGTCCGGTGACTTCATGCTGGCGATCGACGACACCGGCAATATCGTCGACGCGGCGGTGAATTCCGCCGATCATAGCTTTGCATATCAGTGGGTTGGCCAGAAATGGTCGGATACGGTCGGACCCGACAGCGTGCCCAAGATCGAACAGATGCTCGACCGGGATTCCGACACAGCGCAGGAATGGCGCCAGGTCAATCACCCGAACAAGGACGGTGAAATACCGGTCCGCTACAAGGTCATCAAACCGGCCAGCAGCAATTTCACCCTGGCCATCGGTCGCGACCTGCGCACCATCGCCATGCTGCAGCAGCGCCTGTTGAAGACCCAGCAGTCGATGGAGCGGGACTATCTCAACCTCCGGCAGACCGAAACGCGCTACCGGTTGCTGTTTGACAATATTTCCTATCCCGTCCTGATCACCGAATCAGACAGCCGGCTCATCCAGCAGGCCAATCGCGCCTGCCACAGCCTGATGGGCGCCGCACCCGGCTCGCTGGTCAAGAAGGATATTCTCGACCTGATCAGCGACGCCGATCATGACGCGCTGATCGCCTATTTTGGCGCCGCAGCGGTCAGCGGCGCCGCGGAACCGGTCACCGTCCGTCTGCTCGATCGCACCGGCACAGTCAAAATTTCGGCCTCGCCCTTTCGCCAGTCCGGCAAGCAATATCTGCTGACCAATATCGATGACGGCACGCATGACGTCCCGGGCAAGTCCTCCGACCAATATGTCCTCGACGCAGTCGAGCAGATGCCCGACGCCTTCGTGCTGACCGACGAAAAGCAGGATATCATTGTCGCCAACAAGGCCTTCGCCGAGCTGGTCCAGACCGCCTCGGTCGAACAGCTTCTCGGCCAGTCGCTGAACCGGTTCATCGGTCGCCCGGAAGTCGATCTCGGCCTGCTCAGGAAGCAGCTGAAGGACCATCAGAACGTGCGGAATTTCAGTTCGGTGATCAACGATCTGAGCGGCGGCGAAGAGCCGGTGGAAATATCGGCCGTGATGATCGAACGCGACAAGCCGCTGTACGGATATTCGATCCGCAGCGTCGGTCGTCGCGAACGCGACCTGCCTCATGCGATCGGCGATGGTCCGCGCAGCGTCGACCAGCTGACCGAACTGGTCGGCCGCAAGCCGCTCAAGGATATCGTCCGCGAAAGTACCGACCTGATCGAGCGCATGTGCATCGAGGCGGCGCTTGTCCACACCTCGGACAATCGCGCTTCGGCGGCAGAAATATTGGGCCTCAGCCGGCAGAGTCTCTACTCCAAGCTGCACCGGCACGGCCTGGGAAATCTGACCGGAAAAGACGCGCCAAACTAGGGCATTTCGGCCGCTACCTCAGTAGCATGTTTTAGACATATTTTATGTCCAATTAATTTGACACATTTGCCTGCAAGGCATAGCGTGTCAGCCATGTCAGACTCGGCCATATCTCCCAAGACAGCACGCTGGCCGGCGCTCCCCGATATTGTGAAGCTGACCAAGCCGGTCACATGGTTTCCGCCGATGTGGGCGTTCATGTGCGGCGTGGTCTCGTCGGGCATTTCCATTCCGGACAATTGGATATTTCTCGTCGTCGGCATCGCCCTGACCGGCCCGATCGTGTGCGGCACCAGCCAGGTGATCAACGACTGGTGCGACCGGCATGTCGATGCGATCAACGAGCCCGACCGCCCGATACCGTCCGGTCGCGTTCCGGGCCGCTGGCCGGTCGGCATCGCACTGGCCGGCTCCGCGCTGTCGCTGGTCGTTGCCGCGGCGTTTGGCGTCTGGGTGCTGCTGGCAACCTGCGTAGCGCTGTTTTTCGGCTGGGCCTACAGCTCGCCGCCTTTCCGCTTCAAGCGCAGCGGCTGGATCGGCCCTCTCGTCTGCGCCCTCAGCTATGAAGGCCTGTCCTGGTTCACCGGCGCCAGCGTGATGGTCGGCGGCCTGCCCGCGACCAATATCATTGCCGTGCTGCTGCTCTACAGCCTCGGCGCCCATGGCATCATGACCCTGAATGACTTCAAGGCGGTCGAGGGCGACAGGGCCATGGGTCTGCGTTCGCTGCCGGTCACGATGGGCGTGCGCAATGCCGCGCTGCTGGCCTGTGCCACCATGACCATCGCCCAGATCGCTGTCATCGCGCTGCTGGCGATTGAAAATTATCGCCTCTCTGCCATCATCGTCAGCCTGTTCCTGCTGGTGCAGATCGGTCTGATGGCGCGGCTGGTCACCGACCCGAGGAAATATGCACCCTGGTACAATGCCACCGGTATCTCGCTTTACGTCTTCGGGATGCTCGCGGCGGCGCTGGGCCTGGGAGGATATATCTGATGGCAACCGTCTTGCGAACCGGCGCGCGGCCGAGGTCGCCTGGCCTGAGCTGGTTCAATATCGTTCGGCTGGGCACGGTCCAGGCAGCGATCGGCGCGATCGTGATGCTGGCCACCTCGTTGCTCAACCGGGTGATGGTCGTCGAATATGCGGTCGCCGCTGCCGTGCCGGCCGGTCTGGTTGCCTGGCATTATGCGGTTCAGATGAGCCGGCCGCTGTGGGGCCACAAGTCGGATCGATCCGCCCGCCGCTCCCCCTGGATTGTCGGCGGTCTCGGCATTCTGGCACTGGGCGCCATCCTCGCCGTCGATGCCACGATCATGATGGCCAATGCCGGAATCGGTGCCTTCCTGCTGGCGCTGGTCAGCTTCACCATGATCGGCCTTGGCGTCGGCATCTCGGGAACCGCCCTGCTCGCGCTGCTGGCGTCGCGGGTTTCGGTGGAACGCAAGCCCGCCGCCGCCGCGATCAGCTGGACGATGATGGTCGCCGGCATCGTCATTGCCGCAGGCCTCTCCGGCGCCTATCTCGACCCGTTCAGCGAACCGCGGCTCGCCATTGTTGCCAGCCTGGTCGCCCTCACGGCCTTCTGTCTGGCGATGCTGGCGCTGCGCGGCGTCGAGGACAATAATCCCGTCGTTCATCGCCCGCAGTCGGACCAGCAATCGGAGGATTTTGTCGCCGTCCTTAAAGACATCTGGCAGGACCGGGAAGCGCGCCGTTTCACCTATTTCGTGTTCATCTCCATGCTCGCCTACAGCATGCAGGATCTGATCATGGAGCCGTTCGCCGGCTTCCTGTTTGCCATGACCCCGGGCCAGTCCACGCAGCTTTCCAGCCTGCAGCACGGCGGCATCCTGGCCGGCATGCTGGTCGCCGGTGCCGGTGGCAGTCTCTATGCCAGGCGTTTCGGACAGAATCTGAAGCTGTGGATCGTCATCGGTTGCCTCGGGTCGGCTATCATGCTGGCGGGGCTTTCCTTTGCGGCAAGCTCCGGAGCCACCTGGCCCCTCAAGGCCAATGTCTTCGGCCTCGGCGTCGCCAACGGCGTTTTCGCCGTGGCAGCCGTCAGCGCCATGCTCGGACTCGCCAGCAAGGGCAATGCTTCCGGAGAAGGCGCGCGCATGGGCGTGTGGGGGGCGTCGCAAGCCATTGCCTTCGGGCTTGGCGGGCTCAGCGGCGCGATCATCGTCGATCAGCTGCGCGCCTTTACCGGACAGGATGCCACCGCATTCCAGATAGTCTTCGCGGTCGAGGCCATATTTTTCATCATCGCGGCGTTGGTCGCAACCAGCACGGCCATGGCAGGTCCGCAACCTTCAGGAAAGGCAATGGAGATATGACAGAAGTAGCGAAAAACGGCGCGCCGGATTATGACGTGATTGTGGTCGGCGGCGGTCCGTCCGGTGCGACTGCTGCGGATGATCTCGCTCGCCAGGGCTATCATGTGATGCTGCTCGACAAGGCCGGACGGATCAAGCCCTGCGGCGGCGCCGTCCCTCCGCGGCTGATGAAGGATTTCAACATTCCGCATGCCCTGCTGGTGGCCCACGCCCATTCGGCGCGGATCATTGCCCCATCGAACAGGAAAGTCACGATGCCGGTCGGCGACGGCTTTGTCGGCATGGTTGACCGGGACCAGTTTGACGAATGGCTGCGCGACCGAGCCGCCCAGTCGGGCGCCTGCCGGGTCACCGGCAAATGCGAGGATGTCACCACAGATGCCGCGGGCCTCGCGGCGGTCACGTTTCGCAGCGATCGATCCTCGGGATCGAAGACCGTCACCGCGCGCGCGGTGATCGGCGCCGACGGCGCGCGCTCGCGCGTCGCGCAGAAATGTCTCCCCGATGCCGAGCGCGTGCCCTGCGTCTTTGCCTATCACGAGGTGGTAAAGGTACCCGAGACGATCGACGCCGACTATCAGCAGGACCGCTGCGACGTCTATTATCAGGGTCATCTTTCCCCCGACTTCTACGCCTGGGTATTTCCGCACGGCAAGCATATGAGCATCGGCCTCGGCAGCGCCAACAAGGGTTTTCCGCTGCGCGAAACAACCCGTCTGATGCGCGAACAGACCGGCTTTGCCCACTGGGAAACCGTCCGCAAGGAAGGCGCGCCGATTCCGCTCAAGCCGCTGAAGCGCTGGGACAATGGCAGAAATGTCGTGGTCGCTGGCGACGCCGCCGGCGTTGTCGCCCCGTCTTCCGGCGAAGGCATCTATTATGCGATGACCGCCGGCCGGATGAGCGCACAGGCGGTGAGCCTTTTTCTGCAGACCGGCGATGCACGCGCGCTCAAGACCGCACGCAAGTCCTTCATGAAGGCCCATGGCCGGGTGTTCTGGATCTTGGGCATGATGCAATATTTCTGGTACAAGAATGACAAGCGCCGCGAGCGCTTTGTCAAAATGTGCGACGATCCCGATGTGCAGCGCTTGACTTGGGAAGCCTATATGAACAAAGAACTGGTCAAGCGTGATCCGCTGGCCCATGTGAAGATATTCTTCAAGGACCTCGGTCACTTATTTGGATTGAAAGCCGTAGAGAGATGAACCGAGCCGCCCTGTTCCCGATTATCATCGCAGCGACGCTGGCGTTGGTAACGGCAATGGTCGGCGGTTCCATCACGGTTCTCGACAGCTGGTATTATTCGCTCCAGCAACCAAGCTGGGCTCCGCCCGACTATATGTTCGGAATCATCTGGACGACCATTTTCGCATTGATCGCGCTGGCAGGCTTCCTGGGGTGGCAAAAGGCCCCCTCGCGACGGACAGCTGAAATCATGCTGGGCCTGTTTGCGCTAAACGGCTTTCTCAATCTCAGCTGGAGCTTCCTCTTTTTCCGGATGGAACGTCCGGATCTCGCCTTTTACGAACTGATCGCGCTCTGGCTGTCCATTCTGGCGCTGATCATATTCTGCGGCCGCTTTTCGAAAAGCGCGTCGCTACTGCTCGTGCCCTATCTGGTCTGGGTGACGATCGCCGGGATGCTGAACTACCAGATCATCGCGCTCAACGGCCCATTCGGATAGGCATCCCATGACGGAGTTTTTTGCCAGCGGTCACGCTGTTGATGTCGTTCTCGTCGTACTGGCGCTCGAGGCGCTCTGGCTCAAATTTCGCGGCGTGGGATGGCGGGACATTGTGAGCACCTTGCTGGCCGCCGTGCTGATGATGATCGCCCTGCGCTCCGCTCTCACCGGCCAGGCGTGGCCGATGGTTGCCATCCCCCTCGCCCTCTCGTTCCCGGCCCATATCTATGATCTGCGCCGCCGGAAATTCCTGCGGGCGGGATAGCCGGTTCGCTTCAGCTGAGACCAAAATGAAAAAAGCCCGGCAACGGTGCCGGGCTTTTTCGGATGCGGGACCGTCTCGATCCCGGGGTTATGGTCGCGCTCAATATTCCGGCGCGTAATGATGCTCGATCGCCCAGAGATACCAGTTGTCGACCACCGTACCCGTCAGCAGGATACCGATGCCGCCGCAGAGCGGGCAGAGTACGGCGAACCACCAGGCCCAGCGATGGATCGATTCCATCGTCGCGTTGAAGCCCATCGTCCATCTCCAGAACAGCGCCGCGCGCTCGGACGCCGTGCCGCGGTCGGTAATCTGCTCGAGCTCGCGTTCGCCGCCATAGCGGCCGACCGCAAGGATCGTCGCGCCGTGCATCGCGAACAGCAGGGCGGAGCCATAGAGGAACACGATCGAAAGCGCGTGGAACGGATTGTAGAACAGGTTGCCATAAGCCAGCGAGAAATTGTTGGTCCATTCGAGATGCGAGAAGATGCCGAACGGCACCGCCTGGGCCCATTCCCCCATGAAGAACGGACGGATGAAACCGAGCACCAGAAACAGCCAGATCGCGCTGAGAAAAGCCCATGACACATGCGTGCCCATGCCAAGCGCTCTTGCCCGGCGGTAGGTCCGCACCCACCAGAGCAGGATCGATGTGGTCAGGAAGAAACCGGCCAGGATCCACCAGCCGCCATCCCACAGCGGCACAAAGGGTGTGAACCCATATTCCGCCGCCGGTGGATTGAGCGTCAGCCAGAAGAACTGCCGGACAAATTCGACCGGGTCCCAGTTGACCGATGCCAGCATGTTCAACCCGATGATTTCGATCGCGAAAAAGCCGAACAGCAGCGAAGCGATGCCCAGCCAGCCGAGATAGATCGGACCGATCTGCGCCTGTCCGAACTTGCCCATCCAGTAGCTGAATGTGGTGCTCTTGGTGCGGTCGCCGGCTTCACCCGGTGCAAGGGGGATGCCCATTTCGGGGGCATGAGCCAGTTGCACTTGCGTAAAGATATTTTGATATCGTGCCATCTAACTATCCTCCCCTTAAGACCAAATCGGAATGTTGCGCCACCATTCCCACCATTCCGGCCAGCCTTCTGCGTAGAGCGGTCCGGCAATGATGATGCAGACTGCGCTCCAGAAGCCGGCGTTCAGCGCCAGGAACAGGCCGAGCCGGTGGATCCCGATGGTGCCAACCGAATAGCCGATGAAATCACGGAAAAACGTATCTTCATATTCCGGGGTCTTGACCTCCTGCCCTTTCTTCGGATTGACCGCGGAAAGGATCAGCGCGCCGTGCAGCGCGAGGGCAAAGGTCGTGGTGAAGAAAAAGGACACCGCGATCATGTGCGCCGGATTATAGTGGAAATTCACATATTGATATCCGGTGTTGGATACCCAGTCGAGATGACTGAAAATACCGTAGGGAAAGCCATAGCCCCATGCACCGAGCAGGAACGGGCGGAATATGACCAGCGTCATATAGGCCAGAATGGCAAAGCCGAAGGCGACAGGAACGTGATAGCCCATGCCGAGCTTCCGGCAGATTTCGACTTCGCGCAAGGCCCAGGAAATGAAGGCTCCCGTCGCGCACATGGTGATGATCTGCCAGAAACCGCCCTCCTTGAGCGGAGCCAGCGACAGGCCATATTTCACGTCCGGCGGATTGATCGATATGAGCCAGGGGTTCCAGGTCGGCCCGAGCGACGCCGCATAGAGGATCAGCGCCGTGCCCAAAATCGCGCATATCGCCGATATCACCCCGAAGAAGCCGACATAGAACGGCCCAATCCAGAAATCGAACAGATCCCCGCCAATAAGCGTCCCTCCCCGGACACGATATTTTCTTTCAAAGCTTAACAGCGACATAGCAAATTCCTCTGCCACCCTGGCGGGCGCAAAAAATGTGACTCTTCAGATAGTCCCCGGTGGGAGACACGGTGCCGGAGCACCGTGTCTTCCAAGGGGGCTAGGGCTCAGGTCAGTCGTTCGGACTGCTCGATGGCAGCCGTCGCCGGTCCTGCTCCCGGGCCTTCGATCCAGTTGAAGCGATCAGTGCTCAACAGGATGAAATGGATCAAGAGAGCCAGAACAAACAGGAAGATTGCCAGAGCAACCAGGGTCCTGCGCGGATCAAATATTAACCAAAGTCTCCACATATCAAGTCTCCCTATACCAAGAATGAGGTGATGGTTGCTTGCGCCACCTGAACACCGTCATTCAACATTGCGTAGCCATTGACTCCTGGCAACCAGGGCCGCCACATCCACACCAGGACATGCGCAATGATTGCGATGACGGTGAATCCGATGAAGCTGCTCACAAAGATTTTGTGAAACTCCTTGGCTTCCTCTGGGGTCAGATATGCCCCCGGACCTAAGCGGTCGTCACTTTCGATCATATTCTCTTCTCCAGTTTAGCCCCCCGGAAACCGCGTGAAGCGCCTCCCACGGGTATTGCCTCGACGACACCCATTGTCGTCAAGGTTGCGGACGCCGGACTCTGGTCCGGCGAATATCTGGGGATATCCAGGCATATCATGCCAATTCCCCTTGAAGCATCGTTGCCGCCAGTCGGTCGGCGGTAACCCTGTCCTCTCCGGCCAGCCGGGCGCTGCGCTCGGCGGCATCTCTCAGTCGCTTGGCAGCGGAAATCCGGACCAGCACCGGCTGCGCCTCGACGATCGCGTCCAGCTTCGCCTTCGCATCGAGATCCCAGCCGATCGGCACATCCTTGCGCGAGGGCGTCGCGATCCCTGCATCCATCTGGGTCGACAAGGGCAGGATATGGAACAGCGCGTCGAACAGCGCGTTGCACACTTCCTGCACCAGATAGGTGGCGCCGGAATAGCCCATGTAGGGCGTACCGGTATGCCGGCGGATCGCCGCACCCGGGAAGGACGCCGGAATGAACATGCCGCGCGCACCGGTCTCGGCCATGTACATGCGCTCGTTATAGCTGCCGAACACCACGAACGGCGGACTGTCGGCAATGGCATCCTTGATCGCCTGGTTGTCGGTCTTGGTCCCGGCGGTGCGGCTGATCGCAAAGGCGCAGGGCAGGCCCATGTCATTTTCCAGGAAATTGCTGATCCCGCGGGCATAGGTCTCGTTGGCGACGATGCCGAAATTGGCGGTGCCGAAGAAATCCTGGGTCACCGAGCGCCACAGGTCCCACAGCGGCTTGATCGTCGTGTGCTTTTCCTTCTCGATGAACGGCTCCGGATCGAGGCCGGTCATCTCGCCGAGCTGGCGCAGGAATTTCGTCGTCGATTCCAGCCCGATCGGCGCCTGCAGATAGGGCCGCTCGAGCAGCTCGCACAGATTGCGGCCGAATTCGCGGTACATGCAGACATTGACCGAGGCATTGGCCAGCTGCCGGATATCGGCGAGATGGCTGCCCAGCGGGAAGACCATGTTCACTTCCGCGCCGATCCCCTCGATCAGTCGGCGGATCTCTGCGACATCGGACGGCATGTTGAACATGCCGTAGGATGGCCCGATGATATTGATCTTCGGCTTTTCACCCTCCTGGATCACCTTGGGCTTGGGCATTTTCTTAGGTCCGAATTCGGTCCACAGCCAGGACAGCGCCCGGTCCTCGGACTGCCACTGATCCTCGTCGATCGTGCGCGGCAGGAAGCGCTTGATATTGGTGCCTTCGGGGGTCACGCCGCCACCGATCATCTCGGCGATCGATCCGGTCACCACCACCGCCGGCAGGTCCGGATCCAGCGACCGCCACGCCCGGCGCATCGCGCCCTCGGTGCCGGTCTTGCCCAGCTCTTCCTCGCCGAGGCCGGTCACGACGATCGGCAATTCATGCGGCGGCAATCCGTCGGTATAATGCAGCACCGAAGTCACCGGCAGATTCTCGCAGCCAACCGGACCATCGATGATCACCTGCAGCCCCTTGATCGCGGTGAACGCATAGACTGCGCCCCAATAGCCGCCGGCCCGGTCATGATCGAGGATCAGGGTCATGATCCGATCGCCTCAGCGGCTTTTGCCGCAGCCGCATTTTGCGCAGCATATTTGGCCTTGAACTTCGGGCGGTCGGCCGGCGTGTCTTCCCAGATGCCCGACGTATAGCCCTCGCCGACCCCCTTGAAAAATTCGCGCATCCGGTCGAACCGTTCCTTGTTCGCCATCGCCGCATTGACCACCTGCGCCAGGCTGCCCGCTCCGGCAGGACCCATCAGCGGCCGCGCCGAAATCAGGTTGGTGAAATAGAGCGCCGGGATCGCCTTTGCCTTGGCATGCTGCACGACCGGTGTCGTGCCGATCGCCAGGTCCGGACCATATTCCTCGACCGCCGCAAGATCCTCTTCGAGGCTGGCGCGATAATTGACCCGCACGCCCTTCGCTTCCAGCCATTCGCGATCGGGATCGGACCATCTGGTCTTCGGACAGGCGGTGCCGACATAAGGCACGTCCGCGCCGCTTTCGATCAGCAGCCGCGCCACCAGCAGTTCCGAGCCTTCATAGCCGGAGACGGTAATCCGCCCCTTGACCGGCATCGCCGCCAGCGCACCGGTGATCGCGGGGAGAAAGGCATTGTGCGCCTCGGCAATCTGGCTGGCACTGGCACCGGTTGCCTCGCCGATTGCCTGCAGCCAGGCGGCGGTGCCGTCGCGTCCGACCGGAGCCGAGCCGATGACCTTGCGCCCGGCGGCTTCGAATTCCCGCACGCTGGCGGTGTAGAAGGGATGGATCGCGGCAATCACCGCGCCGTCGAGCGCGGAATAAAGCTCCCGCCATTCGCGGGTTGGCACGACCGGTCCCGCAGCGAGGCCAAGCGGCTCCAGCATATGGCCGATGCCGACCGGATCGGCCGGGAACATTTCGCCAAGCAGGGTGACCGACGGTTTCGCGGCCACCTCGTTCGGCGCCGCAACCGGCCCCTGCTCCGCTTCCTCGCGCGCATATTTCAGCATCGCGCCGGCCAGAACATCCTTCGCCTCGGCATGGGTCGGCACGCCAAAGCCCGGCACATCGATGCCGACAATCCGCACCCCGTTGATCGAGTCGGGCAGCAACCGCAGCGGCACGCCGCTGGCGGTCGGCACGCACAGGTTGGTGACGATGATCGTGTCATATTTTTCCGGATCGGCCATCAGTTCGACCGCTTCCTTGATATCCTCGAACAGCTTGCCGGTGACCAGCGTCTCCGAGCTGAACGGCACGTAGCCGACACTGCGGCGCGCGCCGTAGAAATGCGAGGTGAAGGTCAGGCCATAGACGCAGCAGGCCGAGCCCGAGAGGATCGTCGCCGTCCGCCGCATCCTGAGGCCGACGCGGAGCGAACCGAAGGCCGGGCACATCGACTGCGGCTGGTCGTGCGGACCAACCGGATAGTCCTTTTCATATTGCTCGAGAATTTCCGACTTGCCCGCCTTTTTCGCGGCCTCGCGCATGGTGTCGGCACCACCGTGGCAGCCGCTGCCCTCGGCAGTGGGTGCCGGAGCGAGATCGATCCGGTCGGGCGTGCGTTCGGTCGGGATGATCGTGTCAGTCATCCATCAAGCCTCGTCGTAGATCACTTCGAGGGACGGCTTCTGTTCGTAGGTGCCGCC
>CAXIBD010000053.1:0-20014 GCA_964022135.1 uncultured Sphingomonadales bacterium | reverse complement strand
CCGGCAATCGAGCAGGGGCGGTGGCGGCTGTCGAATTCCATATTCAGCACCAGATCCCACGCATCACGGCACGCTCCGGTGGATCCGGGGACGCTGAAGATGAACGTGTCGCCGGCCTGTCCGGCAAAGGCCCGGGACTGCAAGGTCGAAACGCCGATGGTGCCAAGGCTTGCCTGATGGAATACAACAGAAAAACCATCCATGTGACGCCGGAACAGCGGCTTGATGGCTTCGGGGGTGACATCGCGGTCGGTGAATCCGGTTCCTCCGGTCGTGACGATAATCTCGATTTCGGGATTATCGATCCATTGCCGGGCCTGTGCGCGGATCGCCATAGTATCGTCGGTGACGATGGCGCGGGTCACAAGCTGATGGCCGGCCCCCGTCAATCTTTCGATCAGCAATCCGCCGGATGTATCGGTTTCCTCGGTACGGGTATCGGAAATCGTCATCACCGCTATTTTTAGCGGATAGAAGGTCAGTTTCTCGTCAAGGCCAGCCATATGTCAACTTTCGCGTTTCTGCTAGCCGCCGATGGAGGCGAGATGGGGGGTGGCGCCGCTATTGCCCTGTTGCAGCAAATGGCCTGGCGCCTTGGTCATGGTGAGGGCGATGATCCGGTCGACAAGCTCATCCTGCTGGGCGTCGCTTGCCAATAATGGGCGCAGATCGATACCGCCATCGCCAAACAGGCAGAGATGAAACTTGCCGGTCGCCGACACGCGCAACCGGTTGCAGCTTGCACAGAAATCCTTCGAATAAGGCGCGATGATCCCGATCCGTCCTCTGGCATCGGCGTGGCCATATTCGACTGCGGGTCCGGCACCAGATACTCGGGGAAGCCGCGTCCAGCCGAGCTGCTCCAGCCGGTCGGTCACATTTTTGCCGGGCAGGTGATGGGACCTGAAAAAGCCCGGGTTGTCGTTGGTCCGCATCACTTCGATGAAGCGCAAGGAAATGTCGCGCGCGCCCACAAATTCGAGAAAGTCGTCGATTTCCATGTGGTTGAGGTCGCGCATCAGCACGGTATTGATCTTGATATTCTCTATACCTGCTGCGCGCGCCGCCTCTATGCCGTCGAGAACCTCTTCCAGCCGCGCATGGCCGGTAATCTGCTTGAACTTTGCTGCGTCGAGAGAATCGATGCTGATATTGATCGCGCGGATACCGGCGTCGTAAAAGCTCTGCGCCCGTTCCGCCAAACGGTAGCCATTGGTGGTCATGGCCAGACGGCGAATGCCCGGGATCATGCTCACGGCACTGGCGATCTCGGTGAATTCCTTGCGCAGCGTCGGTTCGCCGCCGGTCAACCGCAGCTTCCACAGACCCAATGTTGCGAACGCTCTCACCAGACGCACGATTTCGTCCGGTGAAAGATTGGTCGGCGCATCTTTGGCCTTGCGATAGCCCTCGGGCAGGCAATAGGTGCAGCGGAAATTGCACATATCAGTAAGTGACAGCCGCAGATATTCGAAGCGCCGGCCCAGCGCGTCCGACAAGCCGCTGCGGGCCGCGACGGAATCGGGGGCTCTGGCGTCGATACGATCGGCTACACGATCCGTCACTGTACCAACGGCCCGTCTGCAGCTTCAAATTCGACACCTTCAATCTCGGTGCGCGATGCGAGTATCGAGAGATATTGCGACACGGCCTTGCGGAAACTGGCCTCTTCCAGATAGTCCGCAATCTTCTGCCGGACGGCTTCAAAGGACAAGGTCTTGCCCTCGGCCCGGCGGCCCGCGCGGATGACATGGACGCCAAAGCGCGATTTCACCGGATGGTCGCAAAGCTCCCCTTCTTTCAAGGCAAACAGCGCCTGTTCAAACGGTTCCACCGTCTGCCCGGGGCCGATCTGGCCAAGATTGCCGCCATGTTCCCTGGATGGGCAGGCTGACAATTCCCTGGCAAGCTTGCCGAAAAGCTCCGGCTCTGCCTGCACTTTGCGGATCACGCCGCGCGCATCGCCAATCGCCAGTGAATAGGCAAATTCATCATCCGGAGCGGCGGCAAACAGGATATGTTCTGCCTCGACAATGGTTGGCGACGAAAAGCGCTCCCGGTGCTGCTCATAATAACGCCTGGCCGTCTCGTCATCGGCGGACGGCGTTTTGACTTCCTGATCGAGCAGGGCTTCAATCCTGGCGTCATCGGGAGCCAGCTTATGACCGTCAGCATCGGTCAGGCTGGGGACTGCGATATCAAGCCGATCCGCTTCGTTCAGCAGCAATTGCCGGACGACAAGCGCTCTGGCGGCATGGGCCCATGCTTCGTCAGGCTTTTGCGCCGGATGGTTTTGCGCCTCTGCCGCGATATCGCTTTGTGGGATTTCGATCCCGGCAACACTGACTTTTGCCATTGCAACTTCCATCACATCACCCATTGTGCATCGCCATTTTGCGTGAACGGACGATCTGATAGCCGGACCGCCAGAGATAGCGAACCGGAGCGGACAGCATATGCACCAGCCGTGTGAACGGGAACAGCAAGAGTATCGTCAGGCCCAGCAGCAGATGCAGCTTGAAGACGATATGGGCATCGGCAACAAAGCTCGATGCACCGGACCGAAATGTGAAAATTCCCTGCGCCCAGGTCATGAACTTGACCATTTCGCCGCCATCAAGATGACCCATCGACAAAGGTATGGTCGACATGCCAAGCATCAGTTGCACCCACAGCAATGCCAGGATCATGATATCGCTAAAGCTCGATGTCGCGCGAATTCTTGGATCGAACAGACGCCGGTGCAAAAGCAGGGTGGCCCCTGCGAGAGCGAACGTTCCGGCAACGCCGCCGACAACAATCGCCAGTATCTGCTTGGCGCTGTGCGGGATGCCCAAGGCATCGAACAAGAAAATCGGGGTCAGCAGCCCGCCGAGATGACCAAAGAAGATGACGATGACGCCAAGGTGGAAAAGCACCGACCCCAGCATCAGCTGTTTGCGGCGCAGCAACTGGCTGGAACCTGACCGCCAGCCGTAAGGTTCCCTGTCAAAGCGGATGATTGATCCGATCGCCAGCACGGACAACGCGATATAGGGATAGATGCCAAAGAGCAGATGGTTGAGAAAATCAGCCATGTCAGTTACTCCTTGCGGGTTCGGAGCCAGCCGGAATGGCAAAACGGTTGACCATGGCGGCGGCTTGCGGACATTCGCCTGCGCCATCCGGTGCGGAGCCGGCACCAAAAGTGACTTCCTCCTCCTCCCAGGCGGCGTCCAGCGCCTCGAGATCATCGGGATCGTCGGCCGGCTTGATCGCGCTCTGGACATCAATACCGCGATCAGCCCCGATCAGGTCGCACAACGCGATCAATATGGCAGCATAGTTCGGGTCGCGTTGTTCCAGCCTCTGGGCCAGCGCCACCAGTACAACGCCCGGTTCTGCCAGCTGTTCGAGCGCTTCTTCCTTTGGCAGGATCGAACAATATTCCAGAAATTGCGGCAAATAGTCAGGCAGCTCGTTCGACACCGGATCGAGACCGGCAGCAAGATAACGATCGCGCAGGTCGACCATGGCCTGGCCGCGGTCACGGCTCTCGCCATGAACATGTTCAAACAGATGCAGCGAATGGACTCTGCCACGATCGAACAACTCGACATAATCTTCCTGAAGATCGATCAGATCACTGGTTGCCAATTTGCTCAGCAAAGGTTCGAGTGCGGCGACATGCCCGAGCCCCAACAAGCCTTCTTCGACTAGCACCCGGCGCATTTCGGGCACTGCCTTTTGTACGTCAGCCGTAGGATATTGCAGCAGCGCGGACAGGATACGATAGGTTACGCTCATGATATGACCTCCGTTGGTGTCTGGAGTTTCTTGCGGGCCGGTGCGCCAAACAGGTTGGTTTCGCTGCTGCCGCTCGAACAGCCATTGCCGAACGAGAAACCGCAGGAGCCGCGCTCCTCGAACATGTCTTCAGTATCTTCACGATGGCCTGACGGGATCACGAAACGGTCCTCGTAATTGGCAATCGCCATGATCTGATACATTTCCTCGATTTGCGCCGGAGCAAGGCCTACGCGTTCCGCGATATCTTCGCGGATCACGCCATCGACGGTCTTGCCGCGCATATAGCTGCGCATCGCCAGCATCCGTTCGAGACAGGCGGCAATCGGCTCCTCGTCGCCGGCGGTGAGCAGATTGGCGAGATATTTGAGCGGAATACGCAGCGAGCGTATGTCCGGCATATCATCGACCATTTCGATCTTGCCGGCACCGGCAGCGGCACTGATCGGCGACAAGGGCGGTACATACCAGACCATTGGCAAGGTCCGATATTCCGGATGGAGTGGGAAGGCGACTTTCCATTCCATCGCCATCTTCCAGACCGGCGAACGACGTGCCGATTCGAGCCAGGCTTCCGGCACACCGTCCTTGCGCGCCTGTGCGATGACTTCGGGATCATTGGGATCGAGGAAGATATCAAGCTGGGCCTGATAGAGATCTTCGACATTTTCCGCTGATGCCGCTTCTTCGATACGGTCCGCATCATAAAGCATGACGCCAAGATAGCGGATGCGTCCGACGCAGGTTTCGGAACAGACCGTCGGCTGACCGGCTTCGATGCGCGGATAGCAGAAGGTACATTTTTCCGACTTGCCGGATTTCCAGTTATAATAGATTTTCTTGTACGGGCATCCGGAGACGCACATCCGCCAGCCGCGGCATTTTTCCTGATCGATCAGGACAATGCCGTCTTCCTCGCGCTTGTAGATCGACCCTGAAGGGCAGGCTGCAACGCAGGTCGGGTTGAGGCAATGTTCGCACAGACGCGGCAAATACATCATGAACGTATTTTCAAACTGCCCGTACATTTCCTTCTGGATTCCGTCGAAATTATAATCTTCCGACCGTTTGGAAAATTCACCACCGAGGATTTCTTCCCAATTGGGGCCCCAGTTGATCTTTTCCATCCGCTTGCCGGTGATCGCCGAACGGGGGCGCGCTACCGGCTGCGCCTTGGACTCTTTTGCGGTCTGCAAATGGGCATAGTCGAAGGTGAACGGCTCGTAATAATCGTCGATTTCCGGCAGGTCGGGGTTGGCGAAAATCTTGGCAAGAAGCCGCCATTTCCCGCCCATGCGCGGTTGCAGGCGGCCACCCTTCTTGGTCCATCCGCCGTTCCACCGTTTCTGGTTTTCCCAATCCTTGGGATAACCGATACCCGGCTTGGTCTCGACATTGTTGAACCAGGCATATTCCATGCCTTCACGGCTGGTCCAGACGTTCTTGCAGGTTACCGAACAGGTGTGGCAGCCGATACATTTATCAAGGTTCAGGACCTTGCCAATTTGTGCGCGAACTTTCATGCCACTTGCTCCCCGGGCAATGCCCCTTCTGGCAGTTCTTCTTCCAGCCAGTCCACTTTCGACAATTTGCGAACGATGACGAATTCGTCACGGTTTGACCCGACCGTGCCGTAATAGTTGAAACCATAAGAAAGCTGGGCATAGCCGCCAATCATATGGGTCGGTTTCAGCACCGCCCGGGTGACGCTGTTGTGGATACCGCCCCGGTTTCCGGTGAGCGGAGAACCAGGAACGTTCACGAGCTTCTCCTGTGCGTGATACATGAACAGGGTTCCTTCCTTCATGCGCTGGGAAACGACGACGCGGGCGACCAGAGCGCCGTTGGTGTTGAAGGTTTCAACCCAGTCATTGTCGACAAGCCCGGCCTTTGCGGCATCGATTTCCGACATCCACACAATCGGTCCGCCGCGCGACAGCGTCAGCATCAGCAGATTGTCCGTATAGGTGGAGTGGATGCCCCATTTCTGGTGTGGCGTGATGAAGTTCAGGATGACATGTTTTTCATCTTTTGCCTGATCGATCATCGGCTTGACCGTCTTGGTGTCGATCGGCGGCCGATAGACAGCAAATCCCTCCCCAAAGGCCCGCATCCAGCTGTGATCCTGATAGAGCTGCTGCCGTCCGGTCAGCGTGCGCCAGGGAATGAGCTCGTGCACATTGGTATAGCCGGCATTGTAGCAGACATGCTCGCTCTCGATCCCCGACCAGGTCGGCGAAGAGATGATCTTGCGCGGTTGCGCCTGCAGATCGCGAAAACGGATTTTCTCGTCCTCCTTGGGAAGCGCGAGATGCTTGTGATCGCGTCCGGTATTCTGCGACAATGCGTCCCACGCCTTGACCGCCACTTCGCCATTGGTTTCCGGCGCCAGCATCAGGATCACTTCGGCCGCATCGATCGCGCTTTCGATCTTCGCATGGCCTTGTGTCGCGCCGCCGTCATTCACGGTTCCGTTAAGCTCTTTGAGCAATCTCACTTCCTGGTCGGTATTCCAGCCGATGCCTTTGCCACCATTGCCCAGTTTTTCGAGCAACGGACCGAGCGAGCTGAAGCGTTTGTAGAGACCGGGATAATCGCGTTCGACGACCGCGACATTGGCCATGGTGACTCCCGGCACCGGTTTTGCATCACTCTTGCCCCAATCGTCGACATCAAAGGGCTGCGCCATTTCGCCGGGTGTATCATGCAGGATCGGGGTCAGCACAATGTCCTCTTCAACGCCCAGGACTTCCGGTGCGATCTCGGAGAATTTCTTGGCTATGCCCTTGTAGATTTCCCAATCCGACCTGGATTCCCATACCGGATCAACCGCTGCCGAGAGCGGGTGGATGAACGGGTGCATATCGGACGTGTTGAGATCATCTTTCTCGTACCAGCTCGCGGTTGGCAGAACGATGTCCGAATAGAGGCAGGTGGTCGACATCCGGAAATCGAGCGTTACCACGAGATCGAGTTTTCCTTTAGGTCCCTCGTCATGCCAGACGACATCGTCGGGCTTTTGCGCGCCGGTCTCGCCAAGATCCTTGCCCTGGACACCATGGGCCGTACCCAGAAGATGCTTGAGGAAATATTCATGGCCCTTGCCCGATGAACCAAGGATATTGGAGCGCCAGACAAACATGTTGCGCGGCCAGTTGGCCGGATCATCCGGATCGTGGCAGGACATTTCCAGTTCGCCGGATTTCAGTCCATCGGCAACAAAATCCTTGGCTTCCTTGCCCGCGGCTTTGGCCGCTTTGGCGACTTCAAGCGGGTTGGTCTTGAGTTGCGGCGAACTGGGCAACCAGCCCATCCGTTCGGCGCGGACATTATAGTCGATCAACGTGCCGGACCAGTCGCCCGCGGGTGCGGTTGGCGACAATATCTCTTTGACGTCGAGGGTTTCGTACCGCCACTGGTCGCTGTGCGCATAGAAGAAACTGGTCGAATTCATCTGCCGCGACGGACGATTCCAGTCGAGACCAAAGGCAAGGGGTTGCCAGCCTGTCTGCGGCCGCAGTTTTTCCTGCCCGACATAATGCGACCAGCCGCCACCCGACTGGCCAATGCAGCCACACATCACCAGCATGTTGATGATGCCGCGATAGTTCATATCCATATGGTACCAGTGGTTCAGACCGGCGCCGAGAATGACCATCGACTTGCCGTTGGTCTTTTCGGCATTGGTGGCGAATTCACGGGCAACGGTGACGATCTTCTCGACCGGAACACCGGTGATCTTCTCCGCCCAGGCAGGCGTGTAGGGCACGTTGTCGCTATAGTCCTTGCTGACATGTTCCCCACCCAGACCCCGGTCGAGGCCGTAATTAGCGCAGAGCAGGTCAAACACGGTAGCGACCATCGCGTCGCCGTCTTTCAGGGTCACCGAGCGCACCGGTACCCGCCGGTTCAAGACATCGGGATGATCCGTCCCCTTGAAATGGTCATGTTCCCGATTGCCGAAATAGGGAAAGGATACTTCCACAACATCGTCGCGATTCTGTTCCAGGATAGCGGTCAGGCGCAGGGCTACATCCTTGCCCTTGCCGTCCTTTTCCTCGAGATTCCATTTGCCCTTTTCACCCCAGCGAAAACCGACGGACCCCAACGGCGTGACAACGTCGCCGGTCTTCTCGTCAAAGGCGACCGATTTCCAGTCCGGATTGTTATTCTCGCCAAGGCCACCCTTGAAGTCCGAAGCGCGGAGCATCCGGTCGGGAACATAGGCACCGTCCTTTTCAACCAGACGGACCAACATCGGCATATCGGAATATTTGCGGCAGTAATTCTCGAAATAGGGAACCTGCCGGTCGAGATGATATTCGCGCATGATGACATGGCCGAGGGCCAAGGCAAGAGCGGCGTCGGTGCCCTGTTGCGGGTTGAGCCAGATGTCGGCAAATTTTGTCGCTTCGGCATAATCCGGCGAGACCACGGTCACCTTGGCGCCGCGATAGCGGGCCTCGGTCATGAAATGGGCGTCGGGGGTCCGGGTCTGCGGAACGTTTGAACCCCAGAGCATCAGATAGCCGGAATTATACCAATCGGCGCTTTCGGGCACATCGGTCTGTTCACCCCAAGTCTGCGGAGACGAAGGCGGGAGATCGCAATACCAGTCGTAAAAGGACATGCAGGTACCGCCGAGCAGCGACAGATAACGCGATCCTGCTGCGTAGCTGACCATCGACATGGCCGGGATCGGCGAGAATCCGATCACCCGGTCAGGACCATATTTTTTGGCAGTATAGGCATTGGCCGCCGCGATGATTTCGGTGACCTCATCCCAATGCGCGCGAATGAAGCCACCATGACCGCGAATGGCGGTATAGCTCTGGCGACTGGCCTTGTTCTCGACGATCGACGCCCAGGCCGCGACGGGCTTCATCGTCTTGCGTGCCTCGCGCCACAGGCGGACCAGTCGGGAACGGATCAGAGGATATTTCAGCCGCTGCGCCGAATAGATATACCAGCTGTAGCTGGCTCCGCGCGGGCAGCCGCGTGGTTCATGATTGGGCAGGTCGGGCCGGGTTCGCGGATAGTCAGTCTGCTGCGTTTCCCAGGTTATGATCCCGCCTTTGACGTAGATTTTCCACGAGCAGGAACCGGTGCAATTCACGCCATGGGTCGAGCGGACAATCTTGTCATGCTGCCAACGCTTGCGATAGGCGTCCTCCCAGCTCCGGTCTTCGCCGGTGGTGACGCCGTGGCCATTGGCAAAGGGTGCCTTGGTTTGCTTGAAGAAAGTCAGACGGTCGAGAAGATGGCTCATTTTTCAGATTCCTCGGTTCATGCGGTCGCAGGGACGGGGCTGGCGGCTTCCCGTCCCCGTTCGATATCGTGGAGCAGGCTGCCGCGCCGCGTGTAGCTGTTCCAGGTCACGAAAGCGCAGCCGGCATAGAAGATCAGGAACGCCCACAATGCGCCATCTGGTGTGCCGGTCATCGCAATCGACGTGCCATAAGCTTTCGGGATGAAGAACGCCCCGTAGGCTGCGATGGCGGAGGTGAAGCCGATGATCGCCGCTGATTCCTTCTCGGCATTGCGCAGTTGCTCGTTGGCGGGCAGGCCGGGCATCAGCCGTCCGATTTCCTTGCGCATGATCACCGGGATCATCTGAAAGGTTGAGGCATTGCCGACACCGGTTGCGAAGAACAACAGCATGAACATCGCGAAGAAGCCCCAGAACGCGCCTTCCTGTTCCTTGATACCAAGGAAGTAGAGGACACCGACCACCGCCGCGATCATCAGAAGGAAGGTCCAGAAAGTAACCCGTCCGCCGCCCCATTTATCAGAGATCCAGCCGGTAGCCGCTCTGGAAACCGCACCGACCAATGGCCCGAGGAAAATATATTTCAGTGAGTCCACATCGGGGAAGGCGATTTTGCTCAGCAGCGGGAAGCCAGCGGAATAGCCGATGAACGACCCGAATGTACCGGTATAGAGAAAGCACATGATCCAGTTATGCTTGCGCTGGAAAATCACCGCCTGATCGGCAAAGCTCGCTTTAGCCGAAGCAATGTCGTTCATGCCGAACCATGCCAGCGCCGAACTGATCAGGATGAATGGTACCCAGATGAAGCCGGCATTCTGGATCCAGAGCTGACCGCCATCGACTGTCGTCTGTGGCTCGCCGCCAACGACGCCGAAGACACCCAGGGTGATGACAATCGGTACGAGGAACTGCATCACCGATACACCGGCATTGCCGAGGCCGGCATTGAGCGCCAGGGCGTTGCCCTTCTGCCTTTTGGGGAAGAAGAAGCTGATATTGGCCATCGAGGAAGCGAAATTGCCGCCACCGAAGCCGCAAAGCAGCGCCAGTACCAGGAAGATGATATATGGCGTATCGGGGTTCTGCACCGCGTAACCAATGCCGAATGACGGGATGAGCAGAGACATGGTCGTCAATGTTGTCCAGAGGCGGCCACCAAAAATCGGTACCATGAAGCTGTAGAAGATTCTCAAGGTCGCGCCTGAGAGGCCCGGCAACGCCGCCAGCCAGAAGAGCTGATCGGTCGTATAATCAAAGCCTATGAGTGGCAGTTTTGCGACCACCACCGACCAGACCATCCACACCGAGAAGGCGAGCAACAGGCAGGGAATGGAAATCCACAAATTACGCTGGGCAATTTTTGCGCCCTTGTCGTCCCAGAATTCCTGATCCTCGGGCTCCCATTGGTCAAGAATCTGGCTGGCTGGTTCCTTGTGGACTTTTCCGTCATGGATATCGGCCATTTCCGGGAATTGCGGCAGTGACCTCTGGTCAACGCCCGACGCCTCCTGTTCCATCTGTCGCACCGCGAAATGCATCCAGGCCAGGGCAATGCCCACCAGCGCGAAGAGCACCATGAAGCAGCTTGTCCAGATGCCGGTCAGATCGCTGACGGCACCAAAAACGATCGGCAGGATGAATCCGCCCAGGCCACCAACCATACCGACCATTCCGCCGACTGAACCGACGTGACCGGGATAATAGACCGGGATGTGCTTATAGACGGCAGCCTTTCCCAGCGACATGAAGAAGCCGAGCACGAAAACGGTGATGACAAAAGGTACCAGGCTCATTGACGTCGAGAACCGGATGTCGCCTTCAATGCCGTGGATCACATAGTCGGTTGCCGGGTAGGAGAGCATGAAAAGGCAAAGAAGCGATATGCTGAAGGTGGCATACATGACCTTGCGGGCACCATATCTGTCCGAAAGCATGCCGCCATAGGCACGGAACAGGCTGGCCGAAAGCGAGAAGGTTGCAGCCAGGATTCCGGCCATTTTGATGTCGAGACCATATACGCCCATCAGATATTTGGGCAGCCAGAGAGCAAGTGCGACAAAGGCGCCGAAGACGAAGAAATAGTAAAGCGAGAAACGCCAGACCTGCTGGTTTTTCAGCGGTTCGAGCTGCTGCTTCAGGGACATTGGTTTGTCACCGGAAATCTTGCGCGCGGCAAAATCGGGATCGTCTTTCGCGAATATGAAGAAGGCGATCGCGGTGATCGCGAGCACCGCCGCCCAAATCTGTGCGACCGCCGTCCAGCCGAGCGCAACCATTACAAATGGCGCAGAAAATTTGGTAACCGCTGCACCGACATTACCCATACCGAAAAAGCCGAGCGCCGTTCCCTGTTTCTCCTGAGGATACCATTTGGAGACATAAGCAACGCCTACCGCAAAACAGCCACCGGCCAAGCCAAGACCAAGCGCTGCAACCAGCGTCAGGAAATAGGTGTTGGCATAGGATAAAAGAAAGGTCGCGGCGGCTGAGGCCAGCATGGTGAGCGGAAAGACCAGTCGTCCGCCATATTGGTCAGCCCAGACTCCGAGAAACAGCCGGGTCAATGAGCCGGTAAGGATTGGCGTACCCACGAGCAGGCCGAATTGGGTGTCATTCAGACCCAGTTCGGCTTTGATCTCGATACCGATAATGGCAAATATCGTCCACACAGCAAAGCAGATGGTAAAGGCAAAGGTGCTAAGTCCGATGGCCCGGTTTTGATCAGCTGCGGATGGAATATGAGTCGTCGGCATGATATGGCCCCAATAGAGTTTCTCGCGACGCTGTTGGATGACCTGACCAGAGGGATTTTTGATCTGAATCAAAGCAGGAGGGACCCGGGGGGAAAATTCGCTTGTTGCCTGACAAGTTTCAGGCCAGTCCTAGATTATTGTCATCCTGTGAATTGATGATAATCAATTGACTCGAATGTTTTGAATATTTTGACCTAAGGAAATATCTTTGCGTGAAGGTGAACGTCCGGAAATAGCCAAATTGCCGCTCTTTGCCGAAATGAATGAAAAACAGCGCGAACGTGTGTTCTCGGCGTCCCATTTGCAGGTATTCCCCCCGCAGTTGATATTATTCGATGTCGGTCAGAAACCGGATTTCCTCTATGTCCTTGTCGACGGTCTGATCGAGCTGTTTACAACAAATGGTGACCGGGATTCGACCATGGCGATTGTCGAGCCGGTCAGCAGTTTCATTCTCGCTGCGCTCATAACCGATCAGCCGTTTCTGATGGCTGCGCGGACATTGCAATCGTCCAGAGTCATGCTGATTCCAGCAGATCTATTGCGCGACGTGATCAAACAGGATGGCGCGCTGATGCAGGAGGCGATGCGCGAACTGGCGGTTGGCTACCGGAGCATGGTGCGGGCGCTGACCGACATGAAATTGCGCCAATCGACCGAGCGGCTGGGGAATTTCCTGCTGCTGGAGAGTCACAAACGGGATGGCTCGATGAGCCTGCAGCTGCGCGGCGAAAAGAAACTACTTGCTTCCCTGCTCGGAATGACCCCGGAAAATCTCTCTCGGGCTATCAGCGCGCTGGCGAAACATGGTGTATCCGTTGCTGGCGGCAATATAACGATCACCGACCATGATGCCTTGGTCAAATTCGCCCGTCCCGATCCATTTCTGGATAGACTCGAGTGACAGTCGCCATTCGGCTTTTCGTGGACTAGAATTTTGCCTCGACGGAGAACCAGGCCTTGGTGGTATCGGTGGAGAACCGATCCGCGTCATAGCGGGCGAATTTACCGAGCAGCGTGATATTCTTGCGAACAGGCACGCTGACCAATACATCCCATTCGCTGCCATATCCGATGCCGAGACGGGTAGACCGGAAATCATGATAGACCAGCCGGAAGACCGTGCCCTTTAACGGCCCGTCTCCGCCCAATTTATAGCCAAGATCAGCATAGATATCGCGCAGGCCATTTGGCGGGGTGACGAGAAATTTGTCAGACCAGCCATTGAAGGCATGAAGCGTCGCCAGCGGCGTCTGCAGCGCTGAACGGCCATCGCCTTCCAGTCGTTCAAACCCGATTTTCGCGGCAACCGGTCCTGCAGCAAAGCCTGCCTCGCCGAGCAGATAGTCATTGTCAGCGGCCAACGGGTTGGAGCCATGATCCCGCTGATTGGCATATTCCGCCGTATAGAGTATTTTCAGGCTCTGGTTGAGCGGCTGAACGCCGGACAGGCGAACGCCGAACGTGCGCGAAGACATTGCCGGAGCAGAGGGCAGGTCCAGCCAATAGCCATAAGCAGAAAGTGTCCCCACCGGCTTGATTTTCAAACCAGCGCGCAAGCCGTGGATATCGGTGTTCCGCCAGATGCCCTGAGGCGAGTCGGTTCCGAAAATACGGTTGACGCGCCATGCATGAAAATAGTCCACCGAGACGTCTGCAACCGGCTTTGCCGATATTCTGACCGCATCCAATGTCTGGTCATTCTGACGCCAGCCGACCGAACCGATCCATCTCTGGTTATCAAGGTTCACCGCCTGTCGGCCTGCGGTCACCTCGATCCGGCTATCCGGACTCCAGCGAACATAGGCCTGGTTGAGCAGAATATCTTCTGGGTCCGCAACGACGGGAAATTGGGTCTGTCCGTTGATCGTGTCGTTGAACCGCTGCTTTCCGATGGCGACAATCGCTTCCCCTTCGACAACCGCGCTCAGTCCGTTCCATTCACCGGTTTTCAAACCGACCCGCACCCGCAAGGTGGAAGCGGTCGCGTTCCTGGCGATGCCGTCCTGATTGACGAGTTCCAGCCGATAGCGGACATTGGCATAAGGCGTGACAGCGGACGTCTTTTTTTCAGCCTGCGGTTCGGAACTCGCTTGCGCCAAAGCGGGAGCAGGAGCCAAGCTGCCTCCAACTGAGAGCGCGAGCGCGATGAAATTCTTCTTGTTGATCATTTTCATGCTGGCGGGGTAGAGGCCGGTTGGCACGAAGTAATTGACTTAAATCAAGAGACATGCCGCTGGTTGGTGGCTATTGTCCCGTCATGCTGCAAAAAAGAAAAAGATATGGATGATTTTACGATAGCACGCGTTGTTCACGTCACCAGCGTCCTGCTGTGGATTGGCGGGGTGGCCTTTGTGACGATGGTCGCAATGCCGGCAATCCGGCGGCAGTCGGGCGCCGACGAGCGTCTGTCCACCTTTCACGGGTTGGAAAATGGATTCGCATGGCAAGCCAGAATATGGGTCCTGCTGGCTGGTGCGAGCGGCTTCTGGATGACTTGGCGCGCCGATCTGTGGGACCGGTTTGTCGATCCCCGCTTTTGGTGGATGCACGCGATGGTGATAATCTGGTTCATATTCATGATGATGCTGTTCGTGCTGGAGCCGTTGTTCCTCCATCGGAGGATGGCCGGATCCAGACAGCCTGAGCGTGATTTTGCGAAAATGGAGAGGGTGCATCAGATTTTGAACATATTGGGAATCATGACCGTTATCGGCGCTGTCGCCGGCAGTCACGGGCTCATCTGATGCGGGCGCGGATCGCAATTATCTTCGCCGCCGCCCATCGTCCGCTGTTTCTCTCCGGGGTGATGAATCTTGCGTTGCTGATGATCTGGTGGACCGCGACGCTTTTTGATATTTATATCTGGCCGATAGGCATGGCATCCGGTGATGTTCCGGCATCGCTTCTCCATGCGCCGGTGATGCTCTTCCTGATGCTGCCATCCTTCTTCTTCGGCTTTCTGCTGACCGTCTTCCCGCGCTGGATCGGCTATCCCGATCTTGGCCAAACGCAATTTGCTCCCATTGGAAGCGCGTTCATCATCGCATCGGTATTGGCGTGGATTGCGCTGGTTGGCGCCAGTCATCTTTTGCTTGCGCTGGCCCTGTGCGTTGCCGGGCTGGGCTGGCTGTCTGCTCTGTGGCACATGGTCGTTCTGCTTATCGCCGAAAGACGCGACGGCAAGGGCCCTACATGGCACGGATGGTCGGCGTTTGCGGCGCTGGGTTTCGGTCTTGCCGGGCTCTGCTTCTCGATAAAATTCCTGTTGACCCTCGATGCTCAAGCCTATCAAATTGCCAACAGCCTCGGAACATTCGGTTTTCTGCTGGCGATATTCTTCACTGTCGCCCACCGGATGATCCCATTTTTTGCGGGCAATGTCGTGCAAGATTATGTGGTTTGGCGGCCTTATTGGCTCATGGCGCTGCTGTGGGTCTTTCTGATCGCCCATCTGACAATGCAATTCTGTGGCTATAATCGTCTGCAATTCATCAGCGTCACCGCTCTGCTTGCGCTTACCACGACGATGCTTTGGCGCTGGTGGCCACGGCAGCAGGCACCCGGTCTTTTCATGGTCTTGATTTGGGGCTTTGCCTGGGCGCCGATCGGCTTTGCATTGATCGCACTGGGCAGTTTTGCGGAATTCGCCGGATATGATCTCGATCTCGGTCGGGCGCCGGTCCATGCGCTTTACATAGGAATGGCGGGCAGTCTGATTATCGCAATGGTCACACGGGTGACGCTTGGGCATTCCGGTCGGCCCTTGGCCATGAATCGACTGACCTGGCTGGCCTTCTGGGCAATCCAGCTGTCGGCCATTGCCAGAATTGTTGCGGGTGTGCGTGGCGAGCATGGCCATTGGTTCGTTCTCGCAGGCGTCGTCTGGATCCTGTTCATCACGCCATGGGCCTTGCGACAGGCGCGTATCTATTTATCAAAGCGAGCCGACGGAAAAGCCGGTTGAGTGGCGGCCGTTCAATAGTGCAGGATGATCCGGAGATGAAGAACATGACTTTATTGTGTTTATCGCCACCCGGGCGTAGACGTCGGGCATGAGCGATTGTTCAACATGTGTTGTCCGCAACCGCGCGATTTGCGCCAGCCTCGAAACCGATGAATTGCAGTTATTGGGGAAGATTGGCCGTAAACGGACGATCAAGCGCGGTGAAACTATGTTGTGGGAGGGTGATCCGGCTCCGGTTGTCGCCAATATCATCGATGGCGTGCTCAAACTCTCCGTGAACCTGCAAGACGGGCGCGAGCAGATCGTCAGTGTTATGTATGCCGCCGATTTTATCGGCCGGCCGTTTGGCAAGGAAAGCCCCTATCGGGTGACCGCAATGACAGATGCCGAGGTCTGTGTTTTTACAAGGTCTTCCTTTGACAGCTTTGCAAAGGAGCATCCCGACCTGCAGAATAAACTGCTCCAGCGGACTCTCGATGAACTCGACCGCGCGCGCGAATGGATGACCTTGCTGGGCAAGAAATCGGCAACCGAGCGCATTGCTACCCTGCTGGTCGAATTGTCCGATCGACTGAGTCTGGATGGCTGTAGTCCGACCACCCTCTATCTCGATCGTTTCGAGCTGCCGATGGACCGGCAGCAAATCTCGGATATATTAGGCCTGACGATTGAAACGGTCAGCCGGCAATTTTCCCGCATCCGGAAAGAAGGGGTCATCGAGCTGCCTGACCGGCGCACGGTTATCATCAAAGATCGCAACCGGCTGAAAGCGCTCGCAGAAGTAGCCTGAGTCACGGCGTCTCGGGAGTAACAAGGCCTCGGGATGATTTGCATGCCATTTTCCGGAAACGGTCTTTGACCAAGATCAAAGCATGGCGCGGTTCAGCCGCTTACTACCGTCCGCATGTGGCCCTATCATCCAAAATTACTGGCAGAACCAGTGCCTCGCTATACAAGCTATCCGACCGCGGCAGAGTTCCATAGCGGCTGCGGCAGTGACGAATATATCCAGGCCCTGAGCGACATGCGCTCCGGGACGCCCCTGTCCCTCTATGTTCACATTCCCTATTGCCACTCGATTTGCTGGTATTGTGGATGCAATACCGGTGCGGCGGGAAAAGCCCAGCGGCTAACTGCCTACCTGGACGCGCTGGAAAGCGAATTTGCGCTGATTGGGCGGTTGCTGAGCGGCCGGGGGAAAGTGCGCCGTATCGCATTTGGCGGCGGCAGTCCGAACGCCATCACGACCGTGGAATTTGTGCGCCTACTGGATCGGATCACGACGATATTTGATGCGGGCATTCCGGAAATATCGGTGGAGCTTGATCCGCGCGGCTTCACTTCCGAATGGGCGCTGGCGATGGCGGCGTCCAATGTTGGCAGAGTGAGTCTGGGCGTCCAGACCTTTGCGCCCCATGTCCAGGAAGCGATCGGTCGCGTCCAGCCGCTCGCCGATATCGAGAAATCGGTATCCGCCTTGCGCCTGCGCGGCATTGATTCGATCAATTTCGATCTGATGTATGGTCTGCCCAAGCAGTCGTTGCAGGATCTCGACGAAACGCTGACTCAGGCAATTGAACTTCAACCCAGTCGCGTCTCGCTATTCGGCTATGCCCATATGCCCGACATGATACCGCGGCAGAGGCGGATTGATGGCGACAGTCTGCCGGATGCAGAATTGCGCTTTAAACAAAGCGAACTCGGCCATCAGCGGCTGACCGAAGCAGGTTATGTCGCGATCGGCTTTGACCATTTCGCCTTGCCGACAGATTCGCTGGCAATCGCTGCGGCCGAAGGCCGGGTACATCGGAACTTCCAGGGCTTTACCGACGACCCGAATGATGTCTTGCTCGGTTTTGGCGCGAGCGCGATCAGCAGTTTACCCGGACTATTGGTGCAAAACGAGAAGAACGTCGGCCGGTACCGGTCGATGGTCTCCTCAGACCAGGTCGCGGCCGTTCGTGGTGTGACGATCGATGAAGAAACCAGGAAACGGAGCGCGATTATCTCGTCCCTGCTGTGTCAGGGGCAGGTCGATGCCGCTGCCTCCCGAATGTTGCCGCAGGTCGATATTCTCGATATATTCGAGGAAAAGGAGCTGATCTGCCGGCGGGACGGCAAACTGGTGATCACCGAAGCAGGACGGCCCTATGCAAGGCATATCGCTTCACTTTTCGACCAGTTTCGCACCCAGCAGGAAACAGCAGCAGCATAGACTGGGCAAATGGAACGGATTTGCTCGCCAAGCCGAAACCGGACAGACAGCTTGCTGCATCGCGAGATCTGAAAGCCGCCAGTCCGCTAACGGCCCAATTCCCGCCGGTCGAAATGCGACAACATTGTGGGCGTGGGCTGTTTGCGCGAAGGTGCCCCGATGAGAGCAGTTTTCTGCGCTATTGCGCTATTCACTGGCGCAGCGTGTTCGTGGGAACAGGCCTCCGAACAAAAATTAGTCATGCGCGCAATTGAGTCGGCCGCGCAACTTCCCGCCGGTGCAGAGACGTTAGAAGAACATTCGCGCAACTATGCCTTGCGACCCGACGGCAAGGTGGTCGGCGTTTATGTCCTGCCAAATTCGGCAGAAGCGCGAGTGGGCGACATTGGCTGCGAAGTCATGCTCGAAAATTTCGAGTCGGGACTATGCAAGGATGCCGAAGAGGGCGAGATTGCAGGCCAAGAAAGAGCTACTGCGGACCTGTTCGGACAGGCGAATCATACGCGCTGGTTCGACGATTACCGTGATTTGCCAATGGTGGACGACGGCGGGTGCCATCTGATTGAGATTATCTTCGATCCACCGTCGCAGCTTATCCAAAGCACGCGGTGCAACGGGGAAACCTGACGGCGGAAATCCACCCCAATTGTCGCGCCCCAATTCGCACAGCATTTGCCAATATTTTTTTCGCCAACGAAAATAAATTTTCGGCAATCACTGTGACTGTTGTTGCCCGAGATGTTGCCCCGCGAGTGATTCTAGCTCAGACATTTTCGAGGATATTTCAATAACTAATTGAAATAATGGTGAGCCCTGCTGGGTTCGAACCAGCGACCTACTGATTAAAAGTTAATCTTTAGCGCTTTCCTATAAAACTCATCTCTACACCATTGCACCTATTTATCCATGTATCCAATTGTATTATAACAATTAAGTGTAGCATGGCGTAGAATTGGCGATTGACAGCTTTTGACTTTCATGGTTGAGTTTACCGTTCTAAAACCGTTCTAGAAATGAGATTTGACGTTGCAGGCTTCACTATCCGATCGCGTTATTGCGAGGCTACCAATGGAAAAGGGCAAGCAGACGATTGTGCGTGATACTGAACTGTCCGGGTTCTTTGTGATGGTAGGTAGCCGATCAAAAACCTTCATGTTGCAAGGTGACTTGCGACAAGGCGTACTCCGACAATCACTTCGCATGAAAGTTGGACATTTTGGCAAAATAACGACCCGTGAGGCTCGCGCCAAGGCCAAAGCCTTGCTTGGACAAATATCGGACGGAATTGACCCACGGCCTAAAGCAGAAGCGTCAAATACCGTTGTGGTGAATGGTCGGGATCCTACGCTTCGTTTAGCTTGGCTTTCCTATCGCGACAGTCATATGCGGAGAAAGGGGCGGAGTGGAAAGACCGAGAAGAGCTACGCTGATCATGTAGAGCGATTGATGAAGGCCTGGCTTGACCAACCTTTATCCGTGCTCGGCAATGATCCAGCGCTAGTGAAAGCACGGCACGATGAAATCACTAAGCAATGTGGTCCCTACATGGCAAATGGATGCATGAGGTCCTTGCGTGCTATCTATAATCACGCGCGAAAATCCGCTCGCGGCTTGCCTAACGAAAACCCTGTTTTTGCTGTGGATTGGAATCCGGAGAGCCGTCGTGATGGCGGAATGGGAACAGATGATTTGCCGTTATGGTTCGAGCAATTACGAACGTTGGACAATCCGATCCGCCGCGAATTGCATCTGTTCCTGCTTCTTTCTGGAAGCCGTCCCGAAGTGATCAAGCGGTCTAGGCCAGAGCATCTCAATCTGCGTGCACGGCAACTTTATATACCCGAACCAAAAGGCGGGACTGACAAGGCGTTTTGCATCCCACTTTCGAGGGAAATGATCCGGTGTCTTCTCCGTGCAATAGTTACTGGACGGCAAATGCATCCCGAGCAGGCGCTGAATTGGCTATTCCCAGCAGGTAGTGCCAATGGTCATATTATTGAGCACAAGGAACGGCGCGACAC
>CAXIBD010000052.1:0-20086 GCA_964022135.1 uncultured Sphingomonadales bacterium | reverse complement strand
TCGCGGTGCCGACCGGCATCAAGATCTTCTCCTGGATCGCGACGATGTGGGGCGGTTCGCTGTCCTTCAAGACACCGATGATGTGGGCGCTTGGCTTCATCTTCATGTTCACCGTTGGTGGCGTGACCGGTGTTGTGCTGGCCAATGGCGGTATCGACGACAATCTCCACGACACTTATTATGTGGTTGCCCATTTCCACTACGTGCTGTCGCTGGGTGCGGTCTTCTCGATCTTCGCCGGCTTCTACTACTGGTTCCCGAAAATGTCGGGCCGGATGTACAACGAACTGCTGGGGCAGCTCCATTTCTGGATCTTCTTCATCGGCGTGAACATCCTGTTCTTCCCGCAGCATTTCCTCGGCCAGCAGGGCATGCCGCGTCGCTATGCCGACTATCCGGAACAGTTCGCCTACTGGAACCAGATCAGCTCGATCGGCTATGCCGTGATGCTGGTCGGTGTGGTGATCTTCTTCGTCAACATCGGCTACTCGCTGTTTGCCGGCCGCAAGGCGGAAGGCAATTACTGGGGCGAGGGTGCAACGACACTGGAATGGACCCTGTCCAGCCCGCCGCCGTTCCACCAGTTCGAAACGCTGCCCCAGATCAAGTGATCTGAGGTCCAGTCGAAGGCTTGGATAGCAATATGACCATGGCGTCACACAGGATACACGGATTGGCCAGCGCGAAGGATCTCTTTGCGCTGACCAAGCCGCGCGTGATGTCGCTGGTCATCTTTACCGCGCTCTGCGGGTTGCTGGCGGCGCCGGGTTCGATCCACCCGGTGATCGGCTTTACCGCGATCCTCGCGATCAGCCTGGGGGCAGGGGCTTCGGCCGCGCTTAACCAGTGGTATGAATCCGATATCGATGCGGTGATGAAGCGGACCAGCCAGCGGCCATTGCCCGCCGGCCGGATGGACCGGGAAACCGCGCTGCATTTCGGCATCGGCCTTTCGGTATTTTCGGTGCTGCTGATGGGCGTGGCGGTCAACTGGTTCAGCGCCGCATTCCTGGCCTTTGCGATCTTCTTCTATGCCGTCATCTACACCATCTGGCTGAAACGCAGCACGCCGCAGAATATCGTGATCGGCGGCGCCGCCGGCGCCTTCCCGCCAGCAATCGGCTGGGTCGCGGTGACCGGCGATATCACCCTGATGCCGGTGCTTCTGTTCTCGATCATCTTTTTCTGGACGCCACCGCATTTCTGGGCGCTCGCGCTGTTCGTGAACAGCGACTATTCCAAGGCGGGCGTGCCGATGATGCCGGTGGTCGCCGGTCGCCAGTCGACCCGCCACCAGATATTCGGCTACAGCCTGGTGCTCGCCGCCGTGACCGTCGCGCCGTTTGCGCTCGGCCTGGCCGGCGCGGTCTACGGTGTGGCGGCGACAGTGCTGAGCGGCATTTTCTGCGTCCTTGCGTGGCAGGTTGCGCGCAGCAAGACGTCGGAACCAAAAGACATGGCGGCAGAGAAGCGGCTGTTCAAATTCTCGATACTCTATCTGTTTGCGCTGTTCGCGGCGCTTGTTGCTGACCGGATGATCCTGGCATGAGCGAGATTGACCCCAACAAGGCGCCGATGACGCCGGAAGAGCAGAAGGCCTATCAGGCCCGCCAGAAGCAGCGCGCGGTGATCATGGCCGGCCTGCTGATCTTCATGGTCGTGCTGTTCTACCTGATTACCATCGTCAAGATCGGGTCGGGCACCTGATGGCAAAGACGAACAGCACTCTTTCCGGCAAGAACCGGCGCAGCGCCACGATGGCGGCGCTGATGGGACTGGGCATGCTGGGGCTCGGCTTCGCGGCGGTGCCCCTCTACGAAGTCTTCTGCCGGGTAACCGGCTATGCCGGCACGACCCAGCGCGTGGGCGAAGCCCAGGCTGCCACGGTAAAAAGCACCACCCGGGTGATGTCGATCCGGTTCGATTCCAACGTCAATTCCGCGCTACCCTGGTCGTTCAAGCCGGAGCAGGCGGTGGACCATGTCACCGTCGGCGCGCGCGACATGGCGATCTTTCTGGCGACCAATAACAGCGACCAGCCGGTGATTGGCACCGCCACGTTCAATGTGACGCCGCTGCTGGCCGGGCAATATTTCAACAAGATCCAGTGTTTCTGCTTCAGCGAGCAGCGGCTGGAGCCGGGCCAGACGGTACGGATGCCCGTGCTCTATTATGTCGATCCGGCGATACTGGACGATCCGGAAACAAAAGATATCAAGGAAATTACGCTAAGCTACACCTTTTATCGCGCGTTGGACGACCAGGCGGTAGACGGCGCCAAAGGCGATAGCTAAGAGAAATTTGAGACAAGGTTAGGGAAATATTATGGCCGGTGCCAAAAATCATGATTATCACATTCTGCCGCCAGACATCTGGCCGCTGGTAGGGTCGTTTTCCGCCTTTGCCATGGCAATCGGCGGTATCCGCTGGATGCATGATATGGCGCATGGCGGGCTGATCTTTGCGATCGGTACGGCTGCCGTCGCGCTGACCTTTTTCTCCTGGTGGTCCAATGTGATCAAGGAAGCCCATGCGGGCGACCACACACCGGTGGTGCAGCTGCATCTGCGCTATGGTATGATCCTGTTCATCGCTTCGGAGGTCATGTTCTTTGTCGGCTGGTTCTGGGCCTGGTTTGATTTCTCCCTGTTCCCCCAGCCGATCGAGCTGGTTGATGGTGTCGTCACCAACTATATCGGGCAGGAGGGCGCTGCAGCGCTGCTGCAATGGCCGCCCAAGGGAATCGAGGTGCTCAACGCCTTTGAATTGCCGCTGCTCAACACGATGATCCTGCTCTGCTCGGGCACGACCGTTACCTGGGCGCACCATTCGCTGATCCACGGCGACCGCAAGGGCCTGAAAACCGGCCTGTGGCTGACGATCCTTCTGGGTGCCTTGTTCTCGGCCATTCAGGCTTACGAATATAGCGTTGCGCCATTCCCGTTTGCCGGCATCAACTATAGCTCGGCTTTCTACATGGCGACCGGATTCCACGGCTTTCACGTCCTGGTCGGCACGATCTTCCTGATCGTCTGTCTGGCGCGGACCTACAAGGGTCACTTCACCCCGCAACAGCATTTCGGCTTTGAAGCGGCGGCCTGGTACTGGCATTTTGTCGATGTCGTCTGGCTGTTCCTGTTCATCGTCGTCTATGTCTGGGGCGGCTGGGGCGCGCCGGTCCACTAGGCCATTGCGTTGACCGAAACCCAAAATGAGAAAGGGCAGCCGGAGGTTCTTCCCGCTGCCCTTTTTGGTCTCTGCCCCCGGTGCGGGCAGCAGACGCTGTTTGCCAATCTCACCCGATTCTCGGAGAAATGCCGAAGCTGCGGCCTCGACTTCAGCCGGTATAATGTCGGCGATGGTCCGGCGGCCTTCCTGACCCTGATCGTCGGTGCCGTCGTTCTCGGGCTGGCGCTGGCGGTCGAGGCGAATTTCCATCCGCCGATATGGGTGCATATCCTGCTGTGGGTGCCGCTGACCGTGGCCGCCGTGGTGGGATCGCTCAGGGTGTCGAAGGCGATATTGCTGATCCTCGAACATCGCAATGATGCCCGGGAAGGCAGTATCGACGGCAGCGACGGTCCATGATCAAGCGTCTGCCGATATTCGTCACCATTCTGGTCCTCGCCGCGGTCGCAACCATGGTCGGCCTCGGCATCTGGCAGCTGCAGCGCGCCGAGTGGAAAAACAATCTGCTGGCGACCTATGCGGCAGCATCGGACATGCCTGCCATCGCCTATCCTGCCGTTCCGGACGCTGACAACCCACCCTATTTTCGCAAATCGAGCGTCAACTGCCTGGCCGTGGTCGGCTGGCGTTCGACCAGCGGGCGCAGCGCCGACGGGCGGTCGGGCTGGGCGCATGTCGCCCAGTGCCGCACCGCCGGCGCGGAAGGCCCCGGCGCGCAGGTCGTCGCCGGCTGGTCCGCGCGACCGGACAATCCGGAGTGGGACGGCGGTGCCGTCGACGGCATCATTGCACCGGACAGCCAGTATGTGATCCGCCTGGTCGCCAGCGAGCCGGTCGCCGGATTGCAGAAAAGCCAGCCTCCCGCGCTCGAGGATATTCCCAACAATCATCTGTCCTATGCGGTGCAGTGGTTTCTGTTCGCCGGTATCGCGCTGGTCATTTTCCTGATCGCCCTGCGTGGCCGTAACAAGGGCGTTGCCCAATCCGGCAACTTGTCCTAACCCGCGCACCATCATGGATTATATCTCTACCAGGGGCGCAGCGCCCGCATTGAATTTCGAACAGGTCACGCTTGCCGGACTGGCCAGCGATGGCGGTCTGTATGTGCCGGAACGCTTTCCGTCGTTCAGCAGCGCGGAAATCGCAGCGATGTCGGGCCTTTCCTACGTCGAGGTCGCCGTCCGGGTGATGCAGCCCTTTGTCGGCGATGCGCTTGACGAGGCGGAACTGCGCGACCTGTGCGAGCAGGCCTATGGCCGCTTTGCCCATGCTGCGGTGACGCCGCTGGTGCAGCTCGACGGGCGGCAATGGCTGCTGGAACTGTTTCACGGGCCGACGCTGGCGTTCAAGGATGTGGCCCTGCAGTTGCTCGGCCTGCTGTTCGAGAAATTCCTTGCCCGGCAGGACAAGCATCTGACGGTGGTGGGGGCGACCTCCGGCGACACCGGTTCGGCGGCGATCGACGCGCTGGCGGGGCGCGACAAGGTCGACATCTTCATGCTCCACCCCCATGGCCGGATCTCCGACGTCCAGCGGCGCCAGATGACCACGGTGCGCACGCCGAATGTCCACAATATCGCGATCGAGGGCAGCTTCGATGATGCGCAGGCAATGGTGAAGCGGATGTTCGCGGACCGCGAAGTGACCGACCGTTTCTCGATATCGGCGGTCAACTCGATCAACTGGGCGCGGCTGATGGCGCAGGTGGTCTATTATTTCTACGCCGCGAGCCAGCTGGGCGCTCCGCATCGCAAGATTGCCTTTTCCGTTCCGACGGGAAATTTCGGTGATGTCTTCGCCGGCTATGTCGCGGCGCGCATGGGGCTGCCGATCGACCGGCTGATCGTGGCGACCAATGTCAACGACATCCTGCACCGGGCGCTGAGCGCAGGGGATTATTCCACAGGCTCGGTGACCCCGACCGCAGCACCATCGATGGACATCCAGGTGAGCAGCAATTTCGAACGCCTGCTGTTTGATCTGGAAGGTCGCGATGGCGTGAAGACTGCTGCCAGGATGGCCGCTTTTGAACAGAGCCACAATATGCAGCTGGAACCCGGCATGCGCGCAACCGCTGCCGACATATTCACCAGCCACCGAGTCGATCCCGACGATATGGCGCTGGCGATGCGCTGGGCGCAGGACCGGGCCGGTCAGGTCATCGATCCGCACAGCGCGATCGGCCTGTCTGCCGCCCAAAATGCCGATCTCGATCCGGCGGTGCCAGTGGTCACTCTGGCCACTGCCCATCCGGCGAAATTTCCTGACGCGGTCGAGCGGGCAACCGGTGTCCGTCCGGCGCTGCCACGCCGGGTTGGCGATCTGTTTGACCGGGAAGAAAAATATACCAAATTGCCCGGCGACTATGATGTGGTGAAACAATTTATCACCTCCAACGCCACACCGTCCGATGGCTGAAATCCGGCCCGCCCCGATAGTGATGACCAGCGAGCCGCGGAGCGACTATGCGCTGGTCGATTCCGGTCATGGTCGCAAGCTCGAGCGGTACGGCAGCTTTCACTTCATCCGCCCCGAGCCGCAGGCGATGTGGGCACCGGCGAACGAGGACTGGCAGGCGGACGGCGAATTCATTCCCGCGTCTGACGAGGATGGCGGCGGTCGCTGGCATCTCAAGAGTCATGTGCCGGAAGAGGGCTGGCAGCTGGACTGGGAAGAGGTCAGCTTTACCGCCCAGTGCACACCGTTTCGTCATCTCGCCTATTTTCCCGACATGGATCCGGTCTGGCGCTGGTTCCGGAGCAACCTGGCGGGTCTGGACTCGCCGCAGATGATGAATCTGTTCGGCTATACCGGTGTCGGCACGCTGGCGCTGTCGGCGGCCGGGGCCAATCTGGTGCATGTTGACGCATCGAAGAAATCGGTGACCGCAGCGCGCGACAATGCTGCCCTGTCGGGAATGACCGATCGGCCGATCCGCTGGATCATCGACGATGCCGCCAAATTCGCGGCGCGCGAAGTGCGCCGCGAACGGCGCTATGACGCGATCCTGCTCGATCCGCCGAAATATGGCCGTGGTCCGGACGGGGAAATCTGGCGGCTGGAGGAAGATCTGGCCGGGCTGGTCGGGAATTGCGGACAGCTGCTCGATGCCGACAGCCGCTGCCTGTTCCTGACCGTCTATGCGGTGCGCATGTCGGCGCTGGCGCTGGGGTCGTTGCTCAATGAAAAACTGGCCCATCTCGGCGGGTCGATCGAAGTCGGCGAACTGGCGGTTCGCGAAGAAGCGCGGGGACTGCTGTTGCCGACGGCGATTTTCGCCCGCTGGTCCGCCTGACTTGCCATTTGTCGCGAACATGATCAGAGAGCCTCTATGACAGACACATTGCTTTTGGAAGTCAACGATCTCGATGTTGACGTGCTCACCGGGATCTACTCCGAGGAAACCCATTTGCCGCAGCCCTTGCGCATCTCGATCGCGGCGGAGATGAAGGTTCAGGAACGCTATGAAGCGGACACGCCGCTCGACCATTCGAAAAATTACATGGACCTGAAGCATGCCGCGACCGAAGCCCTGCCCGAGGGCGTGCATTTCAAGCTGATCGAGGCGGTCGCCGACCATATTATCGAAACGCTGTTCCTGCAGGACCAGAATATGCTCAGGGTCACGGTGAAGATCGTCAAGCTGCTGATCTCCGAAAAGGGGGAGCAGATCGGTATCACGCTCAGCCGGGGCAGGCGATGACCGTGCCGCTCGCGCTGGTCACCGGCGGCGTGAAGCGGGTCGGTGCGGTGATCGCCGCACGATTGGCCGAATCGGGCTATGCGCTGGCCCTGCACGGCAATAGCGATACGGACCCCGAGGAGCGACTGGCCGCAAAGCTGCGCGAAACGGGCTGCCCATGGTCCGCGTTCCAGCAGGATTTCACGGTGGATGGCGCTGCCGGGACCTTGATGGACCAGGTTACCAGCCATTTTGGCCGGCTACCCGATCTGATCGTCAACAGCGCCTCGATTTTCGGCCAGGATGATGCCGGTTCGATCGACGAAACGGCTCTGCGGGAGCATTTCACGGTCAACAGCCTGGTGCCGGTGCTGCTGACCACCGCCCTCTACCAGCGCCGCCCCGCCGGGAGCGAGCGGGCCTGCGTTCTCCACATCCTGGATCAGCGGATCCACAATCCCAATCGCGACCAGCTCAGCTATACCCTGTCCAAACAGGCCCTGGCGGGATCGGTGCGGTCGCTGGCAATAGCCTGCGCCGACAAGCTGCGCGTCAACGGGGTCGCGCCCGGCCTGACCCTGACAGCGGGCGAATATGGGGATGGGCAATTGGCCAATATCACCGCGATGATGCCGCTTGACCGGCTGCCCGCGCCAGAGGACATTGCCGATGCGATCCTCTATCTGGCCGGCGCCCAGGCCGTTACCGGACAGATCATCGATGTCGATGGCGGCGCCAATCTCAAGGGCTTTGATCGCGACTTTGTCCATCTCGGCAAGGACTGAATAGCCCACATGCCCGAAAGGACAGGTTTGAACCTGTCCCGAGATGGCCCATCTTGCCTGTATCCGAAGTTCGGTCGTAATTGCGATCGAGCGGATGCATTTGCAATTTTGAAAGGCCTATCATGCGTATTTCCCCCAAATTCATACTGACAACCACCGCCATCGTCGCACTCGCGGCATGCTCGTCCGAAGCGCCCGTGGAAGCGGCTGAAGAAACCTCTGCCGATGCCATGATGGATTCGGCTGAAATGACCGAGCCCGGCACCATCGTCGATGTCGCGGTCGGCAACCCGGATTTCTCGACGCTGGTCACCGCGGTGACCGCCGCCGATCTTGGCGCGACGCTGAGTGGCGAGGGACCGTTTACCGTTTTTGCCCCGACCAACGCAGCCTTTGACAAGGTCGATCCCGACACCCTGAGCGCGTTGCTGACACCCGAGATGAAAGACGACCTGACCGGCTTGCTGACCTACCATGTCGTCGCCGGCAAGCTGATGGCCGCCGACGTGGTCAAGGCGATCACCGATGGCGGCGGCACCGCGACCCTGACGACCGTACAAGGCGCGCCGCTCAAGGCAATGCTGGATGGCGACAAGGTCATTCTGGAAGATGCGACGGGCGCCAAGTCGACCGTCATCCTGACCGACGTCGATGCATCGAACGGCGTCGTTCACGCCATCGATACGGTTGTCATGCCGGGCTAAATTTCATCCCCTGAACTAGGATGGATTGGAAGGGCTTCGCCGACTGGCGGAGCCCTTTTCTATTGGCATTATTGTGGGTTTGCTTTCCCCCGAAGAGCCGAGTAACCCGCGCCTACGAATTTCATCATCGTTTGCGCGCAGCCTGCGGCAGGCGGATTGATCACAGGAAAGGAAATTCATGTTCAACTCCCCCAAGATTATTCTTACCTCGATGCTGCTGGCGCTCGTCCCTGCCTGTTCCCAGGAACTGAGCAAGGAGGAACAGGAAATTCTCGACGCGCGGCTGGCCGATGAAAAGCAGCCCACCAACATGATCGCCATTTTGCAGGACGATGCTGATCTCAGCACGGCCGGCATATTGATCGGCCTCTCGGGCGTTGGCATCGAGATGCAGGACAATGGTCCCTATACCGCATTTGTCGCCACCAACGAAGCATTCAACAAGATCGATGCGCAGGAGCTGAGCGAGCTGTTGTCGGCCGACAACAAGGATGAGCTGAAGAGCATCGCCGAACATGGGCTGGTCCAGGGCAGCATGAGCTCTGCGGATATTGCCAAGGCGATCACCGACGGCGGCGGCACTGCGGAGATCCCCACGGTGGGCGGCGGTACCATCAAGGCGACGATGGATGGCGACACGATCACGCTCGAGGACGGTGCCGGCAACGAGGCACATGTGACCAAGGCGGATGTGACGTCGAGCAACGGCACGATCCATATCGTTGATAATGTGCTGATGCCGAAATAGATTCGGATTTCGACCGACAGAAAGGGCCTCGCGTGATTGCGGGGCCTTTTTTTTTGGGGGGAAGTTTGAATAATATATGTACTGGGATAATTGACGCCGTTAGCCCTGAGCTTGTCGAAGGGCGCTTCTCGACGAGAGGCGTGGTTCGACAGGCTCACCACTGACGGCTGAATGGCAGACACGAATTCAGGAGCGAAATATGCCGCAATACTGGCTGATGAAATCGGAACCGGATGTCTATGGCTGGGATGACCTGGTGGCCGAGGGCGAAGGCACCTGGGACGGCGTCAAGAATGCGCAGGCCGCCAACAACATGAAGGCGATGGAAAAGGGCGATCAGGTCTTCTTCTACCACTCGCGCGAGGGGCTGGAAGTGGTCGGGATCATGGAGGTGAGCGAGGAGCACACACCCGATGTCACCACCGATCCCGAGCGCTGGGTGGTGGTCAAGGTGAAGCCGGTGCGCAAGCTGTCAAGGCCGGTGCCGCTGAAGGCGATGAAGCAGAATCCGGAGCTCGGGGATCTGGCGATCATCAAACAGTCGCGACTGTCGGTGGCACCGGTGACCGAGAAAGAATGGCAGGCGATTCTGGCGATGGCGGGCGAATAGTCCAATCTGGCGGTTGAGTTTTTTCGGCAATACTTTCAAGGCCGCGTCATGATCATGTTCTCCCTGATTCTTCTCTCCCTGGGCCTGGCCATGGATGCCTTTGCGGCCGCGGTGGCGCAGGGCGCGTCCAGCCGCCCCAGCCGCTCGATGGCGTTGCGGATGAGCCTCGCCTTTGGCCTTGCGCAGGCAATCATGCCGCTGCTGGGCTGGGGGCTGGGCATAGCCTTTGCCGCCTCCATCGAGACGGTGGCCCACTGGATCGCACTGGTGCTGCTCGGCGGACTCGGATTGCGGATGATCCGCGAGGGGCTCGATCGCGATCCCGACCAGCCGCTGAAGGAACTGTCGCTGTGGCCGCTGCTGGTCGTGGCCATCGCCACCAGCATTGACGCGGCGATTGCGGGGATCACCCTGCCGAGCATTGGCGCGCCGATCGTTCTGGCCTGCGCGGTGATCGGGCTGACCACGGCGCTGCTGACCTGGCCCGGCGTCTATCTGGGCGCGCTGGTCGGCGCGCGGATCGGCAAATGGGCCGAGGTGCTGGGCGGGCTGATCCTGATCGGTCTGGGCATCAAGATATTTGTCGTGCAGCAGTTTTTCGGCACTAGCGTATAAGGCGCAATTCTGGCGATGGCTTAATCCGTGGGTGGAACGCGGATACGAGACGCGCTCAGATCTTTTTCGATGGCTGCAATTTCATTCCTTTTCTTCATCTGACGGCGGCGATTGGGTGATGATTGCAAGAGGTTTGCCATCGGGATCGCAGAAAAATGCCATCCATTCCTCGGTACCGTCGTCATGTTTGTAAATCATGTGCGGTGCGTGGCTGAACACAATGCCGCGCGCCTCCATTTCTCTCTTGGCACCGTGAATATTGGCAACCTGGAAGTAGAGGATCGATTCCGGGCTGGAACCTGTCTCTGACTGGCTCAGAAAAAGTCTGGTGCCGTTGCAGTCCAGAAAGGCGACAGTGTCGAAGGAAAACAGACAGTTGAGTCCCAGTTTCTCGGTATACCATTGCAACGATTTTTCCAGATTGGAGACATTTCGCGATATCTGGCCGATCGCGCCCAAATGGAATGTGTCACTGGCCATAGTTTCCTCCCGTGGCAAAGCCGAAACGGCAGCCACCCCATCCCAGTCACGCAACTCGGCGCGGCGACTGAGTCCGAGTTTTCCGATGATGTTGGCGACATGATATTTTACCGCATCCAGACTGATAGCCCGACGGTCGGCAATTTGCCGGTTCGTCAAGCCGTGCCGGACCCCCTCGGCAATGCGCCATTCGGCTGGCGTCAATATATCGGCATAGGGGGGCCGTCCCCTGTTGCGTTGTACCGTCATAGGGAAGACAATAGCCTATCGGTCGGGGAATTTCCCTCCCCCCGGAGAATCTATCGTGCACTCCGCGGGATATGATTTTGAATCTAAATACTTCTTATTTTCCCCGCAACCCGCTCACCGTAGCCCCAGCCGCCGTCAGAAATTCGACATCGGTCTTGAGGTGCAGCAGCCGCAGGCCCTTGCGCTGCATCGCATTCGCGAGCGCCGGGGCGAACTGGTCGGTGGCTTCCACGGTCGCGCTCCAGCCGCCATAGGCCTCGGCCAGCCTGGCGAAATCCGGGTTCTTCAGCGATGTCGCCGACAGCCGCGCCGGATATTCGCGTTCCTGGTGCAGGCGGATGGTGCCGAAGCTGCCATTGTCGATCACCAGCACCAGCAGATCGGCCTCATACTGGATCGCGGTGGCGAGTTCCTGGCCGTTCATCATGAAATCACCGTCGCCGGCGATTACCACGGACACGCGGTCGGGGAAGCGCAGGGCGGCGGCTACCGATGTGGGGACGCCGTAGCCCATTGCGCCGGAGGTCGGGGCGAGCTGGCTAGGGTAGGCGCCATATTTCCAGTAGCGGTGCCACCAGCCGGAAAAATTGCCGGCACCGTTGCAGATGATCGCGTCGGCGGGCAGCTGCTGCTGCATCGCGGCGACGCACAGGCCGAGGTCAAGTTTTGCGGCGGTCGGTTTCGGGCTGGACCATTCGAGATAGTCCTGATGCGCGGCCTTGCCGGCGTCGAATGGCAGCAGGTCATCGTCCCACAGCGCCACCTGCTCGGCAAATTCCCCCATCTCCGCGCAGATCGGCAGGTCGGTGCGGTAGACATGGTTGAGTTCGTCGGGATCGGGGTGGACATGGACGAGGATCTGGTCGGGATGGTCGGGGGTGAACAAGGTATAGCCGTCGGTGGTCGCCTCGCCGAGCCGTGCGCCGACCGCGAGGATCAGATCGGCATCCCTGATCCGCTGGGTCAGCTTGGGGTTGGGGCCATAGCCGAGATTGCCGGCATAGACCGGGCTTTCATTGGGGAAATTGTCCTGCCGCCTAAAGGCGACGGCGACCGGCAGACCGATGCGTTCGGCATATTCGGCGAAATAATGTTTGGCCTTCTCGCTCCAGCCGGCACCGCCGATGATCGCGATCGGGTCGGTGGCGTCGCGCAGCATGTCGGTGAGCGTGGTCATCGCGTCGGGGCAGAGCGGCTGGGCCGGGGCGATGACCTTGGGCCGGTCGAGCGCTTCGACCTCGTCGCGGAGCATATCCTCGGGCAGCGCCAGCACCACCGGACCCGGGCGGCCGGAACTGGCGGTGTCGAAGGCGCGGGCGATATATTCGGGAATGCGCGCGGCGTTGTCGATCCGCGCGGCCCATTTGGCGAGCGGCGTGAACATCGCGGTGAAGTCGACTTCCTGAAATCCCTCGCGGTCGCGGTCGTCGCGCGAAACGTCGCCGATAAACAGGATCATCGGGGTGCTGTCCTGCATCGCGGTATGGACGCCGATGCTGGCATTGGTCGCGCCGGGGCCGCGGGTGACGAAGGCGATGCCGGGCTGGCCGGTCATCTTGCCGTCGGCCTCGGCCATGAAGGCGGCGCTGCCGTCCTGGCGGGTCGAGACGGTCTGGATCGTGCCGCAGTCGTGCAGTGCGTCGAGCACCGAAAGGAAGCTCTCGCCGGGCACGGTGAATATGCGCTCGGTGCCCTGGATGACCAGCTGGTCGACGAGTATCTGTGCCCCGGTGCGTTTTGTCATGTCATGCCTCTCGCTATCTCACCCGCAGCGTCAGCTGCGCTATTGTTTTATTGGACTCGCACGAAGACACAAAGCCACAAAGAAGATTGGGTGCCACATAACTTCGTGCCTTCGTGTCTTCGTGCGACAAAATTGGAAAAGCTGTCGCATTCTGTTGTCGGCAGGCCTGTTTCAAGGGTCAGGCCTGATGGATTGCCTTGGTGACCATATAGGCTTTCAGGCCGTCGGGTCCGTCCTCCGATCCGTGGCCGCTTTCCTTGACGCCGCCGAAGGGGGCATCGCCGGGGCTGACGGTGAGATTGTTGATCGCCACCATCCCGGCCTCGATCTTGTCGCCGACCAGATTGGCGGTGTGCAGATTCGAGGTGAAGGCATAGGCGGCGAGGCCGAGCGGCAGGCGGTTGGCCTGTTCGATCGCCTCGTCGAGCGTGTCGAAAGGCCGCATCACCGCAACCGGGCCGAACGGCTCGTCGTTCATGATCCTGGCGTCGAGCGGGACGTGCGACAATACCGTGGGATCAAAGAAAAAGCCCTTGTCGCCGCGCGGTTCGCCGCCGAGCCGGACATCGGCGCCCTTGCTCCTGGCATCCGCAATCATTGCGCCCATCGCGCTGGGCCGGCGCGGATTGGCGAGCGGGCCCATGTCGACCGAATCGAAGCCGTCGCCGACGCTGACCTTCTGTGCCCGCTCGGTGAACGCCTTTTCGAACCGGTCATAAATGCCGGACTGGACATAGAAGCGAGTCGGGGAGACGCAGACCTGGCCGGCGTTGCGGAACTTGCCGGTGACCACCAGATCGAGCGTCTTTTCCAGATCGCAATCGTCGAACACCAGCACCGGTGCATGACCGCCCAGCTCCATCGTCGTGCGCTTCATGCCTTCTGCGGCGAGTTTCATCAGATGCTTGCCGACCGGGACCGAGCCGGTGAAGCTGATCTTGCGGATCACCGGCGAGGCGATGAGATGGCTGGAGACTTCCGCCGGATCGCCGAACACGACCTGGGCAACGCCCGAAGGCAGGCCGGCATCAAGCAGGCATCGGATCATCTCGATCGGGCTGGCCGGGGTTTCCTCGGCTGGCTTGAGGATGATCGAGCAGCCAGCTGCAATCGCGGGGGCGAGCTTGCGGACCGGAGTGAAGACCGGGAAATTCCAGGGGCTGAAAGCCGCGACCGGCCCGACTGGCTGATATTTGACGAAACTGTTCTGACCCGCGGGGCGCACCAGTACGCGGCCGTAGCAGCGCTTGGCTTCTTCGGCCATGATATCGAAATGGCTGGCGGAGGCGGTGACTTCGCCGATCGCCTGTGCCAGCGGCTTGCCTTGCTCGTGAGTCATCAGGCGACCGATTTTCGGCGCCCGTTCGCGCATTAGGTCGGCGGCCTTGTGCAGGATCGCGGCGCGTTCGCCGACCGGCGTGTCGCGCCAGAGCGGAAAGGCGCGATTCGCGGCATCGAGCGCCCGGTCGAGGTCTGCCGTGGTCGCCTTGGGCAGATCGGCGATCGGTTCGCCGGTGGCAGGATTGACGACCTCGTGGACGGCGCGGTCCCCGCCATCAATCCATTCGCCATCAATATGGAACTGCAATTTCCGGGGATATATGTTCGACATAGTTGCTCCTGTAACCTTCTGTCTTCGCACTAGACTTGTAGCCGGAATCCCGCAATGACTGTAAAAAATTTGAGAGGAGATATTCATGGAAATAGTCACCGAAGGCCTGCGCTTTCCCGAAGGCCCGATCGCCATGCCCGATGGCAGCGTCATTTTGGTCGAGATCGAGGCCCAGCAGCTGACCCGGGTTCTGCCCGACGGTACCAAGCAGCTGGTCGCAAAAACCGGAGGCGGCCCCAACGGCGCGGCGATGGGGCCCGATGGCAAGATCTATGTCTGCAACAATGGCGGGTTCGAATATCACGACAAGGACGGCTTCCTGACCCCTGCGGGCATTGCCAAGGATTATGTCGGCGGCAGCATCCAGCGAGTCGATCCGGAGACCGGCGAGGTCGAGACGCTCTACAATGACGGCGATTTCGGCTGCATCCTGCGCGGTCCCAATGATATCCAGTTCGATACCCATGGCGGTTTCTGGTTCACCGACCATGGCAAGACCGACTATGAAAAGCGCTGCCATGACATCGTCGGCATCTTCTATGCCAAGGCCGACGGCAGCCATCTGGAGGAGGTGATCTTTCCCTCCAACAACCCCAATGGCATCGGCATTTCGCCCGACGGCAAGTCGCTCTATGCCGCCGAGACCTTCACCTGCCGGCTGATGAAGTTCAATATCACCGCGCCCGGCAAGGTCGCGCCCGATGCCGGGCCGGGCGGCCCGGGCATTCCCCTCTACCGTCCTTCCGGCTACAAGTTTTTCGACAGCCTGGCGATGGAGGAATGCGGCAATATCTGCGTCGCGACCATCGGGGAGTCAGGGATCAGCGTGATTTCGCCGGGAGGCGAGCTGGTCGAATTTGTCGCCACGCCGGATATATTCACGACCAATATCTGCTTCGGCGGCGAGGACATGATGGATGCCTGGATCTGCCTGTCGGCCACCGGGAAACTGGTCAAGACGCGCTGGAAACGGCCGGGCATGAAACTGGAATATCTCAACAAATAGGACCGGCACTTGTCACGGTTGCATGATGAGTCACACCTGCTCGACCGGGTCGGCTGGCTGCGCGCCGCGGTGCTGGGGGCGAATGACGGAATTGTCTCGACCGCCAGTCTGGTGGTCGGCGTGGCGGCGGCCGCCACCTCCCAGCAAACGATCCTGCTGACTGCCTTTGCCGGGCTGGTCGCCGGGGCGATGTCGATGGCGGCGGGCGAATATGTGTCGGTCAGTTCCCAGGCCGACAGCGAACGGGCGGAGCGGGCCAAGGAAGCCTGGGAGCTGGAGCATCAGCCGAAGGCCGAGCGAATAGAACTGATATCGATCTACAAGAACCGGGGGCTGACCGCCGATCTTGCCGAGCAGGTCGCCGACCAGATGACGGCGCATGACGCGCTCGGCACGCATCTGCGCGACGAGCTCGGCCTGACCAAGCATTTTTCGGCCCGCCCGTTGCAGGCGGCACTTGCCTCTGCGCTCGCCTTTGCGGCAGGGGCGATTTTACCGGTGATTCTTGCCGCACTGTTTTCCGGACAGATGCTGATCTGGGTGGTGTCCGGCGCGGCACTGGCCTTGCTTGCCGCGCTGGGTGCGGCGGGCGCGATACTGGGCGGGGCGCCGATCTGGCGACCGGTCGTCCGGGTAACATTCTGGGGGACAGCGGCAATGGCCGCGACCGCCGCCATCGGATCAATTTTTGGAGCTTCTATTGCATGACCTATGAAACCGTAATTTTTGATTTCGGCGGTGTCATAACATCGTCACCCTTCGAAGCGTTCAACCGGCTGGAGGCCGAGAAGGGCGTTCCCAAGGACAGCGTCCGCCAGATCAACAGCGCCAATCCCGACGACAATGCCTGGGCGCGGTTCGAGCGGGCCGAAATCGATGCTGCCGGCTTTGACGAGGCCTTTGCGCAGGAAGCGCGCGCCATCGGCATCGAGCTGCGCGGTGCCGATGTGCTGGCGCGGCTGGCCGGTGATGTTCGGCCCCGGATGGTCGAGACCCTGGACCGGCTGAAGATCGAGGGCATCAGGATTTCGTGCATCACCAACAATGTCCCCGCGGGCAAGGGTGCCGGCATGGCGATGGACGACCAGAAGGCCGCGGCGGTCAAGGATATCATGCAGCGTTTCGATCATATTATCGAAAGCAGCAAGGCGGGTATCCGCAAGCCGGATCCGCGAATCTACCAGATGATGTGCGAGGCGCTGAATGTCGAACCGGCGGGGTGCATCTATCTCGATGATCTGGGCATCAACTGCAAACCCGCGGCGGCTCTGGGCATGGCAGCGATCAAGGTTTCGTCGGAACAGCAGGCGCTGGACGATCTGGGTGCTCTGCTGGACATGCGACTGCCCTGATATTTGAGCATATCCGACTGGAGCTGTAATATATTCGTCATCAATGAGTCGTCGAATGGTCGTGAAATCGCTATAGCGCGACGGGGATTGCAAGGTTGCGGGGATTCGTGGGTAATAGCTATTCAGACAGATTCGGCCCCATGGTCCGCTGGTACAACCAGCGGGGTCCCTATCCGGTCCTGCTTGTCCTGCTGGCGGCCCTGCTGCTGATCCAGGCAGTCAGGCTGGTCTGGCTGGTGCTGACACCGCTGGGGCCGGTTGGCGACTATCGTGCCAATGATGTAGAGCTGCTGTCGCCGCAGTCGCGGCTCACCCTGTTCAGCAGCTTTGATCCCTTTTTCCGCGGCGGAGCCGCGCAGACCGCCAATGTCGTGACCTCGCTGCAGCTGACCCTGTTCGGCATCCGCATGAACGAGGCGTCGGGGCTGGGTTCGGCGATCCTGGCGGGACCGGACGGAGTCCAGGAAAATTATGTCGTCGGCGAGGAGATCATGTCCGGCGTCACGCTGAACAGCGTCGAATTTGATCATGTCATCATCAGTCGCGGCGGCGTGCTGGAGAGTCTCTATCTCGACCAGTCGATCCCCGCGCAGACCGTCGGCACGGAAGATTCCGTGACGCCCGTCTCGCTGACCGCGGGCGGCAACGAGATACCGGGCATCGCATCGCTGGCCCCGCGCAACGAGCAGGGCAAGGTAACCGGCATCGTGATCACGCCGCTCGGCGACGGCAGCCTGTTCAAGAGTGCGGGTTTTCGCGACGGTGACGTCATAGTATCGATAAATGGCAACCCGGTGGGCTCGACCAGTGACATCGAAACGCTGAAGAGCCAGATCCAGCCCGGTGCCCGTCTGTCGGTCGAAGTCGAGCGCGGAGCCAATACGGTTCCGATTGCTGTCAATCTTGGAGCCCAATAATGCGTAGCCACTTCGCCCGGATACTTGCCGCACTTGCTCTTGCCGCCGGTCTCTGGGCCGCGCCGGCGTCTGCCCAGCATACGCTCAATGTCCGCGACGCCGATATCCGGGCCTTTGTCCAGGACGCGGCCAAGGTCACCGGCCGCACCTTCATCCTCGACAGCCGCGTGCAGGGCAAGGTTTCGGTTGTCACCGACCGGCCGCTCAGCCGTTCGGAATATTTCGAGATTTTCCTGTCGACCCTGCGCGCCAACAATCTGGTCGCGATCCCGACCACCCGCGGTGCCTATCGCATCCAGCCCGCCGACGGCGCGGCGTCGCAGCCGACAAGAATCGGATCGCGCGGGGCCGAGGGCAACCAGCTGGTCACCGAGGTCGTGCGGCTGAAATCGATTGTCGCGACCGAGGCGCTGGAGACGTTGCGGCCGCTGGTCAGCAAGCAGGGCTCGATCACCTCGAACCGCAACGCCAACAGCCTGGTGATCGTCGACTATGCCGACAATATCCGGCGAATCCGCAGCCTGGTCGGCGAAATCGACCGCGACAGCGCCGCCAGCACGATCATCACCCTGAAAAATGCCGGGGCGCGGGAAATCGCTACCTCGCTGCAGGCGCTGGCCGCCCAGGGTGGCGGCGAGGGCCTGCGCTCGCCGGTGACCGTGGTGCCGATCGACAGCAGCAATAGCATCGCGCTGCGCGGCGATCCGGGCGCGGTGTCGCGCTTTGCGCAAATGGCGCGCGAACTGGACAAGGGCGCCGAATCGGGAACCGAGATACGGGTCCACCGGCTGGACTATGCCAATGCCGAGCAGCTCCTGCCGGTGATCGAGAATCTGCTGGGCAGCAACGGAACCAGCGGCAGCTCGGCGACGGTTGTGCCCGCCGCGACGGGAGAGGGCGCTGCGGCACCCGCTGCCGTCAGCGGCGGCAACGGTAACGGGATTGCCAGTCGCGGTCCCTCGATCGTCACGCGGCTGGAAGGCACCAATGCGATCATCGTCGCCGCCAATCCGGACGTTCAGCGGATGATCGGCGAGCTGATCCGCCAGCTCGACACGCGCCAGGAACAGGTCGTGGTCGAGGCGATCATCGTCGAGATTTCCGAGACCCTCGCCCGCGAACTGGGCGTGCAATGGCTGGTCGGCGGCAAGGACGTACCCTTTGCGGTGACCAATTTCTCCAATGCCTCGCCCAATATCGTCGATGTCGCGGGCGGCCTGCTGGCCGACCAGTTTGACACGACGACCACGACGACGACCAATACCGCGACGACCACCACGACCAACAGCGCGGTCGGCGACGCGCTGCGGCAGAATGCCGCGGATGCGGTGCTGGCCGCGCGCGGCGGCTTTGGCGGCTTTGCCACCAGTCTCGGCGGCAGCGCGGTGCTCGGGGCGATCATCAACGCGGTGCAGTCGGACAGCAACAGCAATGTGCTGTCGACGCCGTCGCTGACGGTGAACAACAATCTCAAGGGCAGCATATTGTTCGGCCAGGAAATTCCGGTGTCGACCGGCGAGGCGCTGTCGAACAATTTCGACAATGCGTTCCGCACGATCCAGCGGCAGAATGTCGGCATCGAGCTGGAGGTAACGCCGCAGATCAATGCCGGCGACGAGGTGCGGATGGAACTGCGGCAGCAGGTCAGCTCGATCGCCGGGCCGGTGTCCGACGATTTCAACGAGCTGATCATCAACAAGCGCGAGATCAACACCACGGTCACCGTTGGCGATGGCGAGATTATCGCGCTCGGTGGGCTGCTCGACGACAATGAACGGCGGACGATCCAGAAGGTTCCCTTTCTCGGCGATATCCCGATCCTTGGAGAATTGTTCAAGTCGCGCGGCAAGTCGCGGGTCAAGACCAATCTGATGGTCTTCATCCGGCCGACGATCCTGAAGGACCCGAATGATGCGCGGCGCTTTTCCAGCAATCGTTACGGCTACGTTCGCGACCAGCAACTGCGCCGCAACCCTGACCAGGAACCGTCCATCGATGCCCTGGTACGCGACTATCTCGGCACCGTGCCGCCCTCGGTCGCAGCGCGTCCGGATGACCAGATCATCTATGCGCCCGGCGACATGCCCGCCGTCCGGGACAGCGGCATGATCGAGCAGACCCCGCTGCCAGCGAGCGAGACCAGCGGGAAAAGATGATGAAGATCGCCCGCGGAACAGAGGCGGTTGTTTCCGAAGCGGATGCGGGGCTGGCCATTGCGGTGGCGGTCAGGGACCTGCCTTATGCCTACGCCCGCGATCAGGGCCTGCTGGTGCGGGACCATGACGGCGAGAGATTGTCCCTTGCCATGCGCGCGGGCGCCGACCCTTCGGCCCTGCTCGAGGTGCGGCGCTATCTGGCGCTGCCGTTCGACGTGGAACTGGTCGACGGCCCGG
>CAXIBD010000051.1:0-20500 GCA_964022135.1 uncultured Sphingomonadales bacterium | reverse complement strand
TTTTCCGGCGCATTATCCAGCACTTTGTAACTGCTCAATGTCGCCAACCGGTCGGCTTCTCGCTTGCGCTCCGATCTCCCGGTCATTCGACTGCCCGCGTTCATGTCTGACCCCTTTTGTCATGCCCTGAGGCTTTCGAATAATGAACGGATAACTCGCCATGTTGTTGCATAGGAGCGGAACCAAACATGCAAATCGCGCGTAGTTTATAGAGAATCCTGATAGGAAATAATACCAAAGGAGACTTTTGCATGAATAATGACGATCGTGAAGAATTATATGAAATGATTGACGATGTCGGCACGGCCATGCTGGTAACCGAGACGGACAATGACTTGCGTAGCCGCCCCATGACCGGAAAATTATATCGCGACAGCGGCGAAATCTGGTTTCTCACCGAAAGCCGGTCGGGAAAAGTGCAAGAGATTTCCGATGATATGACGAGCAACCTGACCTACGCCTGCCCCGAAAAGGAGACCTATATCTCGATCACCGGCACGGCTGCCCTGAGCCGCGATGCCGGCAAGATCGATGACATGTGGGGTCCATGGGCCAAGGCCTGGCTGCAATGCGAAAAGGATGACCCCAAGGTTGCCGCCATCCGCTTCAAACCCCAAGTCGCCGAATACTGGTCCTCCCCATCATCGCCGCTGGTCCAGGCATGGGAACTGGCCAAGGCCAATATCACAGACGAACAGCCCGACATGGGAACAAACAAGACCATTGCCATGTCCTAGGTTCTTGCGGAATGGCACTCCGCGATCGAGACACCGACAAAAAAAGGCGGGGAGTTAAGGCTCCCCGCCTTTTTTGTTCAGTATTTCCTGCGTTTAGCGCCGGGCCATCAAGGCACCGACGATCAGTCCCACTCCGGCCGTCGCCGCAATGCTCACGATCGGATTATCCTTGATCGTGGTCTGGGCCTTCTTGCGGCCTTTGGTACCGGCTTTCAGCGCGTTTGCGCGCGCTTCGTCAAATTTTGTTTTCGCGTTGGCGCGCAACTCCAGCGCATTGGCCTGCGCATCGGCCTTGACGGATTTGGTCAAGGTTGCCAAATCTTCCTTCAGCGTTTGCAGATCCGATTTCACCGCACCCATTTCTTCCGAATAATTGCCTGTCATATGATTTTCTCCATCTTTATGTACAATAGAATGTTCATTAGACCTACGACCGACGACGAAATTGGTTCCATCCACAGCCTGCAATGCAAAGATTAAAACACCATCTGACTGGCCAAATTGCGTGCAACCCTTTTCTGTTTCATGCGTTGCGAGCCAATTACGGAGATATAAAATATGTCATTAGCTGAAAGCCTGAAACCTCATCTTCCCTATCTTCGGCGCTATGCCAGGGCATTGACGGGCAGCCAGAAAAGCGGAGATGCTTTTGTAAAGGCGACGCTTGAGGCGATCATTGCCGACCCGGAATCGATATCCGATGACGACAATGTGCGGGTTCATCTGTACCGGATTTTCTCTGGCATCTGGGAAAGCGCCAATGTCGGCGGTACCGATGATCCCGACGACAACACCGCACAGAGTCATCTGAACGCCATCCCGCCAATCAGCAGGCAGGTACTGCTGCTCACGGCACTGGAAGGCTTTTCGATCAGCGAAGTGGCCAAAATTGCGGATGTTGGTGAAAGTTCAATCAACGGCTTGCTGGAAGATGCCATTTCAGAGATCGACAAGGAAATCAGGTCCGACGTTCTGATCATCGAAGACGAGGTTCTGATCTCGATGGAATTGCAGCAGATTGTAGCTGGCCTGGGGCATAATGTCTGTGGAACCGCAACGACGCACAAGGGTGCGCTGGAGGCTGTCGCCAAGGCAAAGCCAAGCCTGGTGCTCGCCGATATTCAGCTGGCCGACGGAAGTTCGGGGATAGACGCGGTCAAGGATATCCTCGAAAAGATCTCGGTTCCGGTCATTTTCATCACCGCCTTTCCGGAACGCTTGCTTACCGGAGAGCGGCCCGAGCCGACATTCCTCATAACCAAGCCGTTCCAGCCGAATGCCATTCGCGCGGCGATCAGTCAGGCCCTGTTCTTTTCGACGGCCAAGGAGAATGTGCAGGCGTAATCCCTGCACCTGAGAGAAACCGGCAAGCTTGCCAGGTCGGCCCACCATAGTGGATCGCCTGGGCAAGCTGCTGGTCACAATTCAGCCGCCCGGTGGTACTCAGCAGTGATCTGGGGTAAAACTTCTGCTTTCGAGCAAGCCGGCAGAAAGGTTCAGGGGGCGATTTTCTCGACCGCGCCGATGATATTTTCGAGCGCGGTTGTGGTCATGCTGCCATGACCGTCGGAGGCAGAGGTAAACCGTCCTTCCTCCAAAATGGATTCAAGCGCCTTTCGCGCACGCGAAACGCGGCTTTTCATTGTGCCGACTGCGCAATTGGCAATCTCTGCCGCTTCCTCGTAAGAATAGCCGCCCGCTCCCACCAGGATGATCGCCTCGCGCTGATCATCGGACAACTCCATCAAACCTCGCTGCAGATCGGCCAGGTGCAGGGGCTCCTGCTGGGGAGCCGGTGCTGACAAAATGCGTTCTGCCACCAGCTCGTCATAGTTGGCGGTGAATTTCTTCCGGCGCATGCTGGAGAAAAAGGTATTGCGCAAAATGACGAATGTCCAGGCCCGCATAGAAGTGCCGGCAATGAAGCGGTCCCGTGCGGCCCATGCTTTCAGCAGCGTGTCCTGCACCAGATCATCCGCAACGTCGCGATCGCCCGAGAGACTCCTTCCGAACGCACGCAGATGGGGAATCGCTTCCGTCAACTGCTGCTTGAACTCCGAAGGCGGTAAGGCCCCGCGCTTACTCATTGACGTCCGAACGACCGCAGCCAGAGTCGTCCTCATCGTCCGCGTCGAGTTGGTCCAGCAGCGTCAAAATATCATCAGGTAACGGCTCGTCGAGAACATTCAGATACATGTTCTTCAGTCCAAGGCCCAATCTCTGTTGCATGTCATCCTTGCTTTTCACTGGCATGCCTTTTGACGGCTTTTTGCTTCCGCCGGCGTTCGATGAACCCTCTTTACTTTTGTCCCGGCTCGCCAAAGCATACCTCGTTTGTTAATTACTTGAAAACAGAACACCTGATGTCCCTAAAGGTTGCATATAAAATTATCGAGAGAAATGTCTCGTCCGGCGGAACATTCCTGGGGAGCATGCGTTCTATACGGGAACGAAACGATAACACCCACAGCGGAGATATTTGCGATGACCGACAACAGCGAGAATAAATCGAACTTGAAAATGGAAGGCGAAGGAAGTCGCGAAGGTTCACGCCGTTTTCAGGACGCCCAGCACGAATTCGCCGAGACAGGCGACGTCGAAGGCAAGGCAAAAGAAGCCGCCCGAGCGCTGGAAGGCGAGGAAGCTGCCGAACTCGAAAAGGCCAGAAAAGCTTCGGCAAGCGGCAAGGCTACCGACTGACGGCAGCATAAGTTCAATTGACTGGATAAAAAGGGGATCGGCGGAAACGCCGCATCCTCTTTTTCGTGGCACAGACTGTCAGTCCGGCATTTTGATCCCGAAGGAGCGAAAGCTGTGGAACAGGGCCCGGGTCGCCTCGGTCACTGTTTCCCGGGACAACAGGGCGAGCATGTCGGCCTCCGCCTGGCCCGTTTGCGCCGGCACCGATTGACCCGCCATCCGCCACTCTGCAAATTGGCGGCAGGCCAGTTCCCCATGACTGACGATGGTCATGCCATCGTGCCGGTCGTCCCGCTCGATACGGCGCAGGCATTCATTGGCCGCACCCCGCTCCCCCTCGATACACTGGATGAAATTGAACCCGTTGAACAAGATCAGGCCGGTAATTCCGGACCGCTCGTTATTGCGCTCCGCAACGGCCATGATCGCCAGGAGATCGTTCTGGTCGAGCCCGGGCCTGGCGGTGCTGATATAGACAAGGGAGGTTATAGTCTGGTGGGGCACGGATGACTTTCTATTGGCGGCGGTTTTTGTAGCCCAACCTGTTACTGGAAAGTCGCATAGTCGATTTCGCGCCAACTCGCTTTAACATAGATTAACGCGCAGATTCGTCATTCAACCGGCTGTTGATCGTCGAGCAAATCGGCAGAACCGTCGTCCGACCGTTCCGAATCCACCAGCTTCTCGACATGGTCCTCGGGCGACACATCAAGAGACTCTTCTTTGGCTGCCTTCCTGGACTTCTTGTCAGGCATATCGCCTGCATTGCCCTGGCTTAGATTGGCCAGAAATTCGGGCGCCACATTGTCGAAGCGCAGACGATATATCGGCTCCGGCAGTGCAAAACCGGATTCTTCAAGAGCATTTTTGGTAACCCGGATCGCCGCGCCCCGTGCCTTGTAATAATCGCTGTAGCGCTGGTCGATCCAGCCGTGAAAGGTGATCAGGATATTGGAATCGCCCACTTCCCTGATTTCCGCGGTAGCTTCCGGATCATTCAACACGAAATCCTGACTGTTGATCGCAGCCAGGCCGGTTTCAATCGCGGCGGCCGGATCGTCATCGGCGTCCACTCCCAGTTCGAAGCTGAACCGGCGCTGCGGATTGCGCGAATAGTTCAATATCTCGGCCTTGAACACGGTTGCGTTGGGAACCCGCAAATGGTTCCCGTCCAGGGTCATCAATATGGTTGCGCGCGATGTCAGCCGGACAACGCGTCCCTCCTGCTCGCCAATCAGCACATGATCATTGGCGCGAAACGGCTGCCGGATGCTGAGCATGATGCTCGACATATAATTGTCGACGGTGTCGCGCAGGGCGAAACCCACCGCGAGGCCGATCACCCCTGCGCCACCCAGGACAGCGCCGATCAGGGCGGTCGCGTTCAGAATGTCCAGAGCGATAAAGAGACCGATAAAGATGAAGATAACGCGGATCGAACCCGCGATCAGCTCGGCCAGAAAGACATTGGGAGTCACCCGTTTCCAGAATCCCATCAGCGAGGCGAGCAAGTGGCCTGCCAGCCCCACCACTATCGCAACGAGAATCGCGATACCAATGAGTGGAAGCGCCGACAGAAAGCTTTGCAGACTGGTTCCCAATTTGTCGACGACCGGCTCCACATTCCCGCCAACCGAAAGATCGCGTTCAAATTGCGTCTCCACAGTGACAACGCCGGACACCCGCTGGGCGATGGCTTTGGCGCGATCGGCGGAGGCGTCGTCTGCGACTGAGCCGGAAAGGCGAACAACCCCGGCATCGACGGCAACAGCGACTTCCTGCATCCCTTCAATTTCCTGAAAAATACCGCGCAACCGGTTGGCAATGGCACGATCATCGCTGCTGTTCGCGGCCGGATCTATCGCGGGCTCCGGTACGAGTTGCGGCTTGTCGACCGACTCCACCTGGGCATTGGCGGCACCGGACAGGCCAAGGCCGCATACCGGTGGGCATACCGCCATTATCAAAATCAGGGCGGTCAATAACCAGCGATGCACAGTCATATAATTCCAATCGGCAATATTCGCATACTCTATAGCATAGCGATAGTTCCGGCTCGTGGGGAAAATATAGTTTGGAACCTACTGGCCCGTTTCATGTTGGTTGATCATAATCACAATGAAACGAGGACAACATGACAGACAATAAATCTGCGGACATACTGAACGATGTTCTGGAAACGTTGATCGATTCCACCCACGGCTATGAAAAAGCAGCGGAGATCGCACAGCGTCCAACCTACAAGAACTTCTTCTCCCGACGCGCGGCCTCTCGCCGTGCAATGGCAGCTGCGGTTCGCAACGAGATAACGCAGCTCGGCGGCACATCGGAAACCGATGGCACGATTCTGGCGTCAGCCCACCGGGTGTTCATGGATTTGAGCGCGGCGGTGCAGGACAATGATGAAGCTGCGATCAACGCAGTCGAAACCGGCGAGGAGCATCTTCGCAAGAAATTCGAAGACGCGCTCGGAAAGGATGATCTGACCGCATCAGCAAAGACATTGCTGCGCAACTATCAGGGCGAATTGAAAGCCGATGGCCGACTGATCGATCATCTCGAAGACGCCACAGGCTAAGCGATTATTCAAACAATTTTTAAGCGAGGGAAATTATTATGGAATATGGTATTATTGGACTTCTGATTTTGGCCTTGGACATCTGGGCGCTGATTAGCGTCTGGGGAAGCGGTTCTTCGGTTGGCGGCAAGATTATCTGGTCGCTGGTCATTCTGATCCTGCCGGTTATCGGCCTGTTGCTCTGGTTCTTTGTCGGACCCAGAGGGTCAGCACACGCTATCTAGGTCGCCAATCAGACCACGATTAAGCAACGCACAATGTATCAGCTCCGATATTCGCCCTTTCCAGGCCGGGTATCGGAGCTTTTCTGTTAAAAAGAGACAGTCCGTTCGGCAAAGCAGCAATCTCGGGAGACGATCATGGCCAAAGACCCATCCAGCAACACCCTGGCAAACGAGCGCACCGATCTCGCCGAGGATCGCACGGACTGGGCCGAAGATCGGACGATCATGGCCAATGAGCGAACATTTGCCGGCTGGATGCGCACCGGCCTCGCGGCAGTCGGCATCGGACTCGGTTTCAACGCCCTGTTCGGCAAGCTGGAGCCGCTGTGGGTACCGAAGGGAATAGCCACGCTCTTCATGATCATCGGAATTTTCATTTTCTGGGTCGCGCAGCGCAATGGCTGTGCCGTACAGGATAGACTGAATTCGCACCATGCAACCCCGGTCAAGCCGGACAATCTGAGAATCATTTCCGGCCTGATGGCGTCGGGCGCGATGGCATTGATTGCCGCCATCTGGATGATGGACTTCAGCATCTGATCCGTAACGGCATGCAACCAAATGGCTTTTTGCCGGTTGTTAGAATGAATGCAATTCAGCAGATACAGGAGAACCACGTGCGTTTCATCATCAGAACCATTGCGGCCGGAGCCATTTCGATCGCCGCCAAAATCATCATCAAGAAAATTCAGGAAAAGAACCAGTCGGAACCTACCGTTCAGCCTGCGGAGTAATCACGACGAGGGCTCGTTCGTCTATTGGGATATGATCCCGGCTATCACGTTATCAGCCCGCTTCGGATCAAAAATATCATTTTCTGCTAGCCAGTCCTGGACTGCATCGACGTCCGGGGTTTGATAGGGACGAAGCCGGCGCCCCGACTCTCCGAGCATCTCGATGGTCTTTATCAGCGAACCCGTTTGCTCCATTGCCGCTGCCACCTCTTTCTCCTCGACCCCTAGATGCTCTGCCATGAGATCATTGCGCGTGAACGCAATCTGCTCTGCAACCTCTTTGCCACGCGAGGCCGACGCATCAATCGCAACGTCGCATTCGCTGTCAAAGCCGAGCGAACGGTTGTTGAAATTGGAAGATCCGACACGCAGATACTGGTCGTCGACAATCAGGATTTTGGCGTGAACGTAAATCGGTGTGTCGCCAGCGGTAAACGGATGAAACATGCGAAAGCGATCATGCTTGTCTCGCCCCTTCAGCGCCTCGTGGATCCGCGCACGCGCCGAGTCCATGATTTCGGATTCGAGCCAGCCTTCCGCGCTTTGCGGATTGATGATTACGATTTCCGGCCCTGACTCCTCGGACAAGCGTTCTGCAATCGCAGACGCGATCCGGGCGGAAGCAAAATACTGGCTCTCCGCATAGATGAAATCTTTGGCCGCAGCGATCAGGTCGATATACAGATTTTCGATCTCGTGCACGCCTTCCTGATCATCCATTTCCGGCAGGGTCCGGGCAATCGCGATCGAGCAATTCTCGAAGTCGGCCTTCAGGCCCCTGGGCCAGCAGTCAGATCTGGCAGTGACGGACTTGATCTGCTTGCCGCCGGCATCACGCCAGTGCTGCTCTGCATATTCGGACAGGGCCTTGGCTATATCCCCCTGAACCACCATCGCGGCATCATGCCACGGTCCGGCATCATTTCCGTCCGGCTGCAACCTGTATCTCTGCACGTCATCGTGGGCCCGGGTGTCCCATCGATTGTTGGTGACATCAATGCCGCTGCAAAATGCGGTATCTTCATCTATGACTATAACTTTCTGGTGATGTGCAGCCCCTACCGGATGATGGGCATCAAGCTTGAAGTGGACCCGGCGATGGAGATACCAGCGAACCAGCGTCATCAGTCCATTGACTCGCAAGAAGGACTTCAGCGCTCCGGTATCCCAGCGCAGCAGATAGATTTCCAGGTCGCGGTTGTTCTGCAGCAACCAGTCAAAATAGGCTCCGATCCGCAGCGGACCATCCGGCGTTTCGACGGTATCGTGCATTTCCACCCGCTCATCGAAATCCCAGCCGAGCAACATGATTCGCTGCTTTGCCTGAGCCAGCGACTTGCGTACTGCCCGAAAATAATTTTCACCATCAATGAGAACCGCAGACCGGTCAGCATGTTCGACGCGCCAGCAATTTTTTCCCGGCTTGAATATGTTCGACATGCGCGATCAACCTCTTTCACCTGCTAAAGTTCCCGATATCACAATAATTTATGCAACCAATCGATTATTTCCGTGTTTGTGATGCATGGATGATCAAGTCGGCGACCCGCTCAGCACCCTTGAAATATTAGTCGCACAATTGCACTCGATGTGGGCGGGTCTGGTAAGTCTGCTTCCGAGTCTGGCCATCGCGATCCTGTTCCTGATCCTGACCTGGATCGTCGCCCGTTTTGCCACCAGCATTGCCGAGCGCCTGACCGCAAAGACGGCCATGCGACCATCCTTGCGGGAGCTGGTCGATACGCTGGTGAAAATTGCAATCTGGACGATCGGCTTGCTGATCGCCCTGACCATCCTCCTGCCCGACCTTACGCCCGGCAGTCTGATCGCCGGACTGGGAGTCGGAACCGTGGCCATAGGCTTTGCCTTTCAGGACATTTTCGAGAATTTTCTCGCCGGCATATTGATCATGATACGGGAGAAAATGCGGATCGGAGACTATATTTCCTGCGAAGGCATAGAGGGCAGAGTCGAGCAAATCATGCTCCGTGAAACCCATGTCAGAAAGATGTCCAATGAACTGACCATCGTCCCCAATTCAATCCTTTTCAAGAATCCGGTCGAAATATTGACCGATCAGGAACGGCGCCGACACGAGATAGTGGTCGGTGTATCCTATGACACGGACCTCGAGGAAGCGCGCGGCGTGATCAGATCGGCGCTTGAAGCTTCCGATGTCACGGACGATCAGAAACCGATTGATATATTTGCCTGTGAATTCAACTCCAGCTCGATTGACTTCAAACTGCGCTGGTGGGCGGGTTCAAGCCAGCGCGACATGCATGAAAGTCGGGATATCGTTATCCGGGCGGTCAAGCGGGCGCTCGATGACGCAGGCATAGAAATTCCTTTCCCCTATATGACGCATACCTTCAAGGAACCGATACCCGTAGCTTCCGCCGGAGATTGATGCTATTTTCCATTATTCCGTTTGAGACGCTAACCCATGCTCCGATCGGTAATGGCGGCTTAGGGAGGAGAAGTGCGGTGGCGGAGTCGGAGTCCTTCCAGAATCAGGCGCGCTCGGTGGATGCCCTCCTTGACAATGGCACCCATGTTTGTCTGCGCCGAATTCGCCACTCCGATATCGACCGGATTGAGGACGGGATCAGCCAGATGTCCGACCAAAGTCGCTACCTGCGCTTTTTTTCCGGATCAAAGACCATGCCCCCGTCGGTCGTCGAACGGCTGGCGAGCGTCGATGGCACCCGTCATCTCGCATGGGGCGTTGTCAATATGGACCTGCCGGATCATCCTGCCATCGCCGCAGCGCATGTTTTTCGCGAAACGGAAACCAGCGATTCCGGCGAATTTGCGATCGCCGTTCTCGACCAATATCACGGCCAGGGCATCGCGCGCCTGTTGATGACGACCATTTTCCTCGACTGTTATTGCGAAGGATTTCGGCGATTACAGATCGATATTCTCCGGACCAACAAAAAGGCATCCGGACTGATCCGGTCTGTTGGTGCCACACCCTGCGCGATGGAGGGATCGGTGGCGCAATATAATCTCGTGATCCGTGAGGCTATTTCTGCGCTGCAGGAAATGGGCAGCCCCAACGCTGTTCAGGATATTGTCGCGGCCTTTACCGCAGACTGAGCAGCAAAAACCAATATCGACCGGCAAAAATATACTGGCTGCAATGCAACCAAAGCATTTTCGTGGCGTTAAAGGCTATAGTCTCGGGACGATGTCCAAGTTCACCTTCGATCCGGAGATTTGTGCCAGAAAACGCGATCCCGACGCGTTGCGTATTTCGATGATCGTGTTTTCTGGCCCATTCCCTAAAACCCCGCGACGCAAACCGCATCGCCACCGCAAATCCGTCATTCTTCGCCGGCCGCAACCACCTTTGCGGATCGCGCCCGCAGATCCTTGATATCGGGCTTGTGAACAATGACCTCGAGCGCGCGTTCGAGCGCATCGCTCGATGCTTCCGACGCCGCGACGGAAAATAGCTCCGGCCATGACTGGGCCAGCGCCTTGAGGCACAGCTGGATGCGCTGCTGCACCTCCACCATGCCGGAACCGTCACGCGCAATCTTGGTAAAGAAGTCGGTGAACAGATCCCGTGTTTCTATCGCGGGACCATGCACCCGGGAATAACGCGGATCTTCGGCTTCGGCGCTGGCCCTGGCAAAGACCTCGAAGCAGCGCAGTCCGCTGTCCAGAACGGAGATGGCGGTACCCGGATCATTCACCGCCGGGGACAATGCCCGGGAGGCAATTTCGGAAAGCACCACCAGGCCAAATCTGGGGTCCTGGGCAAAGCTGCGGTCATGTTCGACCAATATGGCATCCTGAAAGCGCTGCGGATCCAGTGACTCTGCCTCCTTCCCGGTCAGATAGAGCAAGGGCCGGGCCGGATAAACCAGCTTACCCGGATGGATATCGAGATACACCGTGACATCATGTTTCTCGGCAGTCTCCTCCAGAAGTTCCATATCAAGTGAAGTGACCACGCCACTTGCGATATCACAGCGGACAGCGACGGCATCCGACGGGATGTCAACCGGCGGCAGCGCGTTCAGGAAAGGATGCTCGCCATGCCAGCGCAGCGCTTTCGATGTCGCCCGCTCGACCCGGTTGATCAGATCATTCATCCTCCCGAAGGTGGACAGCTGCTGGATCCAGTTGATCAGGGTGCCGGTGATAAGGACGATCACTGTGATCGTTGCGAAGAACAGGATGATGCGGCCGCGGTCATCATAGAATCCGGCAGACAGGCCGATAATGCCGACGATGCTGAACAGAAACGTGCCCAGAAAGGTTGATAGCGCATTTTGCGAACGGTCATCGGCCAGCATCAGGGCAATCGTGCGCGGAGTGGCCGTGCTGGTCGCCGAACCATAAGCGGAAACCATGATCGACACGGAAAAGGCGATCACCGCCAGCATGCTGGACGCCAGAATCGTCAGAATGTCTCCAACCGAACCGCTGGCCAGTTCCATGTCCGATTCATAGGGAATCAGGGGACCGATCCACTCCGCCGCCGCCGCCGCGAAAATCGCACCGACGCTGAACAGCATCGCCCTGAACCAGATTTTTTCCGGCAGGCGCGAGATATATTTCTTCACTTCCAATATCATATACTGCCCTTTTTCGATCGCGCCGATGCCCTGAATATCTGACAGCGATAGCTGTTTTTGGACGCGCCTGCCAGCGCGCTTTCCCGTCTCATGATCAGGCTTTCCAGCATCCGGCGAGATGGTCGTCGGTCATGCCGATCGCCTGCATATAGGCATAGATGATGGTGCTGCCGACGAAGCTCATGCCGCGCTTCTTCAGTGTTCTGGAGATGGCGTCGCTGATCGGGGATGTGGTCGCCATCTCGCCAACATGCGTCGGGCGGTTGACGGGTGGCGGGCCATCCAGATGGCTCCACAGCCAGCTATCGAAGCTGCCGAACTCCTCTTGCATCGCCAGAAACACCCGGGCATTTTTGCGGACGGAAAAAATCTTGAGCTGGTTGCGGATAATCGCCGGCTCCTCGCGCAGGGTTTCCAGTTCGTCATCGCCCATCGCGGCACAGCGAGCGACATCAAATCCGTGAAACGCGCTGCGATAGCCATCGCGTTTGCGCAATACCGTCTCCCAGCTCAGACCCGCCTGCGCGCCTTCCAGGATCAGATTTTCGAACAACAGCCGGTCATCGTGAACCGGGACACCCCATTCCCGGTCGTGATATTCGCCGTAGAATTCCTTGCCGGCCTGGCCGCCGAAGCAGCGCTGCTTTCCGTCTGTTCCCGTCACTGGCATGGGCCACGATTAGCGGCACCGGCCGAGGTCGACAATTTTATTCAGCAGACTGGATATTTTATTCGGCAGGCTGGACGTCCGGTGCACGCCCGCCATCCGGGCTCCACCAGCCGATCCGTCGCTTGCCGGCATTGAGCAGGCGCGGGATCGGTGCGTTGCGGTCCATCCATTCCGCATATTCCTTGTAGACCGGATCACTGAGCAGATGTTTTTCCTCGGTCTTGGCCCGCCAGTAATAGACGCCGCTGACCGCGGCCATCAATGCTGTGTTGCGGACAAGGTCGACGAGACTGCCGGATGTCACCAGGAAGGGCATGCTGGCCAGCCACCAATAGGCGTTCTTGGCTACATAGGCGGGATGCTTGGTCAAGCTATAGGGACCATGGGTCAATATGCCGCGATGGGTCAGATTGGAGAAGCGCAGGCCAAAGGCCACGGTAGCGGCGGCATAGATGCCCGTCAGGATCACCAGAATGCCGCCCCAAATCCACAGGATCGTCGAGTGACCCTGGAACCAGTACGCCCAGTCGGCGGTGCTCACATGATAATCGAGCGGACCGTTGTCGCCCATCAATATGAACGGCGGATAGCACATCAGTGCGGCAACCCAGCCGGCGAGATAGGGATTGGCAGTGCGGATATGCGCATCGAGAGGCTTCATGGTCAGCAGGTAGCCGACCGTGGCAAACTGGACATCGACGACGAACATCGCCGTGATCAGCCAGCCGACGATCGCGACCGGGCTGCCGGCAATGTCCGCCAGGTCCAGCCGGACGAGTTCACCGAATCCGCCGGGTACGATCGAGATCATGAAAGCGAGGAAGAAGCCCTTCACCGCCCAGGCCCGCAGATGATGGTAGATTTGCTCCCGGTCGAATTCGCCCTTCCCGCCGGTCAGAAACTGGCCGAAATGCCAGGCACCGTCGCGCGGCTCGATGGTGAAGCGGTCCATGAACAGGACATAAGGGATGGACAGCACGAACAGCCAGGGCGCAACCGCCTCCATCATCTCCATCGAAAATTGATATTGCCCCGTCCAGTACCAGCGCCCGATGCAGTAAACGGTCGCGATCAGGCCCCAGGTCGCCCACAGACCGGCCAGTTTGACGAGACTGATGTCGAAGGTCTCTTTCAGCTTTTTGGGGTTGTGCCAGTCGATACCGGTCGATGGGCGCAAATGGACCTTGTCCATCAGCAGAGACCAGATCACCATGGGTATCGCGCAGGCAAAACAGGCGGCGAGCGCCGAATAGGGTCCGTCCATGCCATATTGCCGGGCGATCAGGATCCAGCACGCCAGTCCGACCAGGCCGGCAATGCCGACTCCATGGGAAACTGCAGAGCGCGGGCGTGGGTCATCGCCTTCAGATTTTCGTCCAAACATGCCTCCGCTTTAACCAATAATGGTAAGCAAGCGGTGAACGAAGCGATTCTGGGCAAAAATCCTCGGATTCGTCTAGGAAAGTTCCAGCAGCTCCCCTATATCCTCCTGTAAAGGTGGGTGGAATCAATCAGATGATAAAAAACGGAAATCTTATGAAAAATATCGGACTTTCGCTCTCGATCGCCATCCTGACGGTTGCCTGCTCCAATGGCGATGACGCGCAGGCAACCGGCAACGCATCCGCGGAAAAGCAGGCGCTGTCCGACATTTCACCGGTCGACCGCAAGCCTTTCGAGACCACGGCCATCGCCAGTTTTGACGAGCCATGGGCGATGACCTTCCTGCCCGATGGCCGGATGCTGGTCAGCGAAAAGGCGGGGAAGCTGCTGCTGGTCGACGCCAAGGGTCAGAAAACCGAAATCGGCGGCGTGCCCGAAGTGGACTATGGCGGTCAGGGCGGCTTTGGCGATATCGTCCTCGCGCCCGACTTCGCCACCAGCAATATGGTCTACCTGAGCTGGGTGGAAGCCGGAGAGAAGGACACGCGCGGCGCCGTGGTTGGCCGGGCCCGGCTGGAACTCAAGGGCCAGAAGCCGGCGCTCAAAAATCTGCAGATCATCTGGAAGCAGAATCCGAAAGTGGAAGGTCGCGGGCATTTCTCCCATCGTATCGCCTTTTCCCCCGACGGCGAATATCTCTACATCGGCTCCGGCGAGCGGCAGAAATTCGACCCGGCGCAGGATATGGCGGCCAATCTCGGCAAGATCGTGAGACTATATCCGGACGGCAGCGTGCCCAAGGACAACCCGTTCGTCGACAAGGATGGCGCGCTTCCAGAGATCTGGTCGCTGGGCCACCGCAATATTCTCGGGCTCGCCTTTGATAGCGAAGGGCGTTTGTGGAATCAGGAAATGGGTCCGAAAGCGGGCGACGAACTCAATCTCGTCCAGCGCGGTGCCAACTACGGCTATCCGATCGTCTCCGAAGGCGATCATTATGATGGGAAGAAAATCCCGAATCACGACACCCGGCCCGAATTCGAGGCGCCGAAAGTGGCCTGGGTGCCGACCATCGCCCCCAGCGGCCTGATCTTCTATTCCGGCGACCTGTTCCCGGCCTGGAAGGGCAGCGCCTTCATCGGCGGCCTCGCCAGCCAGGCGCTGATCCGCGTCAGCTTTGACGGCGACCAGGCCAAGGAAGCCGAGCGCTTTTTGATGGGCAACCGGATTCGGGAAGTCGAACAGGGGCCCGATGGCGCCATCTATGTGCTGGAAGACGGCGAAGGCGGCCGGCTGCTCAAGCTGACGCCCGCCAAATAACCCTTTGCAATCGGCGATTATTGCGAAGCTGTGGTCGTCGTTCCGGACAGGTCGCTCAGAAATTCGCGGACGCGCTCGGCGTTGATCCCCAGATCGTGCACGCCGGTCCGGCTCACCGATCGCACGTCGATGATGCTGGCGGCTCCGTTTTCTGCCGCCCGGGCGCGAATGACGATGTCATCCTTGAACCGGAACAGCGAATAGGTGTCGGTGGCCTCAAGGTTGCCCGCGGCCGGGTCAACACTGACAATGTCCCAGCCCCGGTCTTCCGCCAGCCGTTCCGCCTTCTTGATCACCACCGCGACCGGCTGGTCAATCCGGACCGAGCGAATGTCCGGATAGGCGTCCTGGTGCAGCGTCGCCCAGCGCTGGCGGGGATTCATCCCGGCCATGTCGCTGTCGTCCGCACCGGGTATCTTGTCCCAATTGTCGTCGCGCAGGGGGAGCGCCGTGAACTGCGGCGGATCGGCAAGATCGGTGGTAATGTCGTGAATCGCCGGCAGGGTCAGCAAGGCATTGCCATAAGGGGCCAGGTAGATCAGAAAACCGAGCGTTGCCGCCATGCCCAGTCCGATCAGCGGCCAGCGGGTCTTGCGGCCCTTGCGCCGGTTCAGCACGATGAAGGCGATGGCGAGCAGCAAGGCCACAACCGCGACCAGGATGATCCACGGTACCGCGGCGAGCCCGGCCTGTCGGTCCCACAGGCCGATGCCACTACCTCCGGCGGCGATGACGAACGCCAGCGGGGCACCGACACCGAGCAACGCTATCAGCCAGCCCTTCGGGTCGTGGCGCAGCGATGCGAGCCTGACCGGCTTGTCGCCCGGCGCTGTCGGCGGGGCATCACCCGTGGGTGGTCCCGATTCCTGATTCTTGTCCGTCACACGCAAACTCCCTTAGCAGATCAATCTTTTAGCTGGCGGGGCCCGATCTGGCAAATGCAACCTAACCGGCTCGACTTTTGCGTCGAAGCGGAGTAGCGCGCGCTGTTCCTGCAATATGAGACCCATGACTTGACCAGCATCATTCCTCTCGCGGAAATCGATCCGCAACTCGTCGAAGCCCTGCTCGATTCCGCCTTTGGCACGGATCGCCATGATCGAACCGCCTATCGGTTGCGCGAGGGCATGACCATGCTCGAAGGCCTGTCGCTGGCGGCGGTGGACGAGGAACGGCACGAACTGCTCGGCTCTATTCAATGCTGGCCGATCGCCTTGACCGATGAACAGGGCAAGAAACACCCGATGATCATGGTCGGCCCGGTGGCGGTCTACCCCGACTTTCAGCGCGAGGGCATCGGCCGGGCGATGATGGCAGCGTTGCTGAAGGAAATCCAGCCGGATGATCCGCTGCCGCTGGTGATGATCGGCGATCCGGAATATTATGAGCGCTTCTTCGGTTTTAGCGCCGAGGGAACCGCGGGATGGTCGCTGCCCGGGCCGTGGGAGCCATCGCGGCTGCTGGTCCGCAGCAACCCCAAGCATCCCTTGCCTGAAACCGGCACGCTTGGCCCCTGGACACAATAGCGAGTCTAAAGCTTTACAGAAATGGCGCCGGGCAATAGTCCGTTTGCATGCCCTATACGCCCCCTCCCGAACTTGCCTCGCTCTCCCTCGCGGAAATCGCCGAACTGGCCGCCGCGCAGAAGCTGCCCCCGGTGGACCAGTGGGATCCGCAGGAAACGGGTGACAGCGAAATGCGGATCGCACCGGACGGGACCTGGTATCATCAGGGCGATCCGATCCGGCGTCCGGCCATGGTCCGCGCCTTTTCCAGCATATTGCGGCGGGAAGCGGACGGCAGCCATGCGCTGGTTACCCCCTATCAGAAGCTGAGCATCATCGTCGAGGACGCGCCCTTTGTCGCGGTGGAACTGGAAAGCCATGGCGAAGGCGCCGAACGGACGCTGGCCTTCCGGCTCAACACCGACATTCTGGTGGTCGCCGGTGCCGATCATCCGCTGCGCTTTGGCGAGGACAAGCCGCAACCCTATCTGCAGGTGCGCCCGGGGCTGGAAGCGGTGCTGGCGCGGCCGGTCTATTACCAGCTCGCGGAACTGGCGCTGGCGGATGACAATGATCCTGTCGGCATCTGGTCTGACGGTGTTTTCTTCCCGATGGTGACCGGTTCATGACGCTGCGCGACCGGCTGGAAAAGGCGCTGGTGCGGGGGCATGAAAATGACCTCGACCATCTGCTCTACAACGAACGCGACCATATCGATGATCTCAAGATTCTGCGCGATGCAGCGGTACTGATCGCGGTGACCGACCGGCCCGATCCCGGCGTGATTTTCGTCCAGCGACCGCAGCATATGCGCAACCATCCCGGGCAGGTCGCCTTTCCCGGCGGCAAGATCGATCCGGGCGACCGCGATCCGATCGATGCGGCGCTGCGCGAGGCGCACGAGGAAGTCGCGCTGGAGCGCAGCCAGGTCGATATCATCGGTATGACCGACACATTCCAGTCGGGCAGCGGCTATAATATCCAGCCGGTGCTCAGCGTCATCCCGCCCGACCTGCCCTTCGTCGCCGATCCCACCGAGGTCGAAAGCTGGTTCGAAGCGCCGCTCGATTTCCTGCTCGATCCCAGGAACCGCACCGTCCATGAAGGGACATGGAACGGCCGCAAGCGCCATTACTACGAAATCTACTGGCAGGATTACCGGATCTGGGGAATCACCGCCGGAATTCTGAACAATCTGGGCAAGAGACTGGGCTGGGAACCATGAAATTACCGTCGGCAGACTGGACAGAAAGACGCGGTCTCGCGGCCCTGATCACGGCGCTCGACGGCCAGGCACGCTTTGTCGGAGGCGCGGTGCGCGACAGCCTGCTGGGCGTTGCGGTCAAGGACGTGGACATTGCCACGCCGCTGCTGCCCGACGATGTGATGGAGCGGCTGACGGCAGCTTCGATCAAGGTCATCCCGACCGGCATCGATCATGGCACGGTCACCGCCCTGCTGCCCGACGGGCCGATCGAGATCACAACGCTGCGCCGCGATGTGTCGACCGACGGCCGGCGGGCCACGGTGGCATTCAGCGATGACTGGCAGGAAGATGCGGCGCGGCGCGATTTCACGATCAACGCCCTGTCCGCCGATCCGGAAACGCTCGAGATATATGATTATTTTGGCGGTCTGGGGGATCTTGAACAGCGGCAGATCCGGTTCATCGGCTCGGCAGCAGAACGGATCGCGGAAGACCATCTGCGGATCATGCGCTATTTCCGCTTTCTTGCCCGTTTCGGGGTGCACGAACTGGAAGCGGAATCCTTCCAGGCCTGCGCCGATGCTGCGCCCAGGCTGGAGCAGCTGTCGCGGGAAAGGGTTGCCGATGAACTGCTGAAACTGCTCGCAACAGATGATCCGCGTTTTGCTGTCGGCAAGATGCTGGAAGCGGATATTTTTGACCATATCGTCGCAGCAACAGACGAGCAGGCATCAGGCGTGCTGGACCGGCTGGTCACCCGCGAGCAGCTGCACGCCATTGCGCCCGACGCGGTCCGGCGCCTGGTCGCCCTGCTGCCAAAACAGCCGGACAGGGCGGGTGCCATTGCCAAAAGCCTGAAGCTCTCCAAAAAGCTGCAGCGGTCCATTGTCACGCGTCTGCCTGTACCGTCCGCTGCCGGTCTGTTCCAGGGCGAAAAGGACATCCGCGCGCTGGCCTATCGCACCAGCGTCGAGACCGCCCGCGACATCGCGCTGCTTTTTGCCGACGATGATGCGCTGCCGGAGATGCTGGTCCGGCTCCGGAACTGGCAGCCGCCGGTTTTTCCGATGACCGGCGGCGATCTGATCGAGCGCGGTCTCAAACCCGGCCCGATTGTCGCGCGAACCCTGGCGAGCATCGAACAGGCGTGGATTGATAACGGCTTTGCGGATGAAAAATGGCTGACGGAATATGTCGGCGGTCTTGATTTCAGCCGCCGGACATGAGCAAAGTCTGCTTGAAACAGAGACAAGATTTGGCGGGTTGAAGACGCCCGGTCAGGCAAGGATATAAGAGAGGCAACAGATGACAGAGGTTCCAGGCAAGAATGTTCCGGTTGAATTGATCGCATCGCCACGCAGCGATGCGGCAACCCATTGCACCTCGGCGGACTATGACCGGATGTACCGGGAAAGCATCGATGATCCCGACTCCTTCTGGTCCCGCCAGGCCGAACGGCTGGACTGGGAGAAGGCCCCCGGCACGATATCCAACTGGTCCTACGATCCGGTCTCGATCAAATGGTACGAAGATGGCGTATTGAATATCTGCCACAACGCGATCGACCGCCATGTCGCCGCCGGCAAGGGCGATGTCACCGCGCTGATCTTCGAGCCCGACGATCCGCAATCGCCCGGCCGCACGATCAGCTATGCCGAGCTGCTGGCAGAGGTCATCAAGATGGCCAATTGCCTCAAGAAGCTCGGCGTCAAGAAGGGCGACCGGGTCACCATCTACATGCCGATGGTCCCGGAAGGGGCCTTTGCCATGCTCGCCTGCGCCCGGATCGGCGCGATCCACAGCGTGGTGTTCGGCGGCTTCTCCCCCGACGCGCTGGCCGGGCGGATTGAGGATTGCGACAGCCGGTTCGTCATCTGCGCCGATGGCGGCCTGCGCGGCGGCAAGCCGGTTCCGCTCAAGACCAATGTCGATGCGGCGCTGGAAAAGGTTTCGGTCGACGCCGTGCTGGTGATCAACCACACGGACAGCGATGTCATCATGACCGAAGGGCGCGATCACTGGTATCACGCGCTGGGGGCCGAGGTCGCCGACGACTGCCCCTGCGAACCGATGAACGCGGAGGACCCGCTGTTCATTCTCTATACCTCCGGATCGACCGGCAAGCCCAAGGGCGTGCTGCACACCACCGGCGGCTATGCCGTCTGGGTCGCGACCACCTTCCACTATGTGTTCGACTATCAGCCGGGCGAGGTCTTCTGGTGCTCGGCCGATATCGGCTGGGTCACCGGCCACAGCTATATCGTCTATGGCCCGCTGCTCAACGGCGCGACCGAGATCATGTTCGAGGGTATTCCCAACTATCCCGATTTCGGCCGCTTCTGGGAAGTGGTGGAAAAGCACAAGGTCAATATCTTCTACACCGCCCCGACCGCGATCCGCGCGCTGATGCGCGAGGGCGACGGGCCGGTGAAGGCGCATGACCGCTCCTCGATCCGCCTGCTCGGCACGGTCGGCGAACCGATCAACCCGGAAGCCTGGCGCTGGTATTATGATGTCGTCGGTGAGGGCAAGTCGCCGATCATCGACACCTGGTGGCAGACCGAAACCGGCGGCGTGATGATCACCACCTTGCCCGGAGCGCATGGCATGAAACCGGGCAGCGCCGGCAAGCCCTTCTTCGGTGTCCAGCCGCAGCTGGTCGATGGCGATGGCCAGGTGCTGGAAGGCGCGACCGACGGCAATCTGTGCATCACCGCCAGCTGGCCGGGCCAGGCTCGCAGCGTCTATGGCGACCACGAACGCTTCATCCAGACCTATTTCTCGACCTACGAGGGCAAATATTTCACCGGCGACGGCTGCAAGCGCGATGCCGACGATTATTACTGGATC
>CAXIBD010000050.1:0-20656 GCA_964022135.1 uncultured Sphingomonadales bacterium | reverse complement strand
GCTAGCTTCAGGTGCTAGTATTCGCAAGGATGTGGAGGTTCGAGTCCTCTTCTGGCACCAGATATACGTTCGCAAGTGTTTGTCAAAGCTTGCAAAACCCCTGTAAAACTAACAAAAAACACTCCTTAAATGACCGTTGGCGTCCGCCCGTGTTCGTGTGCAATCGCGATCTTTGGGGGCCATCGGTATTTTGACCAATAGGAGTGGCCCCCAGAGAGCATTGACTGACACAGCAATTAAAGTCGCCAAACATGGCGCGAAACCCGTCAGGCTTTTTGATGAAAGAGGGTTGTTCCTGATGCTTCAGCCTGCCCGCCGCCGCCGAAACAAATGCATTGCAAGCCGGTTTGGAAGAATATTTGGACAGAATGGGCGTGGAGCGCGGCGCAGCGGTTGCAATAAAAAAGTCGCGTTGGCTTTGTCAGGTCAAGGGTAACAATTTCTAATTACAGCGGTAATTTGTCCAGTCTTCGGGCCATCCGGTTGACATGAATCTCTGATTCGGAATCCCATCTCCCGCAGGAATGGACACAAAGATTTGAAACCCGGCAGCGACCAGCATCACACTCCCTGTCGGGGACAAGTTGACCGCTTCGGTTAATTCCTTCATCGACTGAGTGTAATGCCGGAAAGGACCGCAGTGCCTGACATTCTTTTTCATCAATATGACAGCTCCCCTTTTTCAGAGAAGGTGCGCGTTTGCCTTGGCATCAAGAAGCTGGCCTGGGCCGCAGTCGACCAACCGGTCATCATGCCGAAGCCAGAACTTGTCGCGCTGACGGGCGGATATCGCCGGATTCCGGTCATGCAAATCGGTGCGGACATTTACTGCGACAGCCAGCTCATCGTTCGGGAACTTGAACGACGCTTTCCCGAGCCAACATTGTTCCCGCAGGGCGATCACGGCCTGGCACATGCCAACGCGATGTGGTCGGACCGTGCGCTGTTCCAAGCGGCTGTTGCGATCATCTTTGGCGGGCTTGGCGACAAAGTGCCAGCCGCTTTTATCAAGGACCGCGTAGCCCTTTCCGGGCGTCCGTTTGACCCGGCCGCCATGCAGGCGGTTATTCCCCACATGGAAGCGCAGATGCGGGCGCACATCGCATTGCTGTCCGATCAGCTTGCCGACGGGCGCAGGTTCCTGAACGGTGACCGCGCCGGACTGGTCGATGCGAATGGCTATTACAACTTGTGGTTCATCCGGTCTGCCTTTCCGCCAGCGGCAAGTCTGTTCGAGAGCATGCCTCATGTGCCAGCATGGTTCGAAAGGGTGGAGGCGATTGGCCATGGCGAGCGATCGGCGGTGAGCCGCGAGGACGCAATCGATACTGCGCGGACAACCAGGCCGATGGCCGGCAGGGTTGCGGCTCGGGACGCCGAGCTCGAAGGCAAGCCGGTGACCGTTGCCGCCGACGACTATGGCCGGGACGCTGTCAAGGGAGTGCTTGTGGGCTCGTCCGAACATCATGTCTCGATCAGCCGCGAAGATCCCCGGGCGGGCAAGGTCGTCGTCCATTTCCCGCGCATCGGTTTTTCCGTGCAGAATTGACGCAAGCTGCAGCGTGCGCTGCAAAGAATTTGAGCGAGGGGAAAGCCAGTGCTGCGGGCTGAGCGGCAGGATGCCAGATTGAACGCGCCAGACTGCCGCTCGCGCTCTATTTGTTCGCGCGAATCTCGTTCACCGTCTTGTTCGTCCAGCGCCGGATCGCCCGCCGCAGGTTTGCGCTGTCGCTGAAGCCCACCTTCCATGCGACGTCGTCCACGCTCATCTGCGTTGTCTGAAGATACTCGATCGCCAGCTTGCGGCGGACATCGTCGACGATCGCGCCATAGCTTGCGCCTTCGGCCGCAAGGCGGCGGCGAAAGGTTCGCTCCTGCAGGCCTAGCTGCGCCGCGATCGCCGCCATCGAGGAAAACTGACCGGGTGCGCTGAGCAGTAGCTGGTAGACCTCTCCCGAGAGGCCGGAGGAAATACGCGATTGCCCGATCAGGCGTTCGCAGGTCTCCTCCAGCATGGTCCTGGTCAGCCGGTTGCCCAGTTCGGGTGTCCCGTCAAGGATGCCGAGCGGATAATGGAGCTCATTCGCCGTCTGGTCGTAAAAGCAGTCGCACGATAGTTCACGGCTGTCCTCGACCGCATGCGCATCTTCCGGCAGGGCAAACAGCGCGCGGACCGGCAGGTTATCGGTACCGGCCGCATCGCGGACATGGGTGAAGGTCATCTTCATCTGTTGCCGGACGAGAAACGTGCGCACATCGTCGCTCATCACGTCGCGATAGATCTCGCGGAATTGCCAGATCGCGACATCGCCCTCAACCCGCCAACAAAGACGAACAGTCGGAGTGGCAAGCGGCTGGTACCGTACGGCGAAATCGAAGAAGTCGCGCATCGTCGGCGAGCACATCAGGGCATAGCCGTACATGCCGTAAGCGGACAGATGCAGTCGCGAGCCGATTGCGAATGCATCTGAGAACTCTGCTCCGGCCGCCACAATGTTTTCGCATGCGATCAGATACTGGCTGATGGAGATCAGCGTATGGGGATTGCGCACGTCGTCCAGTGTCAGTCCGGTACGATTCAGCACCGCTTCAGGTATCATGCCGCGTTCTGCCATGGTGTCGATGACCGTAGCAATTTTGAACGGTGCAAAAATGCGTTGATTGAGCGAAGGAAACCCAGCGCGGTCGTTCCGCTTCACTGCTTCCGCGATGCTGTCTTCCGGCATGGCCCTCACCCTTTTTTCAACGCGCGTTTGTCCGCTAAAGACACAGAAATGTCCGCCAATGCCCTTACGCAGGGGTCTGTCATATAATAAACGGATTATCAAGCTGGCAAAGTCCGGTAGCGGCCACGTCCGCAATAACCAGGGAGAGGAACATCATGTCGAAACAAGCAATTCACAAGCGGTGCCGTACGCGCCTATTCTGCCATTCCGCGCTCGTCGCAGCCATGCTGAACCTGCCACTCATCGCCCACGCCCAGGAGCTCGATACCAGCGATCCGGTCAAGGAGGACAGTGTCGAATCAGACAAGATAATCGTGGTGACCGGCACCAGCATCCGCGGGGTCCCGCCAACCGGCTCCGACCTGATCAGCGTCTCCCGCGAGGACGCCAAGCTCATCGGTGCGGCAAGTACTCCCGAACTGCTTGCTACCGTGCCCCAGCTCAACAGCTTCAATACCGCTCCGCGTGTAAGCAATGGCGGGCTTGGGTCCTTCGCTCCCGGCCTTCGGGGTCTCCCCGCCGCCGCAACCCTGCCGCTGATGAACGGGCATCGGCTGATTTCCGGCAGCACCCAGCAGACCAATCCCGATTATCCGCTCATTCCCGAACTGGCGATCGAAAGGGTCGAGATCATCGCGGACGGCGCCTCGGCGATCTATGGTTCGGAAGCGGTCGCCGGCGTGGTCAACTTCATCACGCGCAAGCGTGTTTCGGGGCTGGAGGCGAACGTTCGTTATGGCTTTGCGGACGATTACAATGCGCTGAATGCGGGTGCCATCTTTGGCCAGGACTGGGATACCGGTTCGGTCGTCCTTGCCTATCAGTACCAGAAGAATAGCAATATTACGGGTGCCGACCGCGACTATCGCTCGCTCGATTTCCGCTCGATGGGCGGCATTGATACGCGGTCGACAGTATGTCCCGATGCGAACGTCAACCTGTTTGCTGGCACGATCTATGCGGCGCCGAGTCTGGCGCCGGGGGTAAACACGTGCGACCCGCGAGGTCCGGTCGATCTCTTGCCGCAGAACCGCACGCACAGTGCGTTTGTCTCGGTTCGCCAGGAGTTGTCGAGCAGCATCACGGCATGGGCCGATCTGCTCTATTCGGATCGCAAGGATATCGTGCAGGCGGCCTTGCCGGGCCAGACCTTTGTTCTGATCACAGCCGCCAATCCTTTCTTCAGGGCACCGCCGGGTACAGGCTCGGTTTTCGGATTTTTTGACTTCCGGCCCGACAGGCTGGTCGGCGCTGACCATTTCGACCAGACCTTCCGGGTGCGGTCGGGCAACTCGTCCGCCGGGATTGACATCGATCTTCCCGGCAATTTCCAGGCGAGCGTCTCTGGCACCTACAACTGGTCGCGGAACGACACTTTCCAGCCGGGCATCAATACCACGGCGCTGGCCGCGGCCGCGGCCGGGACAACGGTGACGACCGCGCTCGACCCGTTCGGTTTCGGGACCGACCCGGCGGTTGTCGCCGCGATCCTGGACAACCCAACCGACTTCACCAATCGCCAGCGTGCACGGATCGGCGCGGTGAAGGTCGATGGACCGCTTGCCGAGCTGCCGGGCGGCGAGCTCAAGATCGCGCTCGGCGCCGAGTACCGCCGCGAAACCTATATGCAGCGAGGCCAGAGCGGAGGGGTCGGTTTTCCCGAAGATCTCGCGCGCAATGTGAAGTCCGTCTATGGCGAACTGTTTGTGCCGGTCTTCGGCCCGGACAATACTGCGCCGGGCGCCCAAAGCCTCGCCTTGTCACTATCGGCTCGCTACGACCATTATAGCGATTTCGGTTCGACCACGAACCCGAAAATCGGCCTTACCTGGGCGCCAGTCGACGGGGTGAATCTCCGTGGCAGCTATGGACACTCGTTCCGCGCGCCGGGCCTCCGTGACCTTGGCTCCACCGTCGGCTCCTATTATTCCGCGGCCGCGCTTGTCGATGCCTTCGGCGCCCGCGACCCGTCGCGCGGGGCGGCACAGGTCAATACGATCCTGCTGTTCGGCGGCAACCAGTCGTTGACACCGGAAACGGCACGCACATGGTCGCTCGGCGCCGACCTGCGACCCAGTTTCGCACCGAACTTGAGCGCGAGCGTCACGTTCTACGACATCAAATACGACAATGTGATTGGCACCCCCTCGGGCCTCGGCGCGCTGCTGTTCAGCGATCCGACCTTCTCCTCGCGCGTTATCCGCAATCCTACCGCGGCGCAGCTGAGTGCGGCGATCAGCGACACCGTGCCGTTCTTCTACACTTTCTCCGCCGTGCCCACGATCGGCAACATACTGGATCTGCGGCAGGGCAATTTCGGGGTGCGCAAGACCAACGGCATCGACTTTGACGTGAATTACCGGCAGCCCACCGGTTTCGGGACTGTCTTCGGGGGCGTCGCCGGCAACTACATCCTGAATTACAGCAATAAGCTGTCGCCAACTTCGGCGGAAAGCAATTCGCTCGAGGCCGGGATCCCGCGTGCCACACTTCGCACTACACTGGGTTTTACGGCAGGGCCGGTGACCTTCGTCAACTTCGTCAATCATCGCTCTGGCGTGACCGCCTCCTATGCGACCTCGACGGGGTCCAGCCTCTATTCCGCCGGGAGCTACACCACCGTGGACCTGCGCCTGCTGGTACGGTTGCCGGACCTCGGCTTTGCCAAGGGTACGGAACTGGGGCTTCAAATCAACGACCTGTTCGATGCGAAGCCGCCCTTCTTCCCGGGCACCGACGGGATCGGCGGCGCCTATAATCCGATCGGCCGGTACGCGGCGATGAGCTTGCGGACGACGTTCTAAGTCCCGGTGGGCGACGCGGTGCTCGCTCAGCACGGCTCGCCCGCCAATACCAAAACTAGGCAAGGTGTACCTCATTTATGACCCCTGCAAGGAACAGCTTGGATGCTTCAAAACCGATTCCGCAGATCCGACTGTATCGCGAGTGGCTGAAGGCGACGCAGGAACGGGACTTTGCGACCTATGAAGATCTGCACCGCTGGTCGGTCGGGGACCTGGACGGCTTCTGGCGCAGCATCTGGGACTATGAGGGCATAGCAACGCCGACACCCTTCACCGCCGCGCTGAGTGACGACGCGATGCCCGGTGCCTGCTGGTTCAACGGGGCACAGGTCAACTACGCGCAGCATGTATTTAGCCACGCAGCGGCCGCCGATGCAGCGGGCCAACCCGCGATTGTTGCGATGGACGAAAGCGGCGGCAGCGTCACCCTGGGCTGGACAGAGCTGCGGCGCCAGGCCGCGTCTCTGGCGCTGGAACTGCGCGATCGCGGGATCGAGCCGGGGGACCGGGTTGCGGCCTATCTTCCGAATATCCCGGCGGCGGTGGTCGGCCTGCTCGCCTGCGCCAGCCTGGGGGCGGTGTGGACCCTGTGCTCGCCCGACATGGGCATCAACGCGGTGCTCGACCGCTGGCGCCAGACCACGCCCAAGGCGCTGATCGCCGTCGATGGCGTCTTCTACGCAGGCAAGGCGATGGACCGAAGCGCTGCCGTGACCGAAATCCGCAAGCAGCTGCCCTGCATCGAGACCCTGTTCATAATTTCCAGCGGCTGCGCTGAAGGCAAGGTACCCGGTACCATGGACTTTGCGACCGCCACCGCCCGCGAGGACGACGCGGTTGCGGCTTTCGAACCGGAATGGCTGCCTTTCGATCACCCGTTGTGGATTCTCTATTCGAGCGGCACCACCGGTCTGCCCAAGGCGATTGTTCACGGCCATGGGGGCGTCATCCTGGCGACCGCCGCCGGACGACTGCATTTCGATCTCGGGCCGAGCTATGTGCAGAACACTCTGGGGGACCGCTTCCACTGGTACAGCGCCAGCGGCTGGGTGATGTGGAACATCCAGGTCGGCGGGCTGCTCAGCGGCACGACCATCTGTCTGTTCGATGGCTCGCCGAGTGGCACCAAGGCCGATCCGGACTGGACCCGTCTCTGGGACTTCGCTGGCCTCAGCGGTGTCACCTGGTTCGGCGCAGGCGCTGCTTTTTTCTCCAGTTGCTGCAAGGCCGGCGTAGAACTTGAACAAATCGCCGGAATGGCGCGCATCCGCGCGCTCGGCAGCACTGGATCGCCCTTGCCACCGGACGTCCAACGCTGGGGGACGGCGCAATTCGCCGCGCTGGGCCGCCCAGACATCTGGTGGTGCAACGTCAGCGGCGGGACCGAGATCGCCGCCGCGTTCATGGCCGGCAATCCCGAGCTGCCCGATACGCCGGGCCGGCTGCAATGCCGCCATCTGGGGGCCGCCATCGAGGCATGGGATGACGATGGAAATTCCGTGGTCGGGGAAGTGGGCGAACTAGTCTGCACCAAGCCTTTTCCGAGCATGCCGCTCTATTTCTGGAACGACGACAACGGCAGCCGGTACCGGGAATCTTATTTCAGCGATTGGCCTGACGTCTGGCGGCACGGCGACTGGCTGACCATCGGCCGCGACGGCAGCTGCACGATATCGGGCCGTAGCGACGCGACCATCAACCGGCATGGCGTCCGCATGGGCACCGCCGAAATCTATGCTGCTGTCGAGCAGTTGCCGGAAATCGAGGACACGATGATCATCGATGTCGAAGATGCGAACGGCGACAGTGACCTCATCATGTTCGTCGTGCCGGTCGCTGGTCAAATTGTGGATGAATCTATGGAAGCAATCATTGCCGCGGCGATCCGCAACAGTCTGTCCCCGCGCTTCATACCCGATCGGCTTATCGCTGCCCCGGGCATACCGCTCACCCTGTCTGGGAAGAAGCAGGAGTTGCCGATCAAGCGGCTGTTCGCCGGCTGGCCTGTCGCCAAGGTTGTCAGCCCGGATGCGACCGCTACGCCGGACATTCTGCCTTGGTACATCGAGCAGGCGAAACTCTGGCAGCGGGACGCGCAGATCGCCAACGATCGGCGGACGAGGCAGGTATCATGAAGGCGAGAGGGGAATGCCGGCCGTCTGGCGAGGAGCATACAATCAAGGGACGGGAGAGGAACGGGACCATGACTGAAACCAAAATACCGCGCGACTGCTGCAGGTGTCGCACATGATCGCCGCCACCGCAGCTGATAGCGGCCACAAGTCCACGGCGGGAGCCAGGATCACCCTGGGCATGCTGTGCTTTGTCTATGTGCTCAACTTTCTCGACCGCCAGCTGATTTCGATCCTGGCCAAGCCGATCCAGGATGGGCTGAACATCACCGACGGCCAGCTCGGTTTGCTCACTGGCTTCTATTTCGCTCTCTTCTATTGCTTCATCGCGATCCCGATCGGCTGGCTGGCCGATCGCACCAGTCGCGTGAAGGTTCTCTCCGCTGCCTGTGCCATCTGGAGTGCCGCTACGGCTGCATGCGGGCTTGCTGGCAGCTATGGCCAGCTGGTGGCCGCACGCATGATGGTCGGCGTGGGCGAAGCAGGCGGCGTGCCGCCCTCCTATGCGATCATCTCGGACTCCTTTCCGCGCGAGCGGCGGACAACCGCGATGGCGATCTTCAACCTGGGACCGCCGATCGGGTCCGCGCTGGGCGTCGCTTTCGGCGCCTCGCTGGCCGCTGCATTCAACTGGCGCGTGCCCTTCTATGTGATTGGCGCGATCGGTGTGGTGACCGCAGTAGTGGTTTATCTGACCGTCCGGGAACCCAAGCGCGGCGAAGCTGATGCTCTTCCGGTGGCAGTCGTGTCGGAGGTGGCCCGCGAAGGCTTTGTCGCTACCATCTCGCAATTCTTCCGCAATCCGCTCCTTTTGATGGCCTCGGTGGCAAGCGGCGCGGGCAATTTCATCACCTATGGCCTGCTGAACTTCACGGTCCTGTTCCTGATGCGCGAGAAGGGAATGAGCCTGCAGGACGTCGCGATATGGTATGCGCTTGTCGTCGGGATCGGGATGAGCGCGGGCATCTATGCCTCGGGCCGCATCGTCGATCGGTTCGCGCGCCGTAGCAAGACCGCTTTCGCCACTGTGCCCGCCGCCTCGCTCGTCCTGGCACTGCCCTTTTTTCTGGGTTTCGTCTGGGCGCCGACTTGGGAGGTGGCGCTGGTGTTCCTTGCAGTGCCGATGTTCCTCAACTCCTTCTTCCTCTCGGCGACGGTCACCTTCGTCCAGGGCGAGGTGGCGCCGGAACGGCGCGTTATCTCGGGGGCGCTGCTGCTGCTGGTGATGAACTTCATCGGCCTTGGCCTTGGGCCGACCTATGTCGGCATGGCGAGTGACTTCTTCCTACCGAGCTATGGCGAGCACGCCCTGCAGGCCGCATATTACGCGCTGGCGCCCATGTATGTTATCGCTGCCTTGCTGTTCCTGTGGCTCGCTCGGCTGATCCAGCGCTCGTCGCCGGTTACCGCCCCGTGAGCAAGGCTAAAGAAATGTCAGGAAGATGGGAGAGGATCATGAAACCCAAGCACTGTTTCGCCATTCTCGCGGCAATCGCGATCGCCTGGACGGCGCCGGGCACGGCTCTGGCTCAGGGCAGGGAGCCGGCCGGGGATGCGCAGGCGCGCTGCACTGTGCTCGCCGGGCTGAAGCTTGCCGACACCACTATCGAAAGCGCGATGCTTGTTCCGGCCAAGGCTGCCGAAAAGACCATAGCGGGCGAGGTCCCCGGCTATCGCAGTTTTTGCCGCGTCGTCGCGCGCGTGCGGGCCGAACCCGGCTCCGACATCGGAGTCGAGCTCTGGTTGCCGGCGCAGGGCTGGACCGGTGTCTTCCATGGCAATGGCAGCGGCGGCTTCGGGGGCACATTCGCGCTCGGCTATTCGGGCATGGTCGAAGGGCTGCGCCGGGGTTTTGCCACCGCGACCACCGATGCGGGAACCGCGCCGGCTTCGCCGCTGGACGGCGACGCCCTGATCGGCAAACCTGTCAAGTGGCGCGACTGGGGCCGGCTGTCCACCCATGCCATGACAACCATCGGCAAGGCGATAACCAGGGCCTTTTACGGCAAGGATGCGCGGAAATCCTATTACACAGGCTGCTCTACCGGCGGGCAGATGGGCCTGGTCGAGGCGCTTTACTATCCTGACGATTACGACGGCATCCTCGTCGGCGCGCCGGTCATGAACCGCACTTGGGGTCATGCCGCTGTCCTCTGGGACTATGCAGCGGCGAACGGCAAGCCCGGTGGCCTGCTTTCGGACGCAAAGCTGAAGCTGCTCAACAAGGCCGCCATCGCCACTTGCTGGAAACAGGGCAACGGGCTTGCCGGTGACCGCTTCATCGCGGAGCCCATGAGCTGCAAGTTCGATCCGCAGGTTCTTCAATGCAAGGGCGCGGCCGCCGACAGCTGCCTGACCAAAGGCGAAGTCGCGACCGCGCGTGCCTTCTATTCCGGTCCGACAGATCGCGACGGCAAGCCGACCTTTTACGGCTGGCTGCCGGGCAGCGAGATGCCCGACATCTTCGGCTGGTCCTTCCTGCAAAAGCCGATTGCCGATCAGCCACCCTTCAGCGCCTTGTTCAAATGGGCGCTCGGTTCCGACTGGAACTGGCGAGACTTCGATTTTGACCGGGACATGCCGATCGTCGATGCCCGGCTGGCCCCGATCGTGAATGATGCGACACGCGGCAGCCTTGCCTCTTTCGCCGGCCGTGGCGGCAAGCTGATCGTCTTTCACGGCTATGCCGACACGCTGGTGCCGCCCGGCCAGTCGGTTGCCTTCTTCGACCGCCACGCAAGGGAGATGGGGGGCGCGGCGAAACTGGCGGACAGTGCGCGATTGTTCATGGCGCCCGGCATGATGCATTGCGGGGGAGGAGCCGGCCCGGATTCTTTCAACGCAACGCTGGGTATACCGCCCCGTCCCCCATCCGACGATCCGCAGCACGACCTCTTCTCTGCCCTCATCGCCTGGGCCGACAAGGGCGAAGCCCCCGACCGCGTCATTGCGACAAAATTCTCCAGCGAAGATGTCGGCAAGATCGATATGCAGCGGCCGCTTTGCCCCTATCCGCAGCGGGCGGTCTATCGCGGTTTCGGATCGACGGCGGCGGCCAGCAGCTTCCGATGCGAGGCGCCGTTCGAACCGTGAGCCGGGCGTGGCGGCATCGTCCCGGTCCAGCAATGATCGGTGATTGAAGCACCACTGCCGAGACTTTGCCCGCTTTGCCGATGCCGGGAACACCACTCGTTCTAGAGCCCCCGCTGGCCGCACCCGGCAGCGCTGTTGCCTTGCAACCGCTTACCTCGAGCCAGGCACCCGGAGAGCTTGCGGTCGCTCTCTGTCGGCCGCCCGCCTACGACCGTCAGAGAGCCGAATTCTATCCGCTCCTGCCCGAGATCCATCCCCAGATTTAAACTCTAACCGCGATAATACATCCAGCCGGCCCACAGCCATCCGCCGATGAGCAGCGTGCCGCCAATGGGCGTCACGGCGCCCAGCCATCGGGGGGCGCCAAGCGCCATCGCATATAATGTCAGCGCGAAGATGGCGGAGCCGACAAGAAGCACCATCGCCGGTCCTCTGGCAATGCCCATGATCGCCAGGGCTGCAACGGCATGGATCAGTTGATACAGCCCGCCGGTTCGCAGCCATTCGGCCTCTTGCTGGCCTGCTGCGGCATGCGCCCCGAACGCGCCTGCTGCGACAGCCACGGCGGCCGAAATCGCCGCCAAAAATCCGATCAGCATTTCTGGTCATTCCCTTCGTCAAAAAACAGGACCCCGACTTGGCCCAGATACCGCCCATGTGTCTGGCGCGGCCGGATTGAGTCGAGGTGCCGCGGGGACCCTTCGACATCAAGCCCGAACCACATAGCCGGAAAAGCCACGGCGGAACAATCCTCCATCCGAACAACTCGCGTTCGGATAAAATATAACCGTTCAGCAGCGGCTGGACGATCGGCAAACTTTGCCGCACAAGAGAGCGAACTGGAGACAAGCGCAAATATCAAAGCGCTCAAAAAGGGGATAAATGTTGAGAGTCCTGTGCAGCACGATGCGATATGAAAAGTTGCCGAGGTTTTTTCGGTTTTCGAAATCGGAAAGATTTGTCCGGTCGTCTCTCACGGCGCTGCTTGGCATAGCTATGCTTTCGATGCCGGCCATGCCGGCCGCCGCGATGGGTGGCGCCGAGAGGACCGCCTATCCGGCCGTGCTGCCGCTTCGTGATCGCGCCGCTCTGGTCGACAAATGGCTGGATGAGCGTCTCGACACGATCGTGCCCCGGATCATGCGCGAACAGGGCGTCGACATGTGGGTTCTGGTGGCGCGCGAGAATTTCGAGGAGCCGGTGGTGGCGTCGATGCTCGACGCCGAGAGCTTCTCGGCACGCCGCCGCACCATATTGGTGTTCTTCGATCCGGGTAACGGCCAGTCCATCGAACGGCTCACGGTCAGCCGCTACGGCCTGGGGGATTTGTTCAAGGCCGCCTGGACCCCGGAATCGCGGCCTGACCAGTGGCGCCGGCTGGCCGAGATCATCGCCGAACGCAACCCGCGCAAGATCGCGATCAATTCCTCGAAGCTCACGGCTTATGCCGACGGCATGACGCTGAGCGCTCATGACGAGATGATGGCGGCGCTGCCGGACGCGCTCAAATCACGGGTCATCCGCGATGAAGTGCTGGCGGTACGCTGGCTGGAGACGCGAACGCCGTCCGAAATGGCGCGCTATCCTGAAATTGTCTCGCTGGCGCACGCGATTATCGGCGAAGGGCTTTCGGATCGTGTGATCACGCCGGGCGTGACCACGACCGACGACCTGGTCTGGTGGTTCCGCGAAAGGATTGCCGAACTGGGGCTCGATACCTGGTTCCAGCCGTCGGTAGCCATCAGTCGGCGCGGCGTGGACGACATGCTGGACGGCGATACCGTCATCCAGCGCGGCGACATGATCTGGACAGACTTCGGCATTACCTATCTCCGTCTGAACACCGACACCCAGCAGAACGCCTATGTTCTGCGTCAGGGCGAGACCGGGGCGCCAAAAGGCCTGCGCGATGGCCTGGCTGCCAGCAACCGGATCCAGGATGCCCTGACGTCCTCGTTCAAGGCAGGAGACAGTGGCAATGCGATTCTGGCCAGGGCGCGTGCCAAGGCAATCGCGCTGGGGCTGGAGCCCAGCATTTATTCGCATCCGATTGGCTATCATGGCCACGGCGCCGGCACCGCGATCGGTTTCTGGGACGACCAGAGCGCCGGTCCGCGCGGAGAATATGCCGTGCGTCCCGACACGGCCTGGTCGATCGAACTCAGCGCCACAGTGCCGGTTCCCGAATGGGACAATCAGAGAATATCCTTCAGGACAGAAGAAGATGCGTTTTTTGATGGCGATACGGTGCAATATTTGGATGGCCGGCAAAAACAGTTCTATCTGATCGGGGGAGCAGGCGGCGATAGCGACGAGCGGTAGGAAGCGGATCCATAGTCGGGCATGGCGGCATTGCCACTTCGCTCGTGCGCAGGCTGGGTCGCGCCGAATATGCTCCGTGACGGCTCTGGACGGTCTGGAGGCTAGGCCTCGACCTGGTCGGCGGGCTTGGCACTGCCGGTCAGCGGGATGCCCGCCAAGGTCTTGCGAAAGAGCGACTTGATCAGCCGCGGCTCGAGTATCCGCCCGACAATATAGAGCGTGCTCACGCGTTCAGCTGCTGCAGGAAGCGGATCGTCTCTTCTTCGCTGACGACATCGGCATATTTCGCGTCCATGTCGAACAGATTGGCCTCGTGCGGGGCCGTGTGCCGGTCGCCGCAGGCATCTGCGACGACGGCCGTGCGAAAGCCGTGCGACATCGCGTCGACGCAGCTCGCCCGGACACAGCCGCTGGTGGTCAGACCGGTCAGCAGCACGCTGTCGATTCCCATGGCGGTCAGGGTGGAGGCAAGCGAGGTGCCGAAAAAGGCGCTCGGATATTGCTTGGTAATGACCAGTTCCTCCGCGCGCGGTTCCATTCCGCTGGCAAAGGCCGCCATCGGATTGCCCTCGATAAAATGGCGCAGCGGCGACGCCTTTTCGAAGAAGCGGCCGCCGTCTATGGCGCTGGGATGATAGGAGACGTTGGTCAGGATAACCGGGATCTTGGCCGACCGGGCGGCCTCGCGCACCCGCAGGGCGGAGGCCAGCGCATCTTCCACGTCGGCGTAGAGATCGCACTCGGGATCGAAATAGCCCTGGCAGAAGTCGATCATGATCAGCGCCGGACGATGCCCGAAGCCGACCTTCTTGTTATAGGCCCGGCGATAATTTTCGAGCAGATCGTCTTCGCTCATCGCGCTGTTGTCCTTTCGTCTGGCCCCGGGGGCATCGCCTGTGGATATGCAGCAGGATGGCGGGCAGGAATGAGTTTCGCAAGCGATTTGATCGGCACCCGGATGGCCCGGTCATCCGGCTTTGGTGGCGCAGATCACGCAATAGCGGAGGATCGACCGGCGATGGGCCCATTCCAGAAACGTCCCGGTCACCCGATATTTGAGCAGCCCCAGCCATCCCGGCTTTTTGCCACCTCCGGCGGCGCCTTTGTCCTGCCGCAGCTTCCGGACGTATTGAGCCAGTCCCGGCATGACATCGTCGCTGATATCGGTCATGCGGATATCTTCGAAACCGGATTCCTGCAGCTCGAGCCGATAGCGGTCTTTGTCGACGATATTGGCTTCGGCGATCCGCGAGATTTTCAGCATCCAGCGCAGCAGGCGATGGGCCATGGCCTCGGTATGGTAACAGTCCGACAGCATGAAGTCGGTCAGAGCCAGCGTGCCTGACGGTGCAAGATGCCATTGCGCAAGAGCGAAAAATTCCACCCGGCTGGGAAAATGATAGGCGCAATCCAGGGCAAGGACGTGGCTCGGCTTGTCCCGGTGCAGGGCAGCGCCCCAGAGCCTGGGATCGTTGATATTGCCCTGCATAATCGCGGCAGCGGTGTCCGGATAGCCAGCCTTTGTCAGCCTGGTCTGGGCTTTGTCGGTCTGGCTCCGGGACAGGTTGATGCCGCGGACCTTGGCCACATGAAAATGGTCGAGCCAGAGCAGCAGCTGATCGCCGCATCCGAAGCCGGCGTCAAAGACTGTCGACTCTCGATCCAGCCCGGCCTGCTCCCCGAGCAGGAGAGCGAGCGCTCGGCAGGCGTCGGAATAGTCCCCGGCGTTCTGCCAATATCCCAGATTGCCCCAGGACTGGCCATCGCGGTTGAGCGCCAGTTCTGCAAGGTCGTGAAATTCTGCCATCCTTCAGGTCGCCGCGGCGGCTGGGTCGGCTCTCCAAGGGATGGGGGCCCCCAGCTGTTCGGCCACTTTCACTGATGAATCCACCGCGGCCTCCAGCAGCGGAATTTTTTCCGCCATATAGGATCCGCAGAGCCACAGCCGGTTGCCCGGCTGGCTCTGGCTTGCCTGCAAGGCCCTGACCGCCTCGCGGCTGTCACGGGTAACGGTCGGCCGAGTGAAATCGACCCTGGCCAGTTCCCGGTTGGGGGCGATCCTGCGCATCGGGTTCCAGGTCTGGAACACGGTTTCCTGACCGGACAGGCGGGCAATCGCCTTGGTCAGGTCGACCGACACCTCGGCACGGCTGCCGACATGCGGGACGTGATAGCTGACCGGCGAAAGACGCTTCGCCGGCGCCGGCAGGATCTGCTGATCGGTATGGACGCTCATGCTGGACCGCTCGAAAGGAATGCGGTTGAGCAATGCCCGACGGTCGTCAAATCCGGAAATCATCGCCGCTGCCTGTTGCGCCTGAGCGGCAATCACAACCTGGTCAAAGCATTGGTCCGTGCCCGCGCCGGTGACGACCCGAAGCTGTTCGCCAGCCGGTTCAATGGCGGCGATCGGGCTGTTGGTCCGCAGGTCGACATCAACCAGCATCCGCGGCACGATATCCTCTACGCCCTTGGCGGCGCTCATGATTCCGATCTCGTGGATGCCGCAGGTCAGATATTCCAGCATGATATCGGCCGGATAGGCGCGCACCGCCCTATAGTCGCAGGTACAGGTCACCGACAGCATCGGCAGGAGGATGGTCTCGACAAAGGCCTGACCGGCTTCAGATTGCTGCAAATATTCTCCGAAGGACATATCGGCCAGACCGTCCCGGCCGATATCCCGCTTCGCCCGGGCAAAAAACCTGCGGCTCTGCAAGACCCAGGGTCCATGCGCCCGGGCGGAGCCAGCTGCGGCCCTTCAGATAGGAAATCTGCGACTTTCGCCAGCGGATATTGCCGTAATGCAGCATGATATCGCCGGCCTCGTCGGCAAATATCCCGCTGTGGTCGCTGGTCACGATCTCGACGCCGATATGCCGGTAGAGCGCGAACAGATTCTCATAATAGCCGCGGCAGAAGATGCGCAGCGGAATGTCGATCCGGCGAGTGATGCCATTGCTGACATAATCGACGCTATGCGCGCCCATTCCTGCGCGCGCCTGGCTTTCAAAGACGGTGACGCGATATTTGTCTTTCAGCAGATAGGCGGCGGAGAGTCCGGCAATACCCGTACCGATAACGGCGAGACCGGGCTTGTGCCGCTGGTTTGTCGCCGCTGCCATCAGGCGTAATAGGCCACGCTCTGCATCGCCGTCGCCATCAGTTCGCGGCGGCTGTTCCAGATGCTCATATACTGGCTGCTCGCACCATGATCGGCGTGATGGGTGTGGGAATCGATCAGCCACCAGCCGTCGTCCGTGGCCAGCTCTTCCGCTATGATGTTGACCTGCCAGTTCATCGAGCTGACCATCGCATTCTGGTCGAGCAAACCCATGACCGAGGGCGGCAGGCTGTCGCACATGCAGAGGATTTCCGCGACCGGGTCGAGTCCGGCGCGCTGTTTCAGTCGCATCCAGCGGGTCAGGCGGTTGGTCTTGGTGCTGGTGTCGATCCGCTTGCCGACATATTCCATGTTCGAGGTGAAAAATTGCGGTGGGCCGCTGTGCAGGTCCGCTTCACCGGGGAGCGGCGGGAAATCGGGTTCGCCAATATCCGCTACCTTCACCTCGGTTGCACGCGGCGCGGCAAAGATGAAATTGCAGTGCAGCCCGAGGCCCTTGTCGCCAAAAATTTCCGACTGCACAAAGGCGGTGCTCTTGCCGCGGCGCAGCATGGCGGTCTTCGCGGTCAATGTTCCGAACAGGGGGCCGGTGAAGGCGATTTGTGCCGACCGCAGGGGTGGCAGTTCGGGTTCGATATGGCTCGCGGCGTGATAGGCCAGCGCGCCCGAAAGGCCGCCAAAGGCGGTGCGCCCCTGGGTCCAGCTCTGGGGCAGGGCAACGGGATGGTCGGGTCCGCCGGGTCCGCATTGATCAAGCAGTTCGGACAGGGCGACGGGCTGAGCATGTGTATCGGTCATCCGTTCCGCTTATCGGGCTAGTCGGCTGAAATCTACTCGTAATTTCGCTCTCGACATTTACAAAAGCCAGTATCTGCATTATAGCCCGACTGTTTTTCAATCTCTTAATGGAAGATCTTGTGATGAACTACACGAACACCCTGACTCGTGCGGATCTTGCCGATACGATGAACCGGCAGGTGGGACTTTCCCGTGCCGACAGCGCGGTCATGGTGGAATCGATTTTGGACCACATGATCGAAGCTCTGGTCAGTGGTGAAAATGTGAAGATTTCCGGATTTGGGACATTCGTTCTGCGCGACAAGGGCGAACGCACCGGCCGCAATCCCAAGACCGGAATTGAAGTGCCGATCGCACCGCGCCGGGTACTGACCTTCCGTGCCAGCCAAACGATGCGTGACAGGATTATCGCCGCAGGTTAATGGGCCCGGCGCACCGGGGGAGTAGAGTATGACCAAGGAACAAGGGGCTTTCCGGACGATCGGGGAGCTGTCCAAAGAGCTTAACATTAAGCCTCATATCCTGCGCTATTGGGAAGACCAGTTCGCAATGCTGACCCCGCTCAAGCGGGCTGGCGCACGGCGCCATTATCGCCCCGAGGATGTCGAGACGGTCAAGCTGATCAACCGGCTGCTCAACGAAGAAGGCTATACGATCAAGGGCGCCCGCAAGTTTCTCGCCTCGCGGCGCAAGCGACCGGAAATGGCCGAAAATGCGCCACAATTGTTCGCGGAAACCCTGCCTCTGGCAGCAGACGGTCTTGAGGACAACAGCCTGATCCTGGCGGAACTGAAATCGATCCGCGATCGGCTTTCACAGGCGCTCAGCCAAGCCTAGCCTCGACGACAGCGAATATCGGCTGCCTTTGGCGATGAAGGTTCAATTTTCAATGCTGTCGACATTACGCTCCGCGAACCACTGGCGCAATATGGTGGCCTGACAGCCCGTAAAGCCGTTGGTTCCAACCGTGGAGCAGCTGTTCGGGCGCCCCAGTCGTGCCTCGTCCTCGTGGTTCTGAAACTGCGCGGTCCAGGACATGGCATAATGCGCTTCCTCTTCCTTTTCCCTGTCCCGAACGGCCTTGGGAATCCGGTATCTTTCCTCTTCGGGATGGCGCGCGCAAACCACGATCTCTCCGTCGACGGATTCGGGGCAATCGTCTTCGCCATAGGTAACCAGAATCGACCATCGTTCGGCTTCGCCAGCGGCCGGATTAGTCTCCTCGGCCTTTGCGGACGATACAATCAGCAGGAATGGCATTGCCAACAGGGCGAAGGAAGCGCGGGCCGAAAAATGGGCGATGGCAATGTTCCTTGATCCAGTGGCGGGAATACGCCGGAATCATATCCTATCGAGCAGAACATTTTCCTCGCCTGAACCCGTGACCGGACAGGGCCTTGATCGTGCTATCATCGAATTGTGCTGGCAATGCGGAATTGCCGTCTATCGGCAACAGAATTGCGTCCAGCCCGTCTAGTTGTAATCCGGGCCAAGCTCCGGGTCGAGATCCCGCGGTCGGGTGAAGCGGTCAAGCTTGCCGCATTTTTCGCTGATATCGGCCCAGCTGTCGATAGCGAGCGTCATCTCGGCCAGCGCGGCGGTCGGATATTTGGTTTCGACCTCATCGCGCGCCGGCGATGTCCCGTCGTCGGGAACAAGGTCGAAAATCAGATCTTCGAGACCGGGATTATGGCCAACCATGAGAATATGATCAGCATCGGCATGGGCACCACGCAATACGTCCAGCAAGGTAGCCGACGAGGCGAGGTAGATCTTGCGGTCCCATGTCGGTTCCATCGCCTGTCCGCTGGCTTCCTCGACATTCTCCAGCGTCTCGATCACCCGGACGGCGGGGGAGGCGAGGATTTGATCGAAGTTGAGACCCTTGCTCCGGATGAAACGGCCCATCACCGCTGCGGCGCGCTTGCCCTTCTTGTTCAGCGGGCGATCAAAATCGCGTTCGACCGGGTCGTCCCAGCTGGATTTGGCGTGGCGCAGGAGCGTGAGTTTTTTCATTGCGGATTGCCATGCATCAAACTTGTTTCAGTTGAAAGACCGGATTGGCGCATTTCGATTTTGGCCTTGCGGATCTCCGCCAGAGCCTGGTCGAGCGGCATCCGTTCGATCGGGGTCCCTTCCGGAAAGGCGGAGAGCAGGCGCGAAGGAAAGGCGGAAGAGAGGATCACGAAATGGCCATGGTCGTCGGCACGGCGAATGATCCGGCCAAAGGCCTGCGCCAGCCGGGCGCGGATGATGCGGTCGTCATAGGCGCTACCGCCGCCGGCCAAGCGCCGGGCGCGATGGAGAATATTAGGGCGCGGCCAGGGGACCGACTCCATGACCACCAGCCTCAGGCTCTGCCCGGGCACATCGACCCCGTCGCGCAGCGCATCGGTGCCGAGCAGGCTGGCCTTGGGATCATCGCGGAAGATGTCGACCAGTGTGCCGGTGTCGATCGGGTCGACATGCTGGGCGTAGATCGGCAGCCCGCTTTGCGCCATGCGGTCGGCAATCCGCGCATAGACGGTGCGCAGGCGGCGGATCGCGGTGAACAGGCCGAGCGTGCCGCCGCCCGAGGCCTCGATCAGCTGCGCGTAGGCGCCGGCCAGCCCTGCCATGTCGCCGCGCTTCACATCGGTGACGATGATCACCTTCGCCTGGTTGGGATAGTCAAACGGACTGGCCACCTCGAATTCCCGGGGTGCATGGTCCAGATGCACGGCGCCGCTCAGCGCCCGCGCGGTTTCCCAGCCGCCGCCACCCTTCAGGGTCGCCGAGGTGATCATGATGCCATGGGCCGGTTTGGTGACGACCTCGGTGACCGGGATCGTCGGGTCGAGCCAATGGCGGCAGATGCCGATATCATATTCGCGGCCCTCGAACCGGTCGATCATCAGCCAGTCGACAAAATCGGGATCGGCCGGACCGCCAATCCGCGACAGCAGCGAGAGCCAGCCGGACAGGGTATCACAACGCCAGCCGAGGCTCGACAGCGCCCCTTCCATCCGCGCCCGCGCAGGGGCATCCATCCAGTCGGGGCCTTCCTCGATCAGATGCTCGATGCGCTGGCCAAGGCGAACCAACGGTCGGAGCAATGCATCCATCGCTTCGGCGGCGGTGGCGACCGCGTCGATCATCGGGCCCTCGACGTCCGAAAGCTCTGTCTCGAGACCATAGCCGGCATCAGCACTCTGGCTCTCGTCGCGGGCAAAGACCATTGCCCGGACCTCGTGCAGCAGGGCCTCGATCGGGCCATAGGGCTCTCCTTCGCCAAGTCGCTGGAGCCAGCCGTCGCTGGGCATCGCCTCGGCGGCCAGGCGCGCGCTTTCGATCGCCCGGCCGCCTTCCTCGTCATAGGAGGCGATATCGGCGAGCCGCGCGGCGAGGCCGCGGCGCCGGCCGCGATTCTTCGATTCCGGCCCGATCACCCAACGGCGGATCTCGATCGCTTCCTGGCCGGACAGCCGCGCGGCGAACATCGAATCGGCGGCGTCAAACAGATGGTGCCCCTCGTCGAAAATCAGTCGCGTCGGCCGGTTCTGCTGCTCCCGTCCCCGCGCCGCATTGACCATCACCAGCGCATGGTTGGCGATCACGATGTCGGCCTGCTGGCTGGCGCGGGCGGCCTTCTCGATGAAGCATTTGCGATAGTGCGGG
>CAXIBD010000049.1:0-20676 GCA_964022135.1 uncultured Sphingomonadales bacterium | reverse complement strand
CGTTCATTCCCCTCGGCATCACCGTCATTCGCTGGCGCGAGCGATGCTGGCGCATCGCCACCACCCCAACCCCTCCTCTGAAGAGGAGGGGCTCGATAATGCCTTCAGGAGCTGAAAGTACACTCGTCATCCTGAACTCGTTTCAGGACCTCGTTACTCTTGGCCCGCTGGTTCGGTGTTTGGCTCGAGGGGTCCTGAAACAAGTTCAGGATGACGGGGAACTAAACCCCGACCCCGAACAGATCATGCTCGTCCGCATCCTCGATCACCGCGTCGACAATATCGCCGACCGCCAGGTCCGCGCTGACATTGCGCAGGAACACATTGCCGTCGATCTCCGGCGCATCGGCCTGCGACCGCGCCGTCGCCCCGACATCGCCATCCTCGTCCGGCTCGCCGATCTCGTCGACGATCACCGGCAGCGTCCGGCCGATCTTGGCCTGCAGCTTGGCGGCGCTGATCCGGGCGGTCACTTCCATGATCCGCTGGTAGCGCTCTTCCTTGACCTCTTCCGGCACCGGGCCGTCGAGCAGATTGGCGGCGGCCCCCTCGACGGGCTCGAAGCGGAACGCCCCGACCCGGTCGAGCTGCGCTTCCTCGAGCCAGTCGAGCAGATACTGGAAATCCTCCTCGGTCTCGCCGGGAAAGCCGACAACAAAGGTCGAGCGGATCGTCAGGTCGGGGCAGATCTCCCGCCACGACTTGACCCGCTGCAGCACCTTGGCCTCGTTGGCCGGGCGCTTCATCCGCTTCAGCACATTGGGCGCGGCATGCTGGAACGGGATATCGAGATAGGGCGTGATCTTGCCCTCGGCCATCAGGGGAATGACCTTGTCGACATGCGGATAGGGATAGACATAGTGCAGCCGGGTCCACACGCCGAGTTCGCCGAGCGCGGCGGCGAGATCGGTCATATGGGCGCGGACCTCACGGCCCTGCCCCACGGGTCCGTTCCATACCCGCGACTGGTGCCGGATATCGACACCGTAAGCCGAAGTATCCTGGCTGATCACCAGCAGTTCCTTGGTGCCCGCCTCGACCAGCTTCTCCGCCTCGCGCAGGATCGCGTCGGGCCGGCGCGAGACCAGATCGCCGCGCAGGCTCGGGATGATGCAGAAGGCGCAGCGATGGTTGCAGCCTTCGCTAATCTTGAGATAGCTGTAATGGCGCGGGGTCAGCTTGAGGCCGGCCTCCGGCACCAGGTCGACAAACGCGCCGCGCGCCGCCGGCGCCGCCGCGTGCACCGCGGTCACCACGTCTTCATACTGATGCGCGCCGGTCACGGCGAGCACATCGGGGAAGCGCTTCATGATCAGGTCGGCTTCATTGCCCATGCAGCCGGTGACGATCACCCGGCCATTCTCGGCCATCGCCTCGCCGATCGCCTCGAGGCTCTCCTCCTTGGCGCTGTCGAGAAAGCCGCAGGTATTGACCAGCACGACATCGGCGCCGGCATAGTCCGGCGACAGGTCATAGCCGTCCGAACGCAGCTGCGTCAGAATCCGTTCGCTGTCGACCAGCGCCTTGGGACAGCCGAGCGAAACCATGCCGACTTTGGGCGGAGAGGGAATTTGGGTAGCCATAGGGCGCGGCCTTTAGGCGCAATTCGCCTTCTTGTCACCGCTAATATGCGGACCTATCATCCGGGGATGGAGATCGAGATCAGCAAGGGCTCGGACCGCGACTGGATCCGCATCCGCCGCGCCGACGGCTCGGAGGAGACGTCGACCTTCCCGAAGAAGGGGATGATCCCGCACGACGCGGTGCATTTCTTCGTCGAACGGGAACTGCCTCTGGCCGACGGCTTCTGGGGCCATGTCGCCAGCGGCACCGCGATCGGGGCTATCCAGCAGATCGCCAGGGATGCCGGTCATGCCAGCGCCAAACGGGCGGACAGCCCGGAGCCGCATATCGTCCAGCTGCTGCAGGCGGAGCGGCTGGTCGAATGTTTCGAGGCCGATCACTGGAGCGGCGGCACCGACGCGGCCACGTTTCGGGCGGCGATCGCGGCCGCCTGCGCCGCCTCGCTCGTGCCGGTCCCGCCGGTCGACGAGGCGAATATCAACCGCATCCGCGAACAGATCGCCGGCTTTGCCGCCAAATGGACCGCGGCACCGATTGGTGCTATATTTCGCTTCGCATGGGACCCGGAGCAACCGGGCCGTCGCATGTCTGGGAGGATGATATGAACATATTCGACGTGAACTGGATCGCGGTCGTGCTGGCCGCGCTGGCGGGCTTTGTCGTCGGCGGTATCTGGTATGGCCCGATCATGGGCAAGAAGTGGATGGGCGCGGTCGGGCTGACCGAGGAGCAGATCAGGCAGGGCAACATGGCCGCGATCTACGGCGGTGCCTTCGCCTTCAGCCTCGTTGCCTCGTGGACCCTGGCCCACACCTTCGCGACCTATGCGGTGGACCTGTCGTTCGGCGTCAAGATTCTCACCGCCTTCGGCGTCGCGCTCGGCTTCATCGTGCCGGCGATCGGCACCAACTATCTGTTCTCGCAGAAAAAACCGGCGCTGTTCTTCATCGACGCCGGCTACTGGCTGCTGTTCTACATCGCCATGGGCGCAGTGCACGCCTGGTTTGGCCAATGATGACAGGAGGTTGGACAGATTAGACAGGATGGATAAGACGCCGGGGCTGCCAAAATCGGGAGGGAAAGACAACACCCGGCTTGCCCTATCAATGCCCGACGCGGCGAAGCGTTCCCGCTCGGAACAAAAAAAGCGAAGAGGGTGGACCGATTCGGGCGCCGGTGCGTAGGTTTTGCATCGATATGTGAAACAGCAGCGGAGCTTTGATATGGAACTGGTCGAAACCTTGCGATGGACTGCCAGCATCAGCGGCATGATCGCCGCGCTGATGGTCGCCCTCAACGCCGGGGCAAGGGTCACCGGATGGGGCTTCGTCCTGTTCTGCGGATCGTCGGTCGTCTGGGTGACCAGCTCGCTGCTCGACGGCAACAACCCGCTGGCGGTGCAGAATGTCGTCCTGCTCGGGATCAACCTGTTCGGCGTCTACCGCTATCTCTGGCTCAAGCCGAAGGACCGGGCCGCCGCGGCGAACTGACCGGACCGGCGGCTCAGGCGCGACCGGCGAGCGTGTCGGCGATGATCCGCCAGACCTTGGGGTTGAACCCGAGTCCGAGATGCCCGCCGTCGACCCGGATATTACGGGCCTGCGGATTGTAGATGTCCTTCGCGATATCGGGTCCGACGATGCCGTCGCGGTTGGAGTAGATGACGGTCAGCGGCTGGTCGAAGCCGATGCTGTTGCGCTCGTGCACCTCGCGCTCGAACTGGTCGAGCCGGATGTTGGAGGATCTGGCAAAGCGCTGGCCGGGCGTGGTATATTTGGGGCCGCCGATGATCGGCGTGCCCATTGTGATCACCTCGCGCACCAGGTGCGGCGACAGCCGCGCGACCTCGCGGGCAATGATCCCGCCCAGCGACCAGCCGATCAGCGTGAACGGCTGCTCGCCATTGCCGGCGAAGCGCGCCTCGGCCACTTCGGTGAAGCGCGCGACATCGCGGTCGACCGAGCCCCTGTTGCGGCCCAGCGACCAGTCGGCGACGTCATAGTTGATGCGCCCCAGAAAGGCCTCGAGCGGGCGCAGCGACAGTTCGCTGCCGCCATAGCCGGGGATCAGGTAGACCGGCCGGCCGTCGCCGCGCGGCGCCGTCACCAGCCGCGGCCACTGCAGGCCGAAGCGCATCAGGTCGAGCGGCAGCGACAGCTCGCCGAGCTGCACCAGGCGGCGCGGCGGGCGAAGCCCGGTAGGCATTGGTATGGGGTCGGCCATCAGCAAGCTCCATCATCGAGCCGCCAGAATAGCCGTTTATCTCGCGGGTGCAACATGAACCAACGAACAGGCTGGTTCAGACCTTTTGCTTGACCCGGTTCTCGGATCCGTTGCCGGGCATGATCTCGACAATGATATCGCCAGCCTCCAGCATGGTCGCCTCCTCTTCCCAGAAGCCGAACACCGCATCACCGCGGTAGATCCGCACGCCCAGCCCGGAGCCGACAACCTCGCTCATCGCCATGCCGACCTCCTGCTCGGTCACCGCCCGCTGGACCAGCTTCACGCGGCCGGTGGCGGATGCCAGATCGCTGAGATAGTCGGAGATCTTGGCGCCCTCGCAGCTGCCGGCGAGCAGCAGGCCGGCAAAACTGACCGGATTGATCACGGTCGTCGCCCCCGCCTGCCGCGCCAGCAGTTCATTGTCCGATGCCTTGATCGATACGCTGATCGGCAGATGATAGGCGAGATGGCGCGCGGTCAGTACGATCAGGATGCTGGTGTCATCACGCCCGGCCGATACAATCAGCGAGCGTGCCCGCGATATCTTGACATTCATCAGCACATTGTCGCGCGTGGCATCACCGTTGATCACCGCGCAACCCAGCTTCTCGGCCTGCGACAGGGCATCGTCGGACGAATCGATCACGACAATCTCTTCCGGATTGGTGCCGCGAGCGAGCAATTCCTGCACCGCCTCGCTGCCGCTCGTACCAAAGCCGGCGATCACGATATGGTCGTGCAGGTTGCTTTGAATCAGTTTCATGCGCCAATTGTCCCAGGTTCGTTTGAAAACAAAATTATAGGCCGTGCCGACAAAGATTAGCACGACGAAGATCCGAATAGGAGTCACAACCAGCGCATCAAACATCCGCGCCCGTTCGGTGACGGGGGCTATGTCGCCATAGCCGGTCGTGGTGATCGAGATCATCGTGAAATAGACCACGTCGAGGAAACTGACGTCCCCGTCATAACTGTCTTGCAGACCATTGCGGTCAAAATAATGTACCGAAATGGCCATGCCGATAAGCGCCAGAACGAACGTAACCCGCCAGGCTATATCGGCCCAGATCGGCAGGCTGGAGCGCCGCCGGAGCGTGAAATAGTCGGAGACCTTGCGGTTGTTGCTTGCCATGTCCGGTTCAGCCGCGCTTCGGCAGTTGGGTGGCCGGATCGACCGGCTTGCGATCCTTGCGAATTTCGAAGTGTAACTGCGGTTCCTGCACATAGCCACTTTCACCGGCGAGACCGATAACATCGCCCGCCTTGACCTTCTGGCCGCGTGTCACGTTGAGTTTATCGGCGTGGCCATAAGCGGTCACCCATCCGCTCCCGTGACTGATCAGGATGAGTCCGCCAAACACGCCGATTTCGTCACCGCTGTAGGCAACCACTCCGTCAGCGGAAGCGCGGATGGGCGTACCTTTCGGGACGCCAATATTGAGGCCATCATTGACCTTGCCGCCACCCTTGCTGCCGAATGTGGAAATGATCGTGCCGTCGACAGGCCACTGGAACCGTCCGGAGAAGCTGACAGGCGTGGCAATGGTGGCATTTGGGGTGATAGCTTTGCGCCAATCCGAGGGCTCGTTGGCAGCCGCACCGGCGGCCAGTGCTGGCTGGCTACCGGTCACAATATCATCAATATCCAGATTGAAGGCGGCCGCCCTTTGTTCAATAGTCAAATTGGCCGGATCGCTTGGAGCAGTGGCTGGCAGCAGCAATTTTTGACCAACCCGCAGAATATAGGGTTCTTCCAGCGCGTTGACCGCCACGACTTCGCCCCATGATGCGCCATAGGCACGGGCAATTGCAATCCCGGTCTCGCCCGACGCGACTGTGTGATAGCGTCCGCCAACGATTCTGAGCTGCTGGCCCGGATGTATTACATAAGGATCAACCAGCCCGTTGGCTGACGCGATGATCTGCGATCCCGCACCCGTCTTGTTGGCGATGCCGCGCAATGTATCCCCCGGCTGTACAATATATGTGCCCGATTCCACATATTGTGCGCTGGGTGTGACAGGAGCGGCCTGCCATGTTGACACGGGTGCCTGCTCTGGCTCGGTTCCCAGAACGGCGGGATCTGCAATCAATTGCGGCTGGACGGGCGGTGGAGCATAGTCGTCATGGCCCGGCGGGATGCAGGCAGTGGCTCCCAGGACCAATATCAGGATCGCAATATGACGCATATATGACCCCATTAACCAACTCTTCCCCTCAGGCGAACGCTATTAGCAGCAAAACCGGAGCTTGCCAGCCCTGCCACCCAAAACATAGCAAATTCGCAGGTAATTGCTGACAATCAGGGATAGAGCTTCTTCAGACTATCCATCGAATCGTAATGGGTGAGATCCAGATGGAGCGGTGTAATCGAGACAAAGCCATCGGCGATCGCTTCCAGATCGGTGCTGTGTGCGGGCGTTTCCACCATTGGCCCAAGACCGAACCAGTGATATTCAAAGCCGCGCGGATCGCGGTTGCTGACGATCTGCAGACGGCCATAATCACGGATTCCCTGCGATACAACGCGCACGCCCTTCACGTCACTCGCCGGGAGCGCCGGGAAGTTGATATTCACCAGCGTCCGATAATCCATGCTTTGCTTGATCAGTGGACGCAGCACGCGTTCGCCCCATTGCACGGCGGCGTCAAACGGGACATTGGCACCCATGTCCTCGCGCGCGTATGCCTGGCTGAGAGCAATGGATGGAATGCCCGCCAGGGCGCCTTCCATGGCGGCCGATACGGTGCCCGAATAGGTGACATCCTCGCCCAGATTGGCGCCACGATTGACCCCGGACAATATGAGATCGGGCGGGCCGTCTTTCATGATCTTGGCAACTGCCATCATAACGCTGTCTGTCGGCGTGCCATCAACCGAATATTGCTGGTCCCCCCGCTTGCGGATGCGCAGAGGCCGGGTCAGGGTCAACGAATGTCCCGCTCCCGAATTCTCGTCGGACGGTGCAACTATCCAGATGTCGTTGGAAAAATGCGATGCGATATCGAGCAGGATTTTCATCCCCGGCGCGTCGAAACCGTCGTCATTGGTCAGCAATATACGCATCAGGCTGGCTCCAGTCTCTCTATGCCACCCATATAGGGAAGCAATGCCGACGGGATGGCAACGGAGCCATCGGCCTGCTGATAGTTTTCGAGAACCGCGACCAAAGTACGCCCCACTGCCAGCCCCGAACCGTTGAGCGTGTGGACAAATCTGGTCCCCTTTTCCTCGCCCTCGGGACGGAAACGCGTATTCATCCGCCGCGCCTGAAAATCCCCACAATTGGAAATGCTGGAAATCTCACGGTAGGTGTCCTGGCCCGGCAGCCAGACTTCCAGATCGAAAGTTTTCCGTGCCGCCGCGCCCATGTCGCCCGCGCAGAGCAGCATTTTCCGGTAGGGCAGCTCCAGTGCCTGCAATATGTGCTCAGCCGCCGCGGTCATCCGTTCATGTTCTTCGCCGCTATGATCCGGATGGGCGATGGTCACCAGTTCGACCTTTTCAAACTGGTGCTGGCGGATCAGTCCCTTGGTATCCTTGCCCGCGGAACCCGCTTCGCTGCGAAAACACGGGGTCAGGGCGGTAAGCCGGATCGGCAGGTTCCCTTCATCCAATATCTGCTCGCGGACACTGTTGGTCAGACTGACTTCGGCGGTAGGGATCAGCCAGCGACCGTCCGTGGTCTGAAACATGTCGTCTGCAAATTTTGGCAACTGGCCAACGCCGAACACTGCTTCATCGCGCACAAGCAGCGGCGGCGCGCATTCCTGGAAGCCATTCTTGGCGGTCTGCTGATCGAGCATATATTGCCCGATCGCCCGTTGCAGCCTTGCCATTTGACCGCGAAGGAAAGCAAATCGTGCGCCCGACATTGCGGATGCCGTTTCGAATTCAAGACCCAGCGCCGGCCCGATGTCGCTATGCTCGCGAGCCGTGAAATCGAACGTGCGCGGTTCGCCCCAACGGCCGACTTCAACGTTGTCATTTTCGTCGGCACCGGGCGGAACGTCGTCCATCGGCAGATTTGGCAAGGCCGCCAGGATATCAAGCAGTCGACGGGAAATCTCGCGCTCTTTTTCCTCGACCTCAGGCATCTTGCTTTTCAGCGCGGCAACTTCAGCCATCAATGCCTGTGCCGTTTCCTCGTCGCCCTGCCCCTTTGCCTGGCCGATTGCCTTGGACGCCTCGTTGCGGCGCGCCTGCCCATTTTGAAGCTCCGTTTTCAGCGCACGGCTCTGCTCGTCCAGCGCCAGCAAATTGCGGGCAACCGGGTCAACACCGCGCTTCGCCAATGCCGCGTCAAAATCTTCCGGATTTTCGCGAATAAATTTTATATCATGCATGGCCAAAGCCTATGCCGAGCGTCTGTTTCACTTGCAAGGCCACAAAGAAAAAAGCGGCCAGATTGCTCCAGCCGCTTTTCCAAATTCTGGTCGCAATAAATGCTTAAGCAGCGACCGCCGTCTTCGCCTTGCGGCGACGGGCAAAGAGAGCCGCCGCTGCTGCACCAAACAGCAGCACAACCGGTGGGGCCGGGACATCCGTACCGCCGGTCGAACCGCCGGTGCTGCCGCCCGATGACGAGCTGGAACTGCTGCTCGAGGAACTGGAGCTGGACGAACTGCTCGAGGAGCCGGACGAGGTGCTGCCACCAAAGCTTGAGGATCCGCCGGTCGCGCCCGATGAGGTACTGCTGGAACTGCCGCCCGAGCTGGACGAAGAAGAACTCGAACTGCCGGAAGAGCCCGACGAACCATAGCCACCAGAAGATTCGTGGCCTCCCGGCTTGTGGGGCTTGCCACCGGACGACCCACTACCGCCACTAGAACTCGAAGAACTGCTCGAGGAACTGCTCGATGAACTGGACGACGACGAACTGCTTCCTCCTGTTGAGGTGCTAGTAGAACCGCCGCTGGTGGAGCTGCCTCCCGACGAGGTGCTTGTTGACCCGCCGCTGCTCGTCGACGAAATCACTACGCTGCCACCGCCCGAGCTGCCGCCGCCGAAAAAGCCACCAAAAAAGCCGCCACTGCCGCCATATCCACCGCTACCGCCAATCACGACCGGTATGGAACCGCCTCCGCCATCAATGGGCGGCGCGGGAGGAATATAGGGAGGCAATGGAACGGGAATTGGTGCCGGGCTCTGCGCGACGGTTACAACCGTTGGCTGGCAAGCAGTATCCGTCTTGGTCACAGTGCGCCGCGTCCGCTTGATCTTGCGCGCAGGTTCGCCCCGTTTGACTACTCGTGAGCGCAACGGCTGCTTTTTCGACATTTTCTTTACATATGGAGCCGCTGGTGCCTCTGAAACATGGACTGCGCCGCCGCCAATCAGGGCCCCGCCGCAAGTGCAGGCACATAATTTTGCCAAAGCCATCCGTACCGACATAATATCATCTCTCTTCCACTGCAGACCGGTCAGGCTGTGGCCTTCAAAAGCCCACGGCCTTTTTCGCGGTCTCGACATGCATCAGAAAGACAGAATAAACAGTAAATCACAAATACATTAACCCTGTTTCCCCGCGCAAAATCGAGAAATATGCTAACGGCTCGTATCCATCCACGGTTAATGTCCCGAATTGGAACCCTTTCAGATGTGTTTCTTGCACAATCCCGAGTAATCCAGATTATTTATGGGGCTTTGACCCTATCAAGGCTGATATGGTGCCACAGAAATTTGTGCGCCATCACACTGACCATATTCGAAATTTCGGGATTTCGGGATTATTGAAAGAACAGCGATTTTGCTTCTTGTTTCCGAAGAGTCTGCTGGGTATAGGCCCGCCGTATATGTGGTCCAGCCCTCCGGATTCGGGTAGGGCAAGATGTTTGGAGAGTATGTTGGCATCCTCGGTAAAAAAAGCATCCGCAAAAAATGGCTCGAACGGCGCAGAACTGGTCCTTCCCGACGACTATGAACCCGGTGAAGACGAAGAGTTCATGAACGAGCGCCAGCTTGCATATTTCAAGCGCGCCCTGAAAAAATGGAAACAGGAAATCATCGAGGAATCCAAGGAAACCTTGGCACATTTGCAGGACGGGCCGATACAGGAAGCTGATCTCAATGACCGGGCATCCAGCGAGACGGACTGGGGCCTGGAACTCCGGACCCGCGATCGCCAGCGCAAGCTGACATCCAAGATCGATTCCGCGCTGCGACGGATCGAGGACGGCGAATATGGCTATTGCCAGGTTACCGGCGAACCGATTTCTCTGGACCGCCTGAAAGCCAGGCCAATTGCGACGATGACCGTCGAAGCGCAGGAAGCGCACGAACGGAACGAGAAAATTTCCCGCGATCAGTGATAGATTTCACTGCTTAAACGAAATAATTAGCATTTTCCCATATTAGCCGTTGTTCACAGTCAACGGAGCCGGAAAACCGTGTCACTTGTCCGCGATAAAAAGCGCAGGATATTAACCAAATTTGCACCTATTTCGCTTTAATATTTGGTTTGCGACACATGTCATTACAATTATCGACCACGGGAAGCCCATGAAAGAACCATTTGACGATAATCTGAAAATGAACAGCCAGGCAGTCGGGCACCCGAAACGGGAACTCGATCGAGACAGTCTGTTTCTGAAAGCGGAATTGCACATCGTGGATGGTGACGATTGTGGTGAAGTACGCATCCGCAATCTGTCCGCCGGCGGCCTGATGGCCGAAGCACCGGTGCTTACCAAGCGGGGTGACAAGGTCGAACTGGAATTGCGCAATATCGGTCGCGTCACCGGACATGTTGCCTGGGTCGCCCAAGGCAGATTTGGCGTCGCCTTTGATCATCCGATTGATCCGAAGCTGGCCAGAAAACCAGTCGGCCAATCCAAATCAGAGGTGCCCAGCTATTTGCGGTCACCATCCCAGAAGCCTGTCTCGTTGCGCCGGCGCCCGCCGACTCGCTAGCCGTCTGGTTGAACTTCAACAATAAGCTTGATTAGAATTACATCCCTGCATAGGACCCGTTAATCAGTCGATTAAACGGGAGCAGAACGTGGCAGGGCCATTAAGCGGAATCAATATCATCGAATTTGCCGGGATTGGCCCCGGACCCTTTTGCGGGATGATGCTTGCAGATCAGGGCGCAACGGTGACTGTTCTCCATCGGCCCGGCCAGGCGCCGGACCCACGCCTCGCCCTCTCCCGCTCCCGTAAATTGGTCGCCATTGACCTGAAATCGGACGAGGGAATTGCAACTGCCCGGAATCTGGTAAAAAATGCAGATGGTCTGGTCGAAGGCTTTCGGCCCGGTGTTATGGAGCGTCTCGGACTGGGGCCGGACGTCTTGCTTTCCGACAATCCCAAACTGGTCTATGGCCGGATGACGGGTTGGGGCCAATATGGTCCCCTCGCTGCTGCTGCCGGACATGATATCAACTATATTTCCATTTCCGGTGCGTTGCATGCCTTCGGACGGGCCGGCGACAAACCGACCCCTCCGATCAATATGGTAGGTGATTTCGGCGGCGGCGGCATGGTGCTGGCCTTCGGTATGGTCTCAGCCCTCCTCCATGCCCGGACCGGCGGTGTCGGTCAGGTGGTCGATTGCGCAATGACCGATGGCTCTGCCGCTTTGATGGCCATGATCTACGATTTTCACAATATTGGCCAGTGGCGCGATGAGCGCGGCGTCAATTTGCTCGATACCGGCGCGCATTTCTATGACACCTATGAGACCGCTGACGGCAAATTTGTATCGATCGGATCAATCGAGCCTCAATTTTATGCAAAATTGCGGCAAGTCGCAGGACTTGTGGATGACGCAGATTTCGATGCTCAAATGGATCCGAAACGATGGCCGGCACTGAAGGAAAAACTGACGGCCCTGTTCAAATCCAAGACACGCGAACAGTGGTGCGAGTTGATGGAGGGCACGGATATCTGTTTTGCTCCAGTCCTGTCTCTGACGGAAGCCCAGGATCATCCGCACAATGTAGAACGGCAGACCTTTGTGGATGTCGGCGGATTACCGCAACCGGCACCGGTGCCGCGCTATTCGGTGACAGTCTCGGATATCCCCAAGCGTCCGGGCTGAGTGCCAGGGACGATGCGGTCCGCATAACGGGGACCGATGGGCAGCTGGTTGCCGTCCTGCAAGATGACAAAACGTTTCCGACCCTTGCGGCGGATCTCCGCAATGCAATCCCGCCGCACGATGATGGAACGATGGACGCGGACAAAAAGGCTGGCAGGCAGCTCGCGTTCCAAGGCGCGCATGGACTGGTGCACCAGATAGCTCCTGCCGTGCAAATATAGCCGCATGTAATCGCGCTCCGCTTCCACCCATTCGATATCCGACACAATCAGCTGCAGCGCGCCCTGGCCATCCTGCACCCACAGACGCTCGGACACAGACGGTTCCCGGTTTACACCGTCGCGCGCGCGATTTGCGATGGCCCGGTCGACAGCCTCGCGCAGCAGCGATTCCTTCACCGGCTTCAGCAAATAGTCGGTGGCCTCCAGTCGAAATGCCTGCACCGCATAGGAGCTGTGCGCTGTCGTAAAAATGATTTCCGGCGTCCGTGCCAGATTCCGGCAAAATTCCGCCACCTTCAGTCCCGACAAATCGGGCATGTCGACATCAAGCAGCAGGATATCGGGCGGCTGTTGTCTGATCTTCTCCAGGGCCTGGCGGCCGCCACTGGCCAGATCGGTATCACCGAAGAGTCCGGTCCGCTCGCACAGCGCCTTGAGCCGAGAGCGGGCAAGCGGCTCGTCATCCACAATCAGGACTGATGGCAGCGGGTTACCCAAGGTCAGATATCCTCGAATATCAGCGACGGGTCTGGCAGAACAATAGTCGCAATTGCCATTCCGTCCTTGCTGTTCGCCAGAAGCAATGAGGCATTTTCGCCATATAATGCCCTGAGCCGGTTCTGAATATTGGACAGGCCGGTGCCGGTGCCGATCGCGCGCCCACGCGCTTGTCCTGCCGGTATTTTGACCCGGCCATCATTGGCAACACGGATCCGCAGGCGATCGCCCTCGATCTGCGCGGAGATGATGATATTTATCGCATCCTCGGTTCCGGAAACGCCGAATTTTATCGCATTTTCGATCAGGGGCTGAATGATCAATGCGGGTATGCGCCAGTCGCTCGCGGCCGGATCAATGTCGACGAAATAGCGCAGTCGCTCGGGGAAACGCATACGCTCGATCTCGAGATAGCGGACCTGCTGGTCGAATTCCTGTTCCACGGTAATCATATCTTCGACACCGCCGGTCAATACCGCCCGCATGTAATCGGCCAGGTCATCGACGAGTTTCTCGGCCTGTTCGTTTTGTCGGTCAATGATCAGGCTGCTGACCGAATTAAGCGCGTTGAAAACGAAATGGGGGTTCAGCTGGTAACGGAGCGCCCGCAATTCACTCTCCCGGTTTACCCGCTCCAGCTGCCGGCTGTGTGCCATTATTCGCTGGATATCCTGGCTGTGCGAAAGAGCAAGATACAGGGCGCCCCAGCCCGCCAGAATGAAATAGCGGGTGAACGCCTCATCCAGAATATAGGCCCAGTCGAACTCCGCAAAATCGATCGGCCCGAACAGATAGGAAAAGTCGAAAAGATCCGCCTCGTGGTTGAATACGATCTGGTCAAGAATTGCGATATAATTGGCCAGGATTATCGTGGGCAAGCTGAGCATGAATATCGCGGCACTTGTCCCACTGCCGCGCACCGCGATCAGCAAGCGGTAAAGCATCCAGGTGAAGGCGATACAGATGCTGGTCATCAGGATCCGCTGGACAAACAGCGCCTCCACATTGTCCTGCGTCACGTATAGAAAGCGGCTGGTTACAAACAGGAAATAGGCGCTCCAGACGCCGAATATCGATTTGATCGCGAGATCCCGATTGACCGGAAACAACCGGTCAAACAGAGAGGCCTTCCCGGGCTCGGCCATTGGAGCCGGTCGGATTGCTGCCTCGGGCTTCACGAACCCAAGCTGCTGCCAGTGCTGTCAATGCCCCTCCGCGTGCGCCAATATGTGGCGAAGCTGGCCAACCAGTGGCCGCCGGCATAATGCGGTGTGCGTACGGACTTCTCTCCCGACTCGCCATGCAGGGTCGCCGATGCGAGCAGCGATGCGCGCCGGGGATCATCCGCCGGCAGACCTGATGCCATGCCCTCCAGCGCCCACGCCCGCGACAGATTGAGGCCGTCCAGATGGACCAGCTTGCCATCGGTCGGGTCGTTCACAATACCAACCGCCAACCAATCGTTGCTGCCATCGGTCGGAATCTTGGGCAAAAATCCCGATAACCAGCTGGCATATTCGCTTTCGTTCATCACCCGCCGCATCAGGTCGGCAACCATGAGGCAGGAGGAGAGAAAATCTTCTCCCGATGGTTCATAGGCCATCGGGCAATCAAGGTCATTGCGGTGGAAAGCCAGAGTCTTCTCGCGCACCAGACTGGCCATTTCGGTGTCGCCGCTTTGCGCAGCCCAATCCAGAAACAGGCCAAAGGCAAAGGCGGACTGGTTATGCGTCCCCAGACGGATCGGATAGGCCAGTTTCGGCAACCAGTCCTTGATATTGCCCACGATCACCGCTTCCAGCGGCTCCAGCCGGGCCAGCCACGCCTTTGCCTGCTCTGCCTTGCCGCCGTCGCCATCGGCTATCTCGCGCAGTTCGGCGGTCAGCTGCAGGAACCAGGCGATGCCGTAGGGCCGCTCGAACGCCTTGCGGTCTTCTCCGTTAAAATAGGCCAGTTCGCCGGCAATCTTCTCCTCGGTAAAATTCGCGGCCAGCGCAGCTGCGATCTCTTCATCCATCTCAGGGACCAGACCCTGCCCCCACAGGCGGGTCAGCAGCCAATGGCCGTGGACGGCGCTATGCCAGTCGAAACAGCCGTAGAATACCGGCGTGAGTTTCGCCGGTTCCGCAACATCGGCGGCGCTGCTCAGCACATGGCTGATCTTGTTGGGATATTGTCTGTTGATACAGTTGAGCGCGATCCGCGCGAAAGCCTGTTCCGCAGTTCGAGGCGCGAGACTTTGGTCAGCAGGATCGGGTGCCACATTTTTGCGCTCGAACACATCCTGTTCGGGAGGTGCCGAAGCATTTTCTTCCTCCGCGACAGAACAACCCGCCAATATCGTGATCATCAGCGCGATCAGTCCTTTTCGATAAATCATCCCATGCTCCCCAAAGATCATTTTCTACTAGAGATGATTTGACCCCTTGGCAAAAGCCTATAAGGCAAAAACATCTCTCCGCCATTGCCAGTTCCGGCCAGGCGACATGCAGTGGAACAGATAATATCGCGACGCAACCCGCCATATTCCTGACCGGCAGCCCGCTTAGGCATATAACGACCATGTCCCTGACCGCCAGCATCGGCTTGCTGACGATGTTCATCGTCGACTTCGCCGACCTGTTCTACATTGCACAACTGGCAGACAGCTCGCTGACCGCGGCCATGGGCTTTGCCGCGACCATCCTGTTTTTCGCGACGGCCTTTCATATCGGACTGATGATCGCCACCAGCGCGCTAGCATCCCGGCACATCGGTCAGGGCGATCCGGACCGGGCCCGTCGCTATCTCACCAATATTCTGGTGCTGAGCGTGATGTTGGTGGCACCACTGGCGGTCCTCTTCTTCATTTTCGCGCCTGACATTCTCGAGCTGGCTGGTGCCGATGGCGCCGCCAATCAGGCGGCCACAGGCTATATCCGGATCTTCGCGCCGTTCATGCCCTTCAGCGTCGCGGCGATGGTCTGCTCCGGGTTTCTCCGCGCCCATGGCGCCGCCCGGCGGGCGATGAACGTGACGCTCAGCATGGGCATTACCAATGCGATCCTCGACCCGATTTTCATCTTCGGCTTCGACTGGGGAATCAACGGGGCTGCGGTCGCCAGCGCGTGCGCCGCCATCGTCTCGGCACTGTTCGCAATGACACCGATCGTGAAGGACTACGGCGGGTTCGACCGCTTTTCGCTGGCCGGTTTTTGCCGGGATATTCCTGCGGTCATGGCGATCCTGATCCCGGCGATACTGACCAATATTGCGACGCCGGTGGGTGGTTTCATTTCCTACCGGTTCATCGCCGACTATTCCGACAATGTGATTGCCGGGTTCGCGGTTGTCGGTCGCATTGTCCCCGTCGCCTTTTGCCTGATGTTCTCGCTTTCCGGTGCCATTGGCCCGATCATCGGCCAGAATTTCGGGGCGCTGCAGTTTGACCGGGTCCGCACAACGATCAAGCAGGCAACCCTTTTCGCTCTTGCCTACACATTGATCATCTGGCCAATCCTGTATCTCCTCAGCGGGCCGATCAGCGACGCGTTCCATCTCGTCGGCGAAGGGCGGCATGTATTCTGGCTGTTCGCGATGCTGCTAACCCCGCTGTTCTTTTTCAATGGAATGCTCTTTATCGGCAATGCCGCGTGTAATAATCTGGGTCACCCGACCTGGTCGACAGCGATGAATTGGCTCCGCAACACGCTTGGCCTTGTCCCCTTTCTATGGCTCGGTCGCGAGATTTACGGACTGGATGGTATTGTACTCGCGCCGGCTATCGGCGGAATCATATTCGGCATAGCGGGCTATATGGTGGCGCAATATCTGGTGAACCTGCGCGAGCGACAGGTCCCGTTAACCGGTTAACCTGTCGGCAACCCGCGTCCCATCATGGAACAGCGTTGTTTTGCCCCGCGCAGAGGCTTCACGAACCGGCTATATCCCGCCCGTTCCGTCCGCTTGGGCCCAATCAGGTATTTTGAAATCTCATGCGCGTACCGCCACCCTATGTCCCACCTCTGAGCAGTCATCTGCCCGACTACGGTCGTGGCGGCATGATGCCGGAACCCTTGGCCATCGCAGGATCAGCGGGCAACTATGCGGGAAATGAGCGGATCATGTCGGATGCCAACTGCGCCCCTGCACCGCAACCGCGGCTGTCATTCGCCAAACTGACGGTTCGTGAAAAAATCATGACGGCGTTTGTCCTGATCAGCCTGATCATGATACCTACGGCCATGCCCCAATCGAGCGTCGACGCGCAGCAGATCAATCCGAGCGACCCGCGATTGCAGCCGGTCGAACGCGCCGAGGAAAATTTCGCCGGTTCGGCTTTTTACTTCATTGATCCCGACTACGCCGTGCCGCAAAATTATGCCGGACTGGGCGTCGATCCTCTGGCCGCCCCGGGAACGGGATCAGCCGATGCTCTGCCGGACATGTCATTCGATGATTCGGCCTCACCGGCCCATCGGATCCAGCCCACCGCCTTTCGCGGCTCGGCAATGGATAATAGCCGGGCGCTGCACTGTCTGGCCCAGGCGATCTATTATGAGGCCGGGATGGAGCCCGATGCCGGTCAGCGCGCCGTCGCGCAGGTCATCCTGAACCGGGTCCGCCACCCGAGCTATCCGAGCACCGTGTGCGGCGTGATCTACCAGGGCAGCGAACGCGCCACCGGCTGTCAGTTCACGTACACCTGCGATGGTTCGCTGCGCCGCAAGCCAGCGAAATTCTTCTGGGACCGGGCCCGCAAGGTCGCCGCCGAAGCGCTCGCAGGAAAAAGTTACACGACGGTTGGTACCGCGACCCATTATCACGCAAGCTATGTCTACCCCTACTGGGCTCCCAGCCTGCGATTCCTGGGAACGGTCGGCGCGCATCGCTTTTACAGCTGGAAGGGCAATGCCGGAAAGGCGGCGGCCTTCAGCCAGCGATATCACGGAGGGGAGCCGTTGCCGGCACCAAACCCGCGCCGCTATGACATTGCCAGCAGCGCGCCTTCAGCCGCCTCGCTCGATCCAATCGCGCTGGAAAAAGCCTATGAGTCAGCCCGGCTCAAGGCAGAAGCCGAAGCGGCGAAATCGGACAGAGAGGCCGCGTTGGCAGCTGACAACGCCCGCCGACATGACCGGCCTGCTCCAGGGCTGGAGATCAGCACACCCCGATCCTATCAGGCTCCCAATTACAGCAGCGAGGCAAGAGCCAGGGGTGGCGACGACGCATTTGCCGGCCAGAACCTGCCTGACGTCAGCCAGATCAAGCCCGAATTCCGCAACAGCGGCAGCTGGAAGAAAAAACCGGCAAGTTAGGGCTCAATGGCTGTTTCCCGATAGTTTCGCTGGCAACCAACAATGGGTTTCCCTTGCCATTGCCCTTGACTCCCGCCTAAAGGCTCTCGATTTTATTGAAAACGAAGCGGAGCACTCCGATGGCGACAAACTGGACGGCACATAGCTGGCGGGATTTTGAAGGGCGGCACATGCCCCAATATCCTGACGCTGCCAAATTGGCAGAAGCCGAGGAACTGCTTGGCAGTTACCCGCCGCTGGTGTTTGCCGGTGAAGCACGGAGCCTGAAACAGGATCTGGCCGAAGTCGCTGCGGGCAAGGCCTTTCTGCTGCAGGGTGGCGATTGCGCCGAAAGCTTTGCGGAATTCCATCCCAACAACATCCGCGATACCTTCCGCGTCATACTGCAGATGGCGGTCGTGCTGACCTATGCCTCGAAACTGCCGGTGGTCAAGCTCGGCCGCATGGCGGGGCAGTTTGCAAAGCCGCGCTCTTCGGATATCGAAGTGCAGGATGGTGTCGAGTTGCCGAGCTACCGCGGCGATATCATCAACGGAATCGAGTTTGACAGCAGCCGCCGCGACCCGGATCCGGAACGGATGGTGCGCGCCTATAATCAGTCGGCTGCGACGCTCAACCTGCTCCGCGCCTTCTCGACCGGCGGCTATGCCAATCTGAAGCAGGTCCATGGCTGGACCCATGATTTCATGGCGCGCAGCCCGTGGGCGAAAAAGTTCGAGGAAATGGCCGATCGCATCAGCGAGGCCCTGTCCTTCATGGAAGCCTGTGGCATCAATCCCGACACCGTGCCGCAGCTGAAGGCGACGTCATTCTACACCAGTCACGAAGCGCTGCTGCTGCCCTATGAGCAGTGCCTGACCCGGCAGGACAGCCTGACCGGAGACTGGTTTGATACCAGCGCCCATTTCCTGTGGATCGGCGACCGCACCCGCTTCGAGGGATCGGCCCATGTCGAGTTTCTGCGCGGTATCGGCAACCCGATCGGCATGAAATGCGGCCCGTCGCTGACCCCCGATGCGCTGTTGAAAATGCTCGATACGCTCAATCCGGCGCGTGAACCCGGTCGCATGACCCTTATTTCGCGCTTTGGCCATGACAAGGTGGAAAGCGGTCTGGCACCGCTTGTTCGTGCAGTGAAACGCGAGGGCCATCCGGTCATCTGGTCCTGCGATCCGATGCATGGCAATGTCATCAAGGCGGACAGTGGCTACAAGACCCGGCCGTTTGACCGCATTCTCGCCGAAGTGCGCGGTTTTTTCGCGGTCCATCGGGCAGAAGGCACGTTTGCCGGCGGCATCCATTGCGAGATGACCGGGCAGAATGTCACCGAATGCACCGGTGGCGGCGTGGCGATTACCGATGCATCGCTTGGCGATCGCTACCACACCCATTGCGACCCGCGTCTCAACGCCGCACAGTCGCTGGAACTCGCTTTCCTGCTGGCTGAAATGCTCAACCAGGAGTTGTCCGACCGTACCCGGGAAGCCGCCTGATCGTGGTGGACAAGATAAAACCGGAACGGATGCGTCCAGAAGACTATGCACCGGGAGAATCGCCAATGAGACGGGGCGCAACCTATGTCCGCAAGGAGATCGTCAGCAAGGGCGTCGGTTTTGGCAGCGCGCTGGCGATTGCCATCAGCTTCACCACGCACAAGTCGATCTTATGGGCGATCATCCATGGATTTTTCTCCTGGTTCTATGTGATCTACTACGCGCTGACTCGATAGGAGCTGCGCTGGGCCGCTAACCTGATTGGCTTGCGTTCCCCAGCGTCTCCAGTCTGTAGCCATAACCGAAGACCGTAAAAATCCGGAAGCCGTTTTCCGGCTTGAGCGCGAGCTTGGACCGGATCCGTGACACGTGCATGTCGAGGGTCCGGGTGGCAAGAGGGGCATTGGTGCGCCAGACGGTTTCCATGATATAGCTCCGAGACAAGGTGCGATCGCGATTGCGGAACATAAGATCGACAAGCTCGAACTCTTTTGCCGTCAGGGCAATTTCCTTTTCGCCATGCCTGACCGTCTGTCCGATGCGGTCGAGCACATAGTCGCCATATTCCGCGACCTTCTCCATCGCCGATCCACCGGTATTTCCGCGCAACAAGGCGTTGATGCGGGTGGCTATCACATGCTGGTCTTCGGGCTTCGTGAAATAATCATCAGCTCCGGCATTCAGGGCTTCGCTGATATCCTGCTTGGCGGTGCGGCTGGTCATCATGATTACCGGCGGACGCTCATCAAGCGCATTGTCCATCCATTGCAATACCTGCATGCCGCTTTTGCCGGGCAGGTTCCAGTCAAGGATCAACAGGTCAAATCTGTCACCCAGCAGGGCATCCGCAAGGGCCGAGTCCTCTGCATAGCCGACATAGGTGTGCCCTTGCTCTGTCACAATTTCACCCACAAACTCGATAATATCCGGATCGTGATCCGCTATCGCTACCCGCATTTCCACTCTCCCAGCAGTCTACCAGCCTCGTCCAGGCGAAGACCGCTTTCCCAGGTGATTGCATGATTTCGATTTTACTCCCATTTGTCGAGAGTTGACCAGAATTTGGGGCGTGTATTTACAAGCCTTTACATGTGAAGCGGCCAGGGCAGGAGCAATGCGGGACCCGTTTGAGTCGCCCAATGCAGACCTTCGAGCTGATTGGGAGCGAGCGGAGCGCAAAAGCGCAGGGATTGATGGCACTGCGGTATACGCCGCGCGAAAGGGCGGACAAGTGCCGCCGAGATTTACTTGTGATGAAATTTGGTTGGGGTGGCAGGATTCGAACCTGCGCATGGCGGCATCAAAAGCCGCTGCC